>JBOHAY010000195.1:0-10419 GCA_050697935.1 Gaiellaceae bacterium | reverse complement strand
GCACTTCGTCGATCGCGGGACGAGTTCTCCGGCCTCGCAGCGCGATCTCGCAAGTGCCGTCTACGCCTCGCCGCCGACTGCCGTCTGGCCCGCTGGCTTCCCGGACGTCTGCCCGCCTGCGGATGACCCGAGCGCTCCGGCCGTCTATCTCGAGATGGTCGGTGGCGACATCACCGTGCAGGATGCGCCAAGCGACTAGCACTCTGGAAACACGCGAGCGGCCGTCATTTCGACGGCTGCTCATGAATCGGCCGATGCCGGCTCGAACGGCCGCTAGGTTCTCGAGTGGCGAGGGCCGGAATCGAACCGGCGACACCACGGTTTTCAGCCGTGTGCTCTACCGACTGAGCTACCTCGCCGCGGCGTATCAGTGTAGCCCCGCCTATCTGGCGATGCGATTGAGGGCCGAAGGCCGGCTGCGCCGGCGGGTGGTCTCGACACTGCCTGGGCCGGCGTAGCCGCGGTTGGCGTTAGCGTTCCCGGCAGTGGCTCCGAGGATGAACCGCGAGATCGCCATCATCGGCGCCGCGCTCGACCTGGGACAGGGTCGTCGCGGGGTCGACATGGGCCCATCCGCAATTCGGTACGCCGGCCTGGAGGAGCGGCTCCAGAGCCTCGGGTACCACGTTCGAGATCACGGGAACGTCGAGACGGCCGTTCCCGAGGCCACGGCACTTCACGACGAGCGTGCACGGTTCCTGCCCGAGATCAAGGAGACCTGCGCGCGGATCGCCGCGAAGGTCGTCGAGGAGTCGAGCGCTGGGGCAATACCGCTCGTGCTGGGTGGGGACCACTCGGTCGCGCTCGGGACTCTCGGAGGCCTGGCCTCGGTGCACGGACCTGGCGGCGTTCTCTGGATCGACGCGCACTCGGACATCAACACGCCCGAGACCAGTCCGAGCGGAAACGTTCATGGGATGCCGCTCGCGGCGGCTCTCGGGCTCGCCAGGCCTGAGTTCGACAGCGCTGCCTGGCCGCTTCCTGCCGTCCTACCGCAGCGAGTCGTGCTCCTCGGTCTCCGTGAAGCCGACGAAGGCGAGCGCCGACTGCTCCGGGAGGTGGGCGTGCGCGTTTTCACCATGAGCGAGCTCGATCGGATCGGTGTCGAACGGGCGATGCGCGAGGCCCTCGATCGCGTCTCCGGTCCGGGATTCGTGCATATCTCGCTCGACATGGACGCGCTCGACCCGGAGCTCGCCCCCGGAGTCGGCACTCCCGTTCGCGGTGGACTCACCTACCGTGAGGCGCACCTCGCACTCGAGCTCGTCGCCGAGTCCGGTCTCGCGGGCTCACTGGAAGTCGTGGAGGTCAACCCGATTCTCGATCGCGAGAACACGACCGCGATGACCGCGGTCGAGCTCGTGGCGAGCGCGCTCGGAGCCAAGACGCTGTAGGCAGCGTGTGTAGGCAGTGTCTGACACCACAGTGGGCGCGATGCCTCGCAACCCGCATATTTATGCGAGCTAACGTTAAGTTCTTAACACTCGGTGTCAGACACCGAAGTGCGGAATGATGTCGCGGCCGTATGCGGCGAGGTCCGCCTCCTGGCCGTGGGTCATAAGGTAGATGTTGAACTGGTCGACGCCCACCGACTCGAGCTCCTTCAGCTTCGCCGTCGCCTGCTCGGCGTTGCCGAGGACGCAAAAGCGGTCGCAGATCTCGTCGGTGACGAACTCTCCGTGCTTGGCTCCGACACGCGAGTGGTCGTCGTAGTCGTAGAACTTGCGCACTCGAACGTACTCCGTGAGCTCGTGGGGAATCTCTGACTCGAACCCGTAGCGCTCGATGAGGTCCATCACGTGGTTCGAGACCATTGCGGGGAACCAGCGCACCTGTTCGCGGGCGTCGGCGATGTCGTCGGTGATGTGGCTGGGAGCGCAGACGATGCACTTGAGCGCCGCCGGGTCACGCCCGGCCTCCTCGGCCGACCTGCGGGCGGTGTCCATGATCCACTGGATGATCACCGGATCGGCGAGCTGGATGATCACGCCGTCTCCAACTCGTCCGGCAACCGCGAGAGCTTTCGGCCCGTAGCCGGCCACCCACATCGGGATCTCGGGCAGCTCGGGTCGCACCCACTTGAGCTGGAGCTCCTTCTCGTTCCACTCGACTTCGCGGCCGTTCATGAAGTCCCTTATCATCGAGAGCCGGCGTTCGAACTCGGCTACCCGAACAGGCTTGTCACCGATATACCGGACCGCCGAGTCGCCTCGCCCTATGCCCATGACCATGCGACCGTTCGAGATGTCGTGCAGGGTGGCGTACCCGCTCGCCAGGACGGTTGGCTCGCGCGTGCCGGGGTTCGTCACGCAATGACCGAACTTCATCGCCGTCGTGGCCTGAACGGCGAGGGTCAGGAGCGGAAAGGACTCCTGCCAGAGCACGTGCGAGTCGTACGTCCACCCATATTCGAAGCCGTGTGACTCGGCGAGCGCGAACAGCTCGACGAGACGGCTTGACGGCGGGTCGGGCAGTACGGTGACGCCAAAGCTCAACGACATGTGGTCTCCCTGTGAACTCGAGGAAAGCGGAAGTATCCGCGTATCCGGAAGCGATTGCCAGGGGACTCTGCGCGGTCGTCCTCTTTCCGCTGGCGGCCGGCCCGTTACTCCCGTTTCAGGGCCGGGATCACTACCCAGCTCGGCGAGTACCTGGGGAGCCCCACGCCTCCGGCGCTTCGCCCGCTGAAGCGCTTCGAGACCCAAGACGGGGGTCAGGCGTCGCCTGGCCCCAGACACGTCGGTCAGCGAGCGCCGCCGGCAACCCAGTCGATGGTCTTCGAAGTCAGTCGGTCGAGCGCCGTGACGGCAAGCTCGAGGTGCTCCTCCCGCGTATCCTCGAGCTTCGTGTGCGAGAGGCCGCGGAGGCTCTGAACGAACATCATCACCGTCGGGACGCCCGCTCTCGCGACCTCCGCGGCGTCGTGGAGCGGCCCGGAGGGCAGGCGATGCGTTGTGCCGACGACCTCGTGGACCGCTTCCTCGCAGAAGCCAAGGAGAGTGTCGTCGAAGAGGATCGGCTCGATCGACCAGATCTTCTCCCACTCGACCTCGATGTTCTCCTCGCGCGCGAAGCGCTCGCTCGCTGTCTTGGCCTCCGCGAGCATCATCGCCAGCCGGTCCGCGTTCAGGTCACGCTGGTCGAGGAGCTGCTCAGCGGTCTCGACAACAGACGTCACGATTCCCGGGTGGCAGACGACTCCGCCTGAAGTGCAGACGGCGCCACCACCCGTTCGCCGAGCGATGTCCCTGATCTCGAGCACGAGCTTCGCGGCGCCTGCGAGCGCGTCGCGCCGCTTGTCCATTGGAGTCGACCCGGCGTGCGCCGCCTGGCCCCGCCACGTGATTCGGTGCCGCTCGACGCCGAACGTTCCCTGGACCACACCGAGCGCCAAGCCCAGCGACTCGAGGACGGGGCCCTGTTCGATGTGGAGCTCGAGATAGGCCGCCGCGGTCTCGAGCTCTGTCCTCGCGTCGAGCGCTTTGTCGAGATCCACGCCGTGCGCCACCAGCGCATCCGGGAGGATGACACCCTCGCGGTCGACGAGCTGCCGTAGCTCGTCCTGGTCCGACATCGAGCCGGCCGCAGCGCTCGTCCCGTAGAGGCTGCGGCCGATGCGCGCGCCCTCCTCATCGGCCCAGTTCGCGAGGCGAAGCGTGACGGGTGGCTTGCTCTCGGCGGAGACTCGCCGGAGGACCTCGACGCCCGCGACGACGTTCAGCGCTCCGTCGAGCCAGCCGCCGTTCGGCACCGAGTCGATGTGCCCGCCGATGAGTACGGCGCGGTCGCTCTCTCCGGCGAGAGTGAACCACTGGTTGCCGGCCGCGTCGATCGATTCCTTCGCGCCGGTTTCGGCGACCAATCGGCGGAGCCACTCGCGCGCGCTCTCCCAGGTCTCCGTCCAGGCGACCCGCTGCGCTCCGTTCTCGTCGCCGGTGAGCTCCCGAAGCTCCTTCAGGTCGGCGACGGTTCGCTTCGGGTCGACTGGCACATGCCGACTCTAACTCCCGGTCTCGGGTGTGGTATGGAATGCGGATGCAGCCGGGGGAGATGCTGAAGCGCACGGGGCCTCAAGGCGATGTGCGACCCGACTAGCGCAGCGCCGGGCACGGGCTGGCGCGGGTGGAATACGAGCGACTCGTCGCGGCCGGCGAGGGCCGTCGGCGACTGGATCGACCTCACCTGGCCTCTGTCACCCACCGTGCCGCGCATGAGCTCGTTCCCGCCGCCTCGCATCGAGCGCATCGCGTCCATCCCGGAGGAGCCGCTCAACATCACCGAACTGTCGATGATCGTGCACATCGGCACGCACGTGGATTCGCCGCGTCACTTCTTCAGTGACGGGCCGGCGCTGGAAGACGTGCCGCTGGCGCGACTCCTGGGCACCGGTGTCGTCTGGCGCATCGACGAGCCGCAGGACGGGATGATCGAGCCAGAGGATCTCGAGCGCATGCGTCCACTGCTCGAGCCCGGCGACATTCTGCTCCTCGACACCGGGATCGCCCCGCACGTGGGCACACCTGATTACGATCGACACGCCGCGCTAACAGTGGCCGCCGCAGAGTGGCTCGTCGCGAAGTCGATCAAGTTGCTGGCCGTGGACACCCCAACGCCCGACATCCCTGTTCACAAGCGCCGTCAGGGGTTCGATTGGCCGGTGCACCGCACGCTCCTGCGCGACGGCGTGTTGATCTCGGAGCAGGTTGCAAACGCCCACGCACTTGCGGGGTGTCGGGCGGAGCTCATGTTCCTGCCGCTCAATATCGTCGGTGGCGACGGCGCACCGGCGCGCGTGCTCGGGCGCGCCATCCGTGAGTGAGCCTCGAGCGAGCACTCTTGCCTCGGTCGTCGAAGGTCTGCTCGCGCGAACGAGGGCGAGCAGGGTCACACTCCGGCAGGACCTGCCCGGCGACTACGCCTTCCCGGTCACGTGTGAAGCGCTCGCGCCGGGGGTCGCGTCCTTGAGAGAGGAGCGAACGGTCGACCTCCGCGCGCAGCCGGTCGTCGTAGAGCTCGCCCGCGGTCGTCAAGTGGTTCAGGACGATTGCCGAAACGCGTACGACGACGAGGTGTTCCAGCGGATGCGTCAGGCGTACGGTGGGCTCGCGGCGCAGATCGTGACCCCGGTCCTGCGCAACGAACAGCTCATCGCGATCGTCTCGGTGCACGAGCTCGGCGTGCCGCGAGCGTGGACCCGCGAAGAGGTCGCAGCGGCCACTCTTGCCGCCGAGGCGGTCGAGAGGCTGCTGTGAGAGTTCCGGCCGATAGGGCGCACAATCGCTGGCACCCGGACCTGGACCCGCTCGCCTCGGTCGCGCCTGGCGAGGAGGTCACGCTCGAGACGCGTGACGGCCTCGACGGTCAGCTGACCAAGGACAGCACCCACGATGATGCGCGCAGCCTCGACCTCGGCCTGGGTCACCCGCTCACCGGCCCGGTCTCGGTTGTCGGGGCCGAACCGGGCGACCTGCTCGAGGTCGAGCTCGTGTCCTACGAGACGGCGGGCTTCGGCGTCACCGCCGTCATCCCAGGCTTCGGTTTCCTGGCCGATCTCTTCCCGGAGCCGTACGTCGTGCACTGGGAGCTGCGGGACGGCCGGGCGCGCTCACCTGAGCTGCCGGGCGTCGCCGTGCCGGAGGCGGCCTTCGCCGGCGTGATCGGCGTCGCGCCGTCGCACGCCCTGATGGAGGAGATTCGGCGGCGGGAGCAGGCGATCGCAAACGCAGGAGGACCGGTTGCCGACCCGATGCCGGAACGCGCCCTTCCTCCCGCCGCAGCGTCGGGGCTCCGGACGATCCCGCCCCGCGAGATCGGCGGCAACATCGACATTCGCCAGCTCGTCGCAGGCGCGCGGCTCTTCCTACCGGTGCACGTGCCGGGCGCGCTCTTCTCGATCGGAGACATCCACTTCGCGCAAGGTGACGGCGAGGTCTGCGCCACCGGGATCGAAGTCGCTGGAGCCGCCACTGTGCGCTTCCGTGTGTGGAAGGAGCACGAGCTCGCCTGGCGCCAGCGCTTCCCACGCTACGAGGCACCTCCGGAGAGGCCGCGCGGCCCTACGTTGGCGACAACCGGCATCGCGCTCGACGTCCCCATGGACATCGACGCCGCAGCCCGCGAGGCATTGCTCGAGATGATCGGATACCTCGAAGCCACGTACGGCTTCGAGCGCTCGGCCGCCTACGCGCTCTGCTCCGCGGCCGTCGATCTACGGATCTCCGAGGCCGTCGACGTCCCCTACCCGCTCGTGTCCGCGCTCCTTTCGCTCGACATCTTCGAGTAAGCCTCAGCTCCGCAGTGGCACAGCGTAGGACGGCATCGGAGCACCCGTCGCTCCGCGCAGCTTGAGCGGGAAACCGAGGAAGGCGAACTCGTACTGCTTCTCCGCCGCGATCTCCTCCATATCGACGACCTCGATGATCTGCGCACCCGCTGTTGTGAACATGTACGAGTGGACGGGCAGGAAGGCATCGGGCTCGTCCCAGGGCATCACCTCGAGACCGATCGTGTCGCCGGCGATACACATCGCGCCGGCCTCCTCACACAGCCACTTGGCGGAGCCGAGCGTGATCCCCGGAGACTTGACCAGGTAACCGTCGAAGTCCGGCCAGACCGTCATGCGACCCGTGCGCACCAAGATGACGTCCTTCTTGCGCAGCTCGACACCCTGCTTGGCGACGCAGTCCTGGAGATCCTGCGGCGTGATCCCGTACCCGTCCTCGAGGCAGTCGACACCGTGCATACCGGCAACATCGAGCATGACGCCGCGCGCGATGATCGGCGGGTACTTCTCGAGGCCGCCCTTGTTCCAGATCCGGCTGCCGAGATCCTTGTCCGCCGTCCATCCGTTCCAGAACATCCCGTGGTGGCCAAGATGGTTGAGGGTGTCGACGTGCGTGCCGCAGTGCGTGTACATGTGGATCGAGTCGCCGCAGTACGAATACCGCTCGTGGGCTGTCGGCCCGACCCCTGAGAGGTTGTCGTTGACCGAGCCCTGCGGCGTGTGGGTCATCCAAATCCCATACGGTGGGTCGCCCGCAGCCACCCACGACGGCATCCCGATGAAGTACTCGACGTTCAGGTCGAAGACGTGGCCTCCGCCGAGATGCTCGAGGATCGCACGGTTCGTCTCCGGCGTGATCCAGTTCAGGCGGCCGATCTCGTCGTCGGGCCCCCACGGGGACTTCGAGACCTTCAGGCCATCCTGCTCGAACACGGTCTCAAAAGTGAGATGCTCTTCCACGGTCGCCATCGGCTCCTCCTCTCGATTTGCAGCCGAGTCTAATAGCCTTCGTGCCGATGCGGAACATCCGCTTCTACTACGACGTCGTGTGCCCGTACTCGTACCTCGAGTCGCACGAAGTCGAGGCGGCGGAAGACGCGGGAACGGTCGAGGTCGAGTGGTTGCCGTTCGAGTTGCGGCCGGCACCGGCGCGCCTGCTCGAGGTCCGCGGTGACCATCTGCGCACCGATTGGACCCAGAACGTCTACCGTCGCGCGCTCGAACGTGGCATCGAAATTCATTTGCCCAGGTACCAGCCCCGCTCGACGCTCCCGCTCGCAGCTTGCATCTGGGCGGGCGAGCAAGGTCGACTCCGTGCGTTCAAGCACGCGCTCTACGAGGCGTTCTTCTGCGAGGGAGAGGACATCGCCACCGACGCGGAGATCGCCAGGGCCGCCGTACGAGCCCAGCTCGATCCGAGCGAAGCGGTTGTCGCAGCCTACTCCGCGGAGCGATTCGCGCGTCTGCGCGAGATCCGCGGTGACGCCGAGGCCGCAGGAGTCCGCGGCGTCCCGTCGCTACTCACGGCTGAAGGCGACTCGCACTGGGGCATGGGCGGCGTGGAACGGCTACTCGCGCGTCAGCCGCTCGTGCCGCGCACATGAGGCGTCGAGCCCGCCTCGCCCTGGCAGCAGCTACCCGGCCAGGGCGATCGCCTCGATCTCGATCTCGAGCTCCGGCAACGCCAGGGCTGAGACCTCGACGATCGTGTCCGCGGGGTACGGCGGGCTGAACCACATCCCGCGCAGCTCGACAATCTTTCCGAAGTTCGACATGTCCGTGAGGAAGATCGTGACCTTGACGACGCGGTCGAGGCTCGACCCGCCCGCCTCGAGCACCCGCTTGAGGTTCTGGAAGGTCTGCTGCGCCTGCGCGTCGAAGTCGCCTGCGCCGACGATCTGGCCGTTCTCGTCGATCGCGGCCTGACCCGACACGATCACGAGCTCGCCGACGCGAAAGCCCTGGGAGAGCCGGAAAGGCTCGTACGGATCGGGATCGAGACGGATCTGCTGCGCGTCCATCAGGCGTGCTCCAGCACATCGACGTACGTGACGCGGGGCTCCACCCCGACCTTGCGCATCAGCTCCTGGCCGCGAGGCACGGAGGTGCTGGCCAGGTAGCGATCGAGTGCGTCGCGGCTGTTCCAGACGGCGACGAGACGCGCGAGCACCCCGTCATAGAGCAGCGTCGCGACCAGTACGTCCGCCGGTCGCGTCGGGCGGCCCTCGTCCATCAGCCGCGCGAGGTCGCCCGCTTGCTCCGCGCTCATCTCGGCTTCGAACACCGCAGCGACCATCACGTCGAGATCATCTTCTTCTCGATGCCCACGCCTGCTGCGACGGCACGCTCGTACTCGAGCGGCACGGTCGCCGAGTCCTGGAGCGCGATGCCGGTCGAGTCGAAGACTGTGATCTGCTCGACCGACTGGCGACCCTCGAGCTCGCCGCAGATCACCTTGCCGATCTCGCCCGCGACGTCGCTCTCGGCGATCAGCCCCTCCCGGAGCGGGACGTTGATCTCCCCGTCCGGGACACATTGGCGGATGTCGTCCACGAAGATGCGTGCGCGCCGAAGGATCGCCGGGTGAAGTTCCTGCTCGCCTTCGAGGTCTGCGCCAAGAGCTGCGATGTGCGTGCCGGGCTCGACCCATTCGTCGTCGACGATCCAGCCTCGCGCGTGCGTCCCCGTGACGACGACGTCAGCGCCGCGAATGGCTCGCTCCAGGTCGGTTGTCCCCTCGATGGCAAGGTGAGGGAACTTCGGCCGCTCGGACTTCAGAAACCGGTCGACCGAAGCCTGCGTGCGACTCCAGACGCGAACCGCGCTCCACTTGAACACCGCGTCGCACGTGGCGAGCGTCCCTTGAGCCACGCTGCCCGTGCCGATGATGGCGAGCACGCTTGAACCTTCTCGAGCGAGCCACTTGGCGGACACTGCCGCGGACGCTCCCGTGCGCATCAGGGTGTGGTAGGAGCCGTCGCAGATCGCGAGCGGGAAGCCGGTCTCGGGATGTGTGTAGACGAGGATCGAGAACACCGCCGGCAGCTCGTACTTCGCGTTGTCCTCGCGGATCGAGACCCACTTGCAAGCGGCCGCCTCCGGCTCCTCGATGTACGACGGCATCACCTCCCACTCGCCCTTGTAGCGGTCGAGCACGATGTGCCCCTTCGGCTCCATGTAGACGCGCCCGAGACCGTGCATCCGGAAGGCGTGCTCGACGCAGTCCACGTACTCGGCAGGCGTCAGCAGCCCAACCATGTCGCTGCGGCTCAAGATCAGGGTCTTCCGGTTGCGCCAGCTCTCAGCCATGGCTCGACTCTACGACTCGACCTCTGCGGCCACAAGGTCTACCAGCGCCGCTGTTTCCGGAAACGCAGAGAGGCGACTGCGTGCGTGGGCGAGTTGGCGGCGAGCGCGTGCACGATCGCCCTCCTGCACCCTGTAGCCGGCCGCCGAGAGGTGGCGCAGCCCCAGGAGAAGCGGGCGCTCTGTGGTCGAGGCGGCAGGCAGCGCGTCTGTCAGCGTACGGAACGCGGTGAAGTACTCGCGGCGCTCGAGGTGGCCTTCCGCCTGCCAGAGCGCAGCCCGCACCCTGGCCTCCGGAGGCGGCCAGTCCTCGAACTCTTCCTCCACGGTGCGAGCGATAGTAGAGGGCCGAACGGCACGTACCGACCAACCGTCTAAAGTCCCCTCGTGACGGCGATCGACCTCGGGCGGAGCACCGAGCGCATCGAGCACGACATCGAGTCCCTCGCGGGTCCCGCGTACACACTCTCAACCGAGGCGATTCGCCGGTACGCGTACACCGGGGCGTACCGCAGCACGCTCGACTACTTCACCGGCGCGCTCGAGGAGCTGGGCTTCGAGGTCTCGACCGACCCCGTGGGGACGCTCGTCGCCCGTAACCGGCCGGCCGGCGAGCCGGTGTTCGGGATCGGCTCGCACTGCGACTCGAACCGCAACGGCGGCAAGTACGACGGCACGATGGGCGTCGTCACGGCCCTCGAGGTCTGCCGCCTGAACGTGGAGCTCGGCCTCGACCTGCCGCTCCAGCTCATCTCGTTCCTCGAGGAGGAGTGGTCGGGCTTCGGGCAGATGCTGCTCGGGAGCCGGATCATGCTCCACCGCGTCAGCGC
>JBOHAY010000194.1:0-10982 GCA_050697935.1 Gaiellaceae bacterium | reverse complement strand
GTCTTCCTCCGCGTCTACCAAGGTCTTCCGAGCTTCTCGCTGCGCTCGCGCTTCACGACCTGGTTGTTCCAGGTGACCAAGAACCGCGTCCTCGACGAGCTGCGTGCGCTCGAACGGCGTCCGCGCTCGGTCGTCAACATCGAGGACGTCCCGCCGCTCGAGGTCGTCGATGCGCCCGCCGAGCGAGCCGAGACCATTGACGCCGTCTGGCGGGCAGTCGAGCTCCTGAACCCGGATCTGAAGATGGCGCTGCTCCTCCGCGACATCGTCGGCCTCTCGTACACCGAGATCGCCGAGACGCTCGAGATCACCCTCGCGACCGTCAAGTGGCGGATCTACAAGGCTCGCGAGGAAGTGCAGGCAGCGCTCCAGCGCGACGGCGTGGTCGTGCCGATCCGCTCGGCGCCGTCCGCGAAGCAGCAGCTCTCCTAGCGCTTCTGCGGGCTGTTCGCGCCCACCCGCCTACGATTGCGGCGTGGCGGCCATTCCACACCCGGTCTCTCGCTTGGAACGCGCGCTCGGCGAGATCGTCGGCGCACCCGTCCAGCTCGAGCGTCCGGGAGACCCCGAGCACGGCGATTACGCGACCAACGTCGCTCTGCGTCTCGCACCGACTCGTGAGCGGGCCCCTCGAGACCTCGCCGGCGAGATCGCCGAGAGCGCCGTAGCGCAAGGGCTCGTCGCCGCCGCGGAGCCGGCCGGTCCGGGCTTCGTGAACTTCCACGTGCCTGACGCCTGGCTCACTGATGCGCTGTCGGAGATCGTCGCGGCCGGAAACGCGTTCGGATCGTCATCCACGCGCAGTCCCGAGCGAGTACAGGTGGAGCTGGTCTCCGCCAATCCGACGGGTCCGCTCACCGTTGCGCACGCGCGGAACGGGGCATATGGCGACTCGGTCGCCCGGCTGCTCTCACTTGCCGGGCACACCGTCGAGCGCGAGTACTACTTCAACGACGCGGGCAGCCAGATAGAGCGCTTCCGCGAGTCGGTGGACGCCCTACGCGAAGGCCTCGATCCGCCTGAGGAGGGGTACCAAGGGGACTACGTGCGAGAACTTGCCTCTACGCCCGGGGATCCGGTGCCCGCAATGCTGAAGCGAATCGAGGAGACGCTCGAGCGCTTCCGCGTCCACGTCGACACGTGGGAGCGCGAGAGCGAGTTCGGAGCGGAGGTCGCCGCCGCCGTGCCGTTGCTCGACACGTACGAGGCCGAAGGGGCGGTGTGGGCGCGCACGAGCGCATACGGCGACGACAAGGACCGCGTGCTCGTACGCTCGAACGGCGAGCCGACGTATTTCGGTAAGGACGCCGCCTACATCAGGCGGAAGCTCTCGGGAGGATTCGATCGGCTCGTCTACGTCCTCGGCGCCGACCACCACGGCTACGTCGCGCGTCTGCAGGCGCTCGCGGAGATGCTCGGGCATTCGCGCGATGCGGTCGAAGTGCTCATCTACCAGCTCGTCAACCTCGTCGAGCACGGCGAGGCGAAGAAGATGTCGAAGCGCCGCGGTGACGTCGTCCTCCTCGACGATCTCCTCGACACGATCGGGGTCGACGCGGCGCGTTGGTTCCTCGTCTCCCGCGGGCACGACCAGGCGATCGAGATCGACGTCGACCTCGCGAAGCAGCGGTCGCAGAAGAACCCCGTGTACTACGTCCAGTACGCGCATGCGCGCATCGCCGGGATCCTTCGCAACGCCGGCGCTGAGGGCTTTGTGGCTCAGAGCCACAAAGTTGATCCTGTACCGTCGCTCGCCGTCGAGGAGCGCGAGCTCGTGAAGCGGCTGCTCGAGTTTCCCCAGATCGCAGCAGAGGCCGCCGAACGCCGCGCGCCACATGCGATTCCGAACTACGCGATCAGGGTCGCGGACGACTTCCACCGCTTCTACCACCAGCACCGTGTGCTCGAGTCCGAGAGCGAAGGCTTTCGGCTCGCCCTCTGCGCTGCGGTGCAGGGAATCGTCGCTCGCTGCCTCGATCTGATCGGAGTCGACGCGCCGGAACGGATGTAGGATCAAACGCCGTGAGCGCTGAGATTCCGGATCGCAACCTCGCGCTCGAGATCGTCCGCGTCACCGAGTCCGCAGCCACCTTCGCTTCGCGCTGGATCGGGCGCGGAGACAAGATCGCGGCCGACCAGGCGGCCGTCGACGCGATGCGCCTCATGCTCGACACGGTGAGCATGCGAGGGGTCGTCGTCATCGGCGAGGGTGAGAAGGACGAGGCGCCGATGCTGTTCAACGGCGAGGAGGTGGGTGACGGCACCGGCCCGGAGGTCGACGTCGCCGTCGATCCGCTCGAGGGCACACGTCTCACTGCCCTCGGGATGCCGAACGCCATCGCCGTGATCGCGGTCTCCGAGCGAGGAACGATGTTCTTCCCTGGAGCCGCGCTGTACATGGACAAGATCGCCGTCGGCCCGGATGCGGCAGACGCGATCGACATCGACGCGACCCCAACCGAGAACCTCGAACGCGTCGCGGAGGCAAAAGGGCATGCAGTGAACGATCTGACCGTGGTCGTGCTCGAGCGCGACCGCCACGACGACCTGATTGCGGAACTCCGCGAGGCCGGTGCGCGCGTGAATCTCATTCGCGACGGCGACGTCGCCCCTGCGATAGCGGCCGCACAGGCGGGAACGGGCGTGGATCTCCTCATGGGAATCGGGGGGACGCCCGAGGGTGTGATCTCGGCGGCCGCCATCAAGTGCCTCGGTGGCGCGATGCAGGGAAAGCTCTGGCCCCGAAACGACGACGAACGACAGCGCCTCATCGATGCGGGCTTCGACCTCGACCGCGTGCTGACCGCCGACGACCTGGTTCAGGGCGACGATGTCTTCGTAGCCGCGACGGGCGTCACGAGCGGAGCGCTTCTCCGCGGTGTGCGCGTCGTCGGCGACCGCGTCGAGACCGAGTCGATCGTCATGCGCTCGCGCTCGGGGACATTCCGGCGCATCGTCGCCTCGCACCCGCTGACCAAGATTCAGAGCCTGATGAAAGGAGCGACCTAGATGGGAGCGCACGAGTTGCACGACACCGCCCAGGCGATCGTCGCCGACCACAAGGGAATCCTCGCCGCCGACGAGAGCACGGGAACGATCACGAAGCGCTTCGACTCGATCGCTGTGGAGTCGACCGAGGAGAACCGGAGGTTCTATCGCCAGCTCCTCTTCACCGCGACGGGGATGGAGGACTCGATAGGAGGCGTGATCTTCTACGACGAGACGCTTCGCCAGAGCGCCGACGACGGAACACCGTTCGCCGAGGTGCTCGCGTCCAAGGGTGTCATCCCCGGAATCAAGGTCGACACCGGGGCACACGACCAGGCCGGATTCCCGGGTGAGAAGATCACCGAAGGCCTCGACGGCCTGCGCGCACGGCTCGAGGAGTACCGTGGCCTTGGCGCGCGGTTCGCGAAGTGGCGCGCCGTCATCACCATCGGCGAGGGGATTCCGTCGACTGCGTGCACTCGCGCCAACGCCCACGCCCTGGCCCGGTACGCGGCGCTCTGTCAGGAGGCCGGCATCGTCCCGATCGTCGAGCCCGAAGTGCTCATGGACGCGGACAACACCATCGAGCGCTGCTACGAGGTCACGTCGCAGACGCTGCACTGGGTCTTCCACGAGCTCCTCGTCCAGGATGTCGATCTTCGCGGCACTCTCCTGAAGCCGAACATGGTCATCTCGGGCAAGGGCTGTCCCGAGCAGGCGTCGTCGGAGCTGATCGCCGAGCGTACGGTCCGGTGTTTCGGAGACCACGTTCCCGCGGCAATCCCCGGGATCGTGTTCTTGTCGGGCGGGCAGTCGGAGGTCGAGGCAACCGAGAACCTGAACGCCATCAACCGAGCCGGCGGGCCGTGGCCGCTGTCGTTCTCCTACGGCAGGGCGCTCCAGGCGTCTGCGCTCAAGGTGTGGGCTGGCGACAGCGGGAACGCCGAAGCGGCGCAGGCTGTGTTTGTCCAGCGCGCCCGCATGAACACGCTCGCGGCCGCCGGAGAGTGGAGCGCGGAAATGGAGCAACCGGTCGCCGCATAGATGTCCGACGCACCGCGCGTGGCCGTCGAGCCAGATCCGCTCGAGGAGCATCTCCTCGAATCTCTGAGGGCGCTCGCGCCGCCCTCGACGCCGGTCCCGGTTCCGCCCGAGGCCGAGGCCGTCTGGCAGGCGCAGGTGGACAGCCGGCAGGCGGACTACGCAGCGCGCTGGCTCGGGCAGCACGGCCGCACCTTCTACACGATCGGCTCGGCCGGCCACGAGTCGAACGCCGCAGTCGCACTCGCACTGCGAACCGGCGATCCTGCGCTCCTGCACTACCGATCGGGCGCGTTCTATCTCGCGCGTGCGGCGAACGCGGGCATCGACGGAGTCCGGGACATCATGCTCGGCGTCGTCGCAGCGGCCGCGGAGCCGATCGCCGGTGGACGGCACAAGGTCTTCGGGAGGAGCGAGCTCTCGATCATCCCGATGACGTCGACGATCGCATCGCACCTTCCCCGGGGCGTAGGCATGGCCCTGGCGATCGATCGCGCAACCCGTCTCGGCGTCCCGTGTCCCTGGGCGAGCGACGCGATTGTCCTCTCCTCCTTCGGCGACGCTTCGCTGAACCACGCCACCGCGCAGGCAGCTCTCAACACTGCTGCGCACTGTGCGTTCCAGCACCTGCCGCTTCCGCTCCTTTTCGTATGCGAGGACAACGGCCTCGGGATCAGCGTGCCGTCACCCCATGGTTGGGTGGAGTCCATCCTTCGCTCTCGACCTGCGGTGCGCTACGAGCAGGCGGATGGACGCGACTCGGCGGAGCTGCTCGCCGTCACGTGTGAGCTGGCCGACTGGGTGCGAGCCGAGCGCAAGCCGGCTGTGCTCCACCTTCGCACCGTTCGCTACCTGAGTCACGCGGGGGCGGACGCCGAGATCGCGTATCGCACGCCTCAAGCCATTCGCGCGGACTTCGAGCGGGACCCGCTCCTCGGCACCGCGCGCTGGCTCGTGGCCGGGGGAGGGCACACGGGAGACGAGCTCGCGGCCGACTACGAGGCTGCCGGCGAGCGTGTGCGCGCTCAGGCGCTGGACGCGACGAGATATGCGCAGATGACGTCGGCGGATCACGTCATGAGCCCTCTCGCTCCGCGGTCGCCCGGCACGGTCGCTCTCCGCGCGGGCTCCGTCCGGCTTGAGGGCACGGAGCCCGTGACGCTGGCGCAGGCGATCAACGCCGGTCTGGTGGCCGTGCTCGAGAGCCACCCGGAGGCACTGCTCTTCGGCGAGGACGTCGCGATCAAGGGCGGCGTCTACGGAGTCACGCGCGGGCTGCATGCGCGGTTCGGCGCAGGACGAGTCTTTGACACCCTGCTCGACGAGACCTCGATCCTGGGGCTCGCTCTCGGAGCAGCGGTCAGCGGTTTTCTCCCGATCCCCGAGATCCAGTATCTCGCGTATCTCCACAACGCCGAGGATCAGCTCCGTGGCGAGGCGTCGACGCTGCAGTTCTTCTCGCAGGGTCAGTACCGAAACGGGATGGTGATCAGGATCGCCGGCTACGGCTACCAACGTGGCTTCGGCGGCCACTTCCACAACGACGACGCGGTGGGCGTTCTTCGCGACATCCCGGGGATCGTGATCGCGTCCCCGTCGAGGCCGGACGATGCCGCCTCGATGCTCGCGACCTGCGCTGCCTCAGCCGCCGTCGACGGCAGCGTCTGCATCTTCCTCGAACCGATTGCGCTGTACCACGCGCGCGACCTCCACGAGGACGGCGACGACGATTGGTGTGCTCCTCTCAGCGATGCGCACGTCCCGGTGGGATCCGCGCGCACGTATCTCGACGGCGACGATCTCACTCTCGTGACGTGGGGCAACGGGCTGCACATGTCGCTTCGCGTCGCGCGTCGGCTCGCGGCGGCGGGCGTGGCAGCACGCGTCCTCGACCTGCGCTGGCTCGCACCGCTTCCCGTCGACGACGTCCTGGCGGTTGCGCGAACAACCGGGCGGGTGCTCGTGGTCGACGAGACGAGGCGCACGGGAGGCGTGTCCGAGGGGGTGCTCGCGGCGCTGATCGACGCCGGCTTCGACGGACCGCTCGCCCGCGTCGCGAGCAAGGACTCGTTCGTGCCGCTCGGCGACGCCGCCCGGCTCGTTCTTCTCTCGGAGGACGAGATCGAGGCGGCTGCTCTCCGGCTCGTCGGCTGAGCGGGGCGCTAGCCGCGCAGCGCCGCCCGCGTGTTGATCTCCGCGACGACCGCACTCTTCGCGTCGGCGTAGTTCTGCACGTACTTCCAGTCCTGCCCCGCGAGGTCGCGCTTGGCGCGCTCGTAGAGCTCGCGGTCGTCGTCGTGGGTGCGCAGCCAGTCGCGGAAGTCGAGCATCACCTGGACCTCCGTGCACTTGCTGGAGAAGACGTGGAGGTTGACGTTCGTATCCGGGCCTTTCAAGAGGCGATGCTCGAACCAGTCGGGCTCGCGGATCCGCAGCACGTAGCCGTGCGCTTCGAGATCCGGGAGATAGGACGATTCGTCCGTTGAATCGGCGACGACGAGCACGACGTCGATGACCGGTTTCGCTGCAAGCCTCGGGACCGACGTCGAGCCGACGTGCTCCACCTGGAGTGCACGTGTGCCCAGGGCGGCACGAATCCGCTCCTCCTCGCGGACGTAGAGCCTTGGCCACTCGGGGTCGTACTCGGCGAGAAGAATCGGCGCCGCGTGCGGCGTGAGCTCGCCGACAGTCGCTGCGCGAATCTGCTCGTCGCTCATCGGAGTGTGATCGGACGGCTGGGTCATCGACTGGCGTGGCGGATGGTCGGGCTGGCGACGAGCTGATCCCTCGTCAGGTAGCGCGGGAATCCTGTCAGAGAACGGAGATCGGCAATACGCGGTTGACCGAACGCCTCCGATCCGAACGCCTTCGATCACCTGGATGGAGGTCGAGATCATCGAGCGAGATGCCGATCGAGTTTGTGGCATCGAGTTCGTTGACCTCTTGCGGAAGGAACACGTTCGAGTGCGGATCTTGCAGCGTCTCGAGGGAACCAGCGGACAGGGCGTCCTTGGGGTCGTAGGTGTGATCGGGCTCTTTGGAGTGGTGCTCGCCGTGGCCATGCCGGCATACATGGGATTTCAAGGTCGCAAGGCGGACAAGCAGGCCCAGGCCGGCTTGCTCGCCGCCATCTGGACCGCGGAGGCCTACAGGCAGAAGCACCACGGCTCGTACGTCGGCATGGATACGGTGGACTTGCTGAAGATCGACCCGCGTGTCGCGGCGACTCTCACCGTAGCGTCGGCTCGACGCACTGGGTACTGCCTCACTAACAACGTGCGCGGGAACGCGTGGAGCATCGCCGGCCCTTATCAAGGCGAGGCCGAATTCACTCCGAACGCCACCTGCGCGTAGGAGAGCCGCGCTGACTCGAGATGGCCGAACGGCAACGCCGTACCGGCCGAGGTTGCACTAGGGTCCCGGGACGATCGAGCAACTCTACGAGGAGGCAGAGATGGCTATTGCGGTGCTGGTTGACAACCCCGAAGGTTCGCAGGAGGCGTACGAGAAGGTTCGCGCGCAGCTCGGCCTCGACGCGCCGGCAGGTGGCATATTCCACCTCGCGGGACCAAGTCCGAACGGCGGCTGGCAGGTTCTCGAGGTATGGGAGTCTGAAGATGACGCAAGGCGGTTCCGAGAGGAGCGCCTCATGCCCGCCTTCGACGCGGCTGGCGTGCCTCGCCCGCAATCACGGCCCCAGATCTGGCAGGTCCACAACTACATGAAGTAGAAAACGACGCCGACCAGACCGGCACGCGCCACCTACGCGCGACTTTCGCGTACCTGAGCACCGTGCACGTTCTGCATGCACGCGCGAAAGAGAGAGGCCTACGATTTCCAGCGAGTTTCTGCAGAGCGGGCGATGGGGCTCGAACCCACGACTCCTGGCTTGGGAAGCCAGTGCTCTACCAACTGAGCTACGCCCGCGCGCGCCCAGGATCTTAGCCGCCGAGTGGGCGCCGCCTCTCGGGGCCGACGCACCCATCGACGCCCGCTCGAGTGACTAGTTAGGGTCAGCCGTACCTCGACGAACGGAGGATCACCTCATGAGCATCGTTGTCCGTTTCAACCCCACCAACGTCACGCGAGAGAAGTACGACGAAAGCCTGCGGAGGATCAAGGAAGCCGGAGATTGGCCTCCCGACGGCATGGATTATCACGTTCTCTTCGGGTCGGAAGGCAACCTGCGCGTCAGTGAGATCTGGGACTCGCGGGAACAGCTCCAGGCGTTTGGTGAGCGGCTGATGCCCATTCTCGCCGACGTCGGTATCGAGTTCTCCGGCGAACCCGACATCTTCGAGGTTCACAACGTCGTCAGGCGCTAGGGGGTGGCCAGTAGACGCGCTCACGCGGAACGCGCGCGCCCAGGATCTTAGCCACCGAGCCAGAACCGCTCGACGGCCGACAGCCGGCCCTGTGACCCACCACACCTCGTTACAGGGATGTCGCTCGAGTTGCCGGTAGTCGATAGCTGCCCCATGATCTGGCCAGCTGCGGCACTGGCAGTCTTCGTCCTCGGCTTTGCTGTGGTCTACGGCTCCCTCGTCCAGGCTCGACTCGAGGCGCGCCAAGACCGTACCGACTCAGGTCGGGCTCGCCCGGACGTAGCACGCTAAGCGCCCGATACGTCATCCCACCAGAAGCGGTCACTTCCAGGCCGCGCGCAGGCGATCTCGGGTCTCGAGCAGGTGCTCGGGGAGAACCTTCACGTCGGCGAGCACGGGCATGAAGTTCGTGTCGCCGGACCACCGGGGCACGACGTGGAGATGCACGTGGTCGGAGATTCCCGCACCGGCGATGTGACCGAGGTTCCAGCCGAGGTTGAAACCGCCCGGGCCGTAGACACGATCGAGGACTCCGACCGCGGCGACGGCCAGTCGGTGGATCTCGAGCGCCTCGTCGTCCGTCAAGTCGGCCAGTGAGCCGACGTGGCGACTTGGCGCGACCATGAGATGCCCGGACGAGTACGGGTACTTGTTGAGAATCGCGACGGCGGCGTCGCCCGCGTGCACGAGGAGCGTCTCGTCCTCAGCCAGATTCCCCGCGGACTCCTCGCAGAAAACGCAGCCGACCTGCTCGTCCGCGCCCTTGATGTACTCGAGTCGCCAGGGCGCCCAGAGTGGCTTCGTCATGGGACGTTTCTACCAGGGTCCCGCGTCCGGTTGCGCTTGGGCTCGCGCGGGGCGTAGACTCGCGGCGCGATGGGTTATGCACTCAAGCTCGCAGGAGCGGCAATCGCCGTTCTCTTTCTCGGTGTGCTCGCGATCGTCATCTTCGGCAACATCTGGGCCCGCGTAGGGATCGGGGCGGCGATCGTCGTCGTATGCGGTGGCCTTCTCCTCTTCGCCTGGAACATCGACCGTAAGGACAAGGCGGGGCGCGCGGGCATCGACGAGCTGCCACGCGTCTAGCGTCGACGCCCCCTCGCCGTACCATCGTCCGCGAAGGACATGTCTTCGCGGGCCAACATCGGTGTGGTGGTCACAGCTGCTGCCGTCGCGCTGCTGGTTGTTCCCACGACGGGTGCGGGGTCCGACAAGACCTCTCGGCGGGCGGCGGCAACCGTCGAGAGGATCATCGACGGCGACACGCTGGTCGTCCGCGGAGGTGCGCGAGTACGACTCGTCCAGATCGACGCTCCTGAGGCTGGCGAAGAGTGCTACGCAAGCGGCTCGACCACGGAGCTCATCCGCCTTGCTGGTCCTGGAACGCGCGTCCAGCTCGAGGAAGATGCCGCCCTCGACGATGTCGATCGCTACGGCCGATTGCTCCGCTACGTCCATGCTGGAGGGCGAAACGTGAACCTCGAGCTGGTCCGCCGCGGAGCTGCGGCGCCATGGTTCTACGACGGAGACCGCGGACGCTACGCAGCTCGCCTGCTCACTGCCACCGGCTCCGCGAGGGCGGCCCGACGCGGGATGTGGGGCGCGTGTCGCGTCTCGTGGAGACCCGACGGTCCAGTCGCTACCCGACCGCGGTAGGGCCTCCCTCGACTGAGGGACGTTCGACCGCGGAAACCGGACCTTCGGTCCGGCGACTCAGGACCTCAAGTGGGCGCTCGAGACAGCCGATGACGCTCAACTGTGACCCTGTAGCCGAGACGAAGAGGGAGGCGGCGTTGACTGCGGCCCAGTTCGAGCTAATTGACGAGACGGAAGCTGAGGCGATCCTGCGGTGGCGGTTCGAAGAGCTCGTCCGCGCCGGTTACGACATCGGATCTGCGCTCGTTCTCGCGTCTCATGTCGAGATCGACTTGCACGACGCGTCGGCGCTCACGCGCCGCGGCTGCCCGCCCGATACGGCATTGCGGATTCTCCTCTAAGGCGGCGGCAACACGGGTCGGGGTCCCGATGCGGCGGGGGCCCGGCCCGCTCCATGTGGTCGTCTACTGGGTGAGAGCCTCGACGTTGCTGTCCCCACCGACGAGCGGCCGTTCGGGGTGGCAGCGCTAGGCGGGATCTTGCGGCTACCAAGCCCGCGGAGTGAGCCAGGTGGCGTTCGCCTAGGAGCCCGAGCTGGGATCGGCTATCAGCGCCGCGCTGTACCGAGCACCGCGCCAAGCGATGGCGTCGACCCCGAGTCGCACGATCTCGTCGTTACGGCAACCGAGCGAGCGCAGGTAGTCGATCAGGGTCTGTTGTGCGCTAGCGCCGCTTTGGATCGAAACGGTTCGGCGGCCGGAGCGGATCTCGTAGTTTTTCAGCATGTGCAATGTAGATGCGACAGACGACGAAAACTTGCGCGTACTCGCAAGACGTTCACACGGAGCTCCCATCGCGCCGATCAGGTGAGCACGACGAAAACGGCTCCGTAGAGCCGTTTCCGTCCTAGAGCCAGCGCTTCCAGCGGAAGAAGCCGAGTGTGGCCGCCGCGACGACGGCGAGTGCGCCGACGATCACCCAGAACGCCTCGTGCGTGCCCTCGCCGGGGAAGAGGACGTTCATCCCGAAGAG
>JBOHAY010000193.1:0-10572 GCA_050697935.1 Gaiellaceae bacterium | reverse complement strand
CGGCCTGCAGGGTGGTCCACTTCTCGCCGGCGAGACTCCACCAGTAGTACCCGAGACCTTCGTCGTGGTCGGCGGCCTCGAGAACCTCGTAGGCGTCCTCGAGTCGCGCGATGCGCTCGTCGCGCGGAATCGAGCCACCGCTCATGAAGTCGATCGAGTTCTCGACCACGGTCGCGATCGCCGCGGGCACGGGATCTCCTGTCAGACGCGCTCGCGCGAGAGCCCTCTTGGCCGCAGCGAGATCTTCGGACTCCCAGAGGGCGAGCGCCAAATCCGGTGCGAGCGCCAATCGCCTCGGATCGTCGTCGGGAAGAATCTCGGTCGCTCGACGGAACAGCGAACGGCCGGCAGTGAAGTCGCCGCGGTCCATGGCAGCCCGGCCGGCCACTGCCAGATGATCGGACACGCGCGTCGCGAGCTTCGGCAGCGCTGGATCGGAGCCGTCGAGCTCGGAGCGGTACCGATGCGCCTGCTCGAGGTGATAGCCGACGATCTCGTCGCCCTCGACGAGATCGTGCCCCGAGAGCCAGTCGGCGAAGCGCTCGTGGAGCTCTGCACGAATCGACTTCGGCAACGACTCGTAGGCGGCATCGCGGATCAGGAGATGGCGAAAGCGGAATCCCTCGTCGCCGGCGAAGGTCGATTGATCCGGGCGGATCAGCTCCTTGCGAACGAGTGTGGACAGGTGTGACTCGACGGCAGAGCGCACAGGTTCAGGCGCGAGCTCCGCGACCGAGCCGCGATGGAAGACCTGACCCTCGACCGACCCTCGCTCGATGACTACCCGCTCGTCGACGCCGAGCGTGTCGAGCCGAGCCTGAAGCAGAGCGTGGATCGTCGGAGGAACGACGATCTCGCCGTCGCCACCCTGCTCGTGCACCATCGCGAGCATCTCCTCGACATAGAGCGGATTCCCGGCCGAGGCGACCGCGATGCGTTCCCGCAAGGCCTTGTCGAGCGCGGCGTCAGGGACGAGGCTGTCTATGAGATCGGCGCACTCCTCAGCCCCCAACGGCTCGAGCAAGAGCGACGTCGCGTTCAGCTTGCCGCCTCCCCAGCCCGGACGAACGTCGAGCAACTCGGTGCGCGCGACGCAGAGGAGAAAGATCGGCGCGTCGCGGGAAAGGTCGGCGACGTGCTCGACGAGGTCGACGAAAACCGGCTCGGCCCACTGCAGGTCGTCGATGACGACCACTTGTGGTCGGACCGCGGCACGACGCTCGAGGAGGCGGCGGAAGCCCAGCTGCGTCTCGGGCGGGGAGGTGCCGATCACGGAGTCGGGCTCGACACCGATCGCGACGAGGATCTCGACGAGCGGCCAGTAGGTGATCCCCTCGCCGTAGGAGAGGCAGCGCCCGCGCAGGACGTCGGCTTCGTCGCCGACGCGCTCGAGGAAGTCCGCAACGAGGCGCGACTTCCCGATGCCCGCAGGACCGAGCAGAGTGAACAGCTGGCACGACCGGTCGGCGACAGCGTCCTCGTATGCACGCCAGAGCCGCTGGCGCTCGCGACCACGGCCGACCAGCGGCGTCTCCGGGTGACGCGCGAGCGACTCGGCGCCGGCGAGTACCTCGACGAGCCGGAACGCCTCGACCGGCTCGGACTTTCCTTTCAGCACGAGCGGCTCGACCGGCTCGACTCGAACGGCGTCGCGCACGAGCATTCGAGTCTCTCCGCCGATGAGCGCCTCGCCGGACTGCGCAGCTTGCTCGAGCCGCGCCGCGACGTTGACAGCGTCCCCGGTGACAAGGGTCTCGCCTTCGCCGCCGACGACGACCTCGCCCGTGTTGATGCCGATGCGCGCCTCGAGCCCGCGCGCCGCGATTGCAGCCTGCATCTCCGCTGCGGCGCGAACGGCGCGCAACGCATCGTCCTCGTGTGAAACCGGGATCCCGAAGACCGCCATGACCGCGTCGCCGACGAACTTCTCGACAGTGCCGCCGTGGCGCTCGATGATCGCGCGGAGATCGTCGAAGTAGCGACGCATCCGGGCGCGCAGGGCCTCCGGGTCGGTCGACTCGCCGAGTGCGGTGGAGCCGACGAGGTCGCAGAAGAGGACGGTGACGACCTTACGCTGCTCGAGCGCGGGCTCAAGTACGGCCAGAGCTGCGCCGCACGCGCTGCAGAAGCGGGCATCCCCCGCGTTCTCACGCCCGCAGCTCGGGCAGGTCACCATGGCGCGGAGTCTAGGGGTCCGGTCTCACCCAGTTGACGCTCACGGGAGGTGCGAGTAGAACGGCCGTGTGGAGAGCCCGGCGGCTGCTCGCTACGCGGTCGCGTACGGCGCGGCGGCCGACGCATACGCACGAATCCTCGACCCGACGCTCGAACCAGTTGCGCGCCGGATCGTCGAGCTGGCTGAAGTCGAAGCGCACGAGAGCGTCCTCGACCTCGCCTCGGGTACCGGGCTCGTTGCCCGAGCAGCCGCCGCCACCGGCGCCTCCGTGGTCGGAGTCGACGTCTCTCCGGGAATGGTCGCGCTGGCGCGCACGCTCGCGGCTCCTGAGACCGAGTTCCTCGTGGGCGACGCCGCCGAGCTCCCCTTCGCGAATGAGCGTTTCGACGTCGCCACCTGCGGCTTCGGCTTCTCGCACATGCCGAGCATCGAGACCGTCCTCGCCGAGCTGAGACGGGTCGTGCGGGCGAACGGCTCGCTCGTCGAGGCCTCCTGGGGAAGCGGCGGAAGGAATCCTGCTTTCGGCGCAGTCCTCGAGGCGCTCGGGAACGAGAGCGGTGGCGTGCTGCATGCGTTCGAGGGCATCCTCGACGAGGGAACCTGGGCGGACACAGAGCGCGGCGCGGCCCTCCTTCACGCGGCTGGATTTCTCGACGTCGAGGTTGTCACCGAGCCGCTGCGCGGCTCGTACGCAAGTCCGCAGGCTGCCGTCGACTGGACACTCGCCTGGCCCGACTACGGCGAGACGGCCGACAGACTCAGAGAGCGAGAAGCGACGGCCTTTCGAGCCGAGGCGGTGGAAGCCGTCGAGTCGATAGGCGACCTCTCATGGGAGTTCTCGATCAACTACTACGTCTCACGCAGCAGCGGATAGCTAGCGCCCGAGACACGAGCGCTCATGTCGGTTGAGTGCTCATGGACGTCACCGGATCGACACCGACGCCAGCCTCCCGAGCCTTGACGATCGCCTGCGCGCGATCTGCGACGCGAAGCTTGGTGAAGATGTTCGAGACGTGGTTGCGAACCGTCTTCTGACTGAGCACGAGGCGGTTGGCTATGGCCGTGTTGCTCTCTCCCCGCGCGATCAGCTCGAGCACCTCGCGCTCGCGCAGAGTCAGCTCCGGAAACGCCTGAGGTGGACCGCTCGGCGACGACGAGAAATACTGGATCAGGCGGTGCGCGATCGCGGGGCCGAAGACTGCCTCACCCGATCCCACCGCGTGGATCGCCGCCAGGATCTCCGCCTGGCTCGACCCCTTGAGTAGGTAGCCGCGAGCGCCCGCCCGCATCGCCGCGAACACCGCATCGTCGTCCTCGACCATTGTCAGCACCAGCACGCCGACGTGCGGGCTCGTCTCGACGATGCGTCGTGTCGCCTCGATCCCGTTCAGCTCCGGCATGTGGAGGTCCATGACGACGACGTCGGGCTGGAGCTCGAGCGTGCCCTGCACGGCCTCCGCTCCTGTTGCGGCCTCGCCGACGACCTCGGCGTCGGCGACCGAGCCGAGGAGCGCCTTGAGCCCGTCCCGAAAGAGGGGATGATCGTCCGCGAGCAGGATCCGAATCTTCTCGCTCATACCGAGCCCATAGGCAGCAGAGCGAGAACGCGAGTTCCGTGGCCGTCGACTCCTTCGATCTCACACGTTCCACCGAGCTCCTCCGCGCGCTCGCGCATCGAAGCCATGCCCACGCCCGCTCGGTAGTCGTCCGGGAGGCCGTGCCCATCGTCCGAGATCTCGAGCTCGAGCCCGCCGTTCAGCGCGATCCGAACGAGACACGTTCGGGCGTCGGCATGCCTTGCAGCATTCGTCATCGCCTCGAGGGCGATCCCGTACGCCGCCACTTCGACGGCAGCCGGAAGCGGCTCGAGCTCGCTCGGCGCCTCGAGCTCGACGTGCGGATGGTCACCGACGCTCAAGCGCTCCGCTTGCTCCCTCACCGCGCCGACGAGCCCGAGCTCGTCGAGGGCGGGCGGGCGGAGCGAGTGCACGAGCCTGCGCACGTCGGCGACGGCGCCTTGGATCTCCGAGCGTGCGCTCTCGAGAAGGTCGGCCGCTGCGCCGGAATCGGTCGCCAGCACGTTCTCCGCCGCCTCGATCTTGAGGGCTGCCCCCGCCAGGGCAGGCCCGAGCCCGTCGTGGAGATCGCGCCGCAGCCGTCGCCGCTCTTCCTCGCGCGCCGCGACGAGTCGTTCGCGCGAGCGCTGGAGCTCGGCCGCCTCGGGGACGAACGCCCCGTGCAGGCGACCGCGCAGTCCAGCTGACGCCGCACCGCGACCCTCGTCCGCCCCGTACATGAACCGGTTCACGCGCCTCTGGAGCGTCGAGCGCAAGGGTTGGACGAGCAAGGCCACGAGCCCGGTTGCCACGAGCGCGAGCCAGAAGTCGGCGCGCTCGTGCACGACGGCCGCGAGCCCGCCGACGATCGCCACGTACACGGCGACGACGCCCACGGTCAAGCCGCCGTAGACGAGCGTCCGGTTGATCAGGAGGTCGATGTCGTAGAGCCGGTAGCGGAGGATGGCGATGCCAACGGCGACCGGAAGACTCAAGACACCGAGGAGGATGAGCGCGTTGGCGACATCCTCCGACCAGAGCGCGCCGATCACGCTCGCGGGGACGAGCAACACGAGCGCCAGGCACGCGGCCTCGACGAGCCACTTGATCTGCTGCCGCTCAACGCCCTCCGCGCGTCGGAACCTGATGACGACCGAGGCGACGGAAGCGACGATCGCGCCGAGGATGAGTATCGAGCCGAGCCCCGCGAGATCGACCACCCAGTGATCGATGCCGTACGGGTTCTCGATCTCGGTGCCGTACAGCGTTCTCGCAGTGAAGGCCTCCGAGACGGCGAACCCCGCAATTCCGACAGCGCCGACCCAGAGGACGGCGCGCCAACGCCGCGACAGCAGCCTCCCGTTCGGGAAATACGACGGCACGAACACGAGCGGCACCAGGACGAGGGGAACCCAGGTCCAGCTTACGAGCCACGCGGCCGCCTCTGCCACGGCTTTCGAACCACCCTCCCCTGCGAAGTAGCGCTCTTCGTACGATCCGATCAGTGAGGTCAGGGCGGCGAAGACCGTCAGGCCGATGAAGATCCAGCCGATCGGGTTGCGCGGTTGGCGCGAGGCGACGAGCGGTCCGACGATCGCCCACGAGAGCGCGATCGCCCACCAAGAGAGGTCGTAGAGAACCGTGTGGCCCAGGTCCTCTCCCCACGGAGGCCAGAGCACGAGACCCGAGAGAGCAAAAAGCGAGGCAAGCGCGACCAGAGACCACGCGACGCGTGGTGCTGGTCTGCCTGCCGGTGCGGGCGGCAGCGTCTCGTGCGGCTCGCTGCTAGCCATCTGCCCCAGGGATTGTGAGACCCGGCGGGCCGAGTTTCCAGGGCGCCATCTGCTCACACTCCGAACGCAGCCGGAGCGTCGGTGCCCTCGTCCGTCGAGCGATAGCCGAGCAGACGGCCGAGCGGGGCGCCGATGGCCAGTCCCAGCCGCTGCATCCAGACTGGCGGGAAGGGAAGCCGCACGGTGTCGAAGTGCGCCTGGGCGATGACCGCGAGGCGAAGCGGGTTCGGCATCCCCTTCCGGTTGGTCTTCCCGGCGGCGGCGAGCGCAAACATCGTCTCGACCAGCGACTCGAACTGGAGCGCAGGTCGAACCTCGCAAACGAAGTGCGCCCTCTCGTCGCCGGCGTTGCTGAACCTGTGCGGCGTGCCGGCTGGAACGAGGACGACGTCTCCCGGTCGAGCGACGACCGTCTTGCCCCCGAGCCTCATCTCCAAGGCGCCGGCGAGTACTCGGAAGCACTCCTCCTGGTTCGGGTGGACGTGGGCGGCAGAGACGAAGCCGTGCGGCTCGACGTAGACGTCGATGACGACGAGCTCGCCTCTCGTGTCGGCGGCCGTCTTGCGGAAGACGACGCGCTCGCCGGTGACGGGGTTCTCAATTGTCTGTCCGGTGCGGATCATCGCTGGCCTCCTTCGAGTCGGAAATCACGATCCGCACCGACGATGGCCCGCCACCCGTCCCAGGCACAAGGGAGCGCGGTCACGATCGGATCGGGAAATCTGCCCGAGGTCACTAGGACGCCTTCGGCCGCCGACGGAGCAGCACGATGCTCACCAAGAACACCCAGAGGACGGCCAGTTCGCCGTTGATCCCGAACCCCGGCCATGCCAGAACGGACAGGGGCGTCATCACGAAGCCGGTCCACGTCAGCCAGCCTGGAAGGAACCTCTCCCGGCGTGACGCGAGAGAGGCGGCACCGACGAGGAGCGCGCCCGGTATCCCAGAGATCGCAGGCAACCAGATGTTCCCGATCATGAGCACGATGCGGGCCGTGTCGGGATCCAGCTCGAACGTGTCACTGAACGAGAACGTTGCGGCGATCGAGGACCCGACAGCAATTTGGACGAACGCGAGCACCGCCAAGGTCAGCCCGCCGAGGTAGGAGAGCTCGACGAGCACTGCGGATGCGCTCGCCCCCTCGAGCATCCTCCGAAACCCGGTCAGGAAGACCAGGAAGGCGACGACGGCGCTCCCGCCGATCATCGCCCCAAGCAGGTACCTCACCTGGTTGCCCGAGTCGGTGTACCAGTCGAGGATCGTCGCGTCGCTCCTGTTCGCCTCGGGAGCGCCGAGTCCGTCGCCCGAGACGATCGCGAAGGAAAGGATCAGCAGCGCGACGAGCAGGAGACCCGCGACGCCGACCCAGCGGCTCTCCGCCATCAGGTCCGCACCCTCGCCAGCTCTGCTGTCGCGGCCGCCTCGACCGGCTGGCGCACGATGAAAACGATGCTCACGAGCAGCACCCACCCGAGGAAGAGGAAGAACGGGACAACTCCGAGCGCGCCGAGCAGACTGACCGACACGAGCAGGCCGAGCCAGCCGAGCCACCTCGGTAGCGCACGCGTGCGGAGCGCGAGCAGCGACGTGCCGAGGACGAATGGAATCGTCGCGTACATCCCAGTGACGAAGAACAGGTAGGCCATCTCGCTGACG
Source organism: Gaiellaceae bacterium (assembly GCA_050697935.1). GTDB lineage: Bacteria > Actinomycetota > Thermoleophilia > Gaiellales > Gaiellaceae > GMQP-bins7. The sequence continues at coordinate 3,391 of JBOHAY010000193.1, read as the reverse complement.
AGCCGCTCCGTGTTCGGGTCGACCCGAAACTCTTTGGTCTCGCTCGCCGTGTACGCGACCGCCATCCAGAAGACTCCCGAGACGAGCCACAGCGTCGCGGCCGCGATCCCTGAGCCGAGCGTCATGGTGGGCAAGAACCCAACGCTGCTTTCCGTGCGCGCGAACCGGCTACGGGCAACGGCGAGGAACACGAGAAAGACGAGGCTCGCAGCGACGATCAGGTCGAAGGCCACGACGTCCATTCCACGGTTCGCGTCATCGGAGTAGTAGTCGACGATCTCTGCGTCGCTCTCACCCGCTTCGCCGCCCAGCAAAAGAGCGAACGTAACGATCCAGAGCGCGACGAAAACGATTCCGGTGAGCGGAGCCCAACGCACAAGCCGCCGGCGGAGTGACCACCTGTTCACGGTCGAACCCGGAGCTCTGTCCTGAACGCACGTGCGCGGCGGGTGAGCTCGTACGCGACCGCGAGAACAGCCAGCGCGTTCACGGCGTGGAAGGCCCGAACCCACGCTTCCTGATCCCGGCCGAGACCGCCGAGCAGGAGCTGCACGACCAGGAGGCCGAGCAGGAGCAGGGTCGGCCTCCGAAACACACGCCCGAGCAGCGCCAGAAGGAGCAGGAGCAGCGTCACCGGCACGAGCAGGGCGCCGAGCCCGGCGTGGGCGTCGAAGCTCGTCGCACCGAAAGCGCCGGCACCGGCAAGGAAGAACTGCCCGACGAGAGCGACCACAATCAGCACAGAGAGACCGAGGTACGCCTCCCTTGCCCAGTGGAAACCACTCATCTCACGTCCCTCCACGACGCCCTCCCTCAGACGAGCTGGGAGATGCCGTAGGCAACCGAGAAGGCGATGACTGCCGCGCCGAGAAAGCCACCGACGAGCATCGCCGCGAGCGGAAGGCGGCCTCGCGATCCGGACTGTCGGTCCTCGCGACGAGCCTTGAAACCGAGACCGAACGCGACGATTCCGAGGATGCCGGTCACCGTGTAGAGGGCGTCGTCAACGACGCCCGCAAGCACCCAGACAACGACGGAAGCCAGAGCGAACCCGATGGCCGCGTACGTCAGGCGGCCGGATGTTGCACGACCTTGTGTTGCTGCAACGTTGGACATGAGAGCTCCTTTGGATTGCGAGACGGTGTGTCTCGACAATGGCGGCCCGCCCGTCCCGCCCACAAGGGCGTTCTGTCCCGATGTGTTGGGAAGGTTGTCCCGGCCGCTAGGAGCGGACGGGGTGGAGCTCGGCCAGCTCGATGTCCGCGGCGAGGGTCGCGGCGAGCGAGGCGTCGAACCGCCCCGCACCCACTTCTCGCACCGACGCCGCGCCCGCAGCTACCGCCGCGCGGATAGCGTCGTCAGGAGCACGCTCGTCGACGATCGCGGCAAGAAACTGCGCGAGCAGGACGTCCCCCGACCCGACGCCGGACACAGGCTCGACGTGCGGCGCGAACGCCCGCAACCGGCGAGTCTTCTTGCCGAACCGCAGTAGCGCGAAGCACCCGTTCTCGAGCGTGATGAGGACGTTGCGCGCTCCCATCTCCGCGATGGCGTCGAGCGCCATGAGGAAGTCGTCGTCGTCCTCGAGCTCCTGCCCCACGAGTTGCTCGGCCTCGCGCTGGTTCGGCGAGACGAGGAAGGGGCTCGCCTCGACGCCGAAGCGGAGCGGCTCTCCTTCGCTGTCGAGCACGACGCGAACATCCCGGCGCGCGAGATCGCGGATCGCGTCCGCATAGAACGTCGTCGGGACCTTGCGAGGCAGCGAGCCCGAGAGCACGACGAAGTCCGCGCCGCGAGCGAGATAGTGGAGCTTCTCGATGAGCGTCTCGAGCTCGGCAACCGTCACTTCGGGGCCCCACTCGTTGATCTCGGTGTACGTGCCCGAGGTGGGATCGACGACCGCCGTCGACGTGCGCGACTCGGCGGCGATGCGCACGAGGTCGTTGAGGATCGCCTCCGAGGTCAGCTCCTCGATGATGCGCGTCCCCGTCCGCCCCCCTGCGAGCCCTGTTGCGACAACCGGGACGTCGAGCAACTTCAGCGCGCGCGCGACGTTGATCCCCTTGCCGCCGGCGAGGGCAAGGACCTCAGTCGAGCGATGGCGGTAGCCGATCTGGAACACCGGCACCGTGAGCGTGCGGTCGAGCGCCGCGTTGACCGTCACGGTCACGATCATGTGAAGATCCCCCAGAGGTTCTCGGCGGTCCGCGTCACGTACCAGCGTGCCTTCCCCGACAGACCGGGCTCGGAGACAGCCGCGGAAGCAACGAGGTTCGACGAGGCGACGAGCCGGTTCCCTTCGTAGACCTCGACGCGGCCAAGACGCTGGCCCTTGCGAACCGGCAGCGCGACGGACGACGGCCCGATGACGCGCTCGACGAGGGGTGTCCCGAGCCGGGCCGTGCGCACGACGGCGCGCGGAGCCACGAGCTCCACGGACGCGAGGCCGTAGCCGGTCTCTGCCTCCGCGTACACGCGGCTCGCGTCGATCGCGGTGGTACGCCGGTATTGCGTCAACCCGAACTCGAGGAGCCCCTGGAGCGCGTCGTTGCGGGAGCTCCGCGTGTCGCTCCCCAGCACACTCCCGTAGACCGTGATCCCGCCTGCTCTGGCCGCCGCAGCCTGCGCCCAGCCGGCGTCTCGGGTGTGCCCGGTCTTTCCGCCAACGAAGGCGGGCCAGCTCACGAGCAGGTCGTCCGTCGTCGGAAACACTCTGCCGCCGGGAAGCGAGACCGTCGACCTGGACAGTGCATCACGAATGAACGGAACTCCGAGCGCGTATCGAACGAGAGCCGTGGTGTCGCGCGCGCTCGAGACATGTCCCCGAGCGTCGAGGCCGTGTGGGTTTTCGAAGTGGGTGTCCGCGAGGCCGAGCTCACGTGCTTTCGCATTCATAAGCGCTACGAACCGAGATGTCGAGCCCTTTCCCACCTCGAGCGCGAGCGCCTCGGCCGCATCGTTGGCGCTTCGAATCAGCATCGCTCTGAGAAGCGCAGCAGTCGTGAGCTCTTCGCCTGCTCTCAGGTACACCGTCGACTCGCCCACGCCGGCGGCGCGCGGGCTCACGCGTACGACGTCGGAGAGGCCGGCGCGCTCGATGACGACGATCGCCGTCATCAGCTTCGTGATGCTCGCTATCGCTCGCTCCCGCCTCGCGTTGCCCTGGGCGAGCACGGCGCCGTCCTCCCCGACGACGTACCACGCTGCGGCGTCTACGTCTGGGGGCGAAAGCGAGGCGTGTACGGGAGCCGCAAGTGCAGCAGCGAGGGCGACAACGGCGATCAGGACCCGGCTCACCACCGGCGCGACTGTACTCGTTGCGCAAGAACGGAATCCGCTGACGCGCGGGTTCCGTTCGCGCGAAAATCCCTGAAGGCGGCTGCTTCGCAGC
>JBOHAY010000192.1:0-10579 GCA_050697935.1 Gaiellaceae bacterium | reverse complement strand
GTCCGGCTCATCGAAGAGGGTGACCTACGCGGCGCCCTTCGCCTTCTTCGGCGCTCGATTCTCTGCATTCGGTTCCTCGTGCCGCAGCTCGAGATGCTCGAGCAGATGTCGCCGTGGGAGTACCAGGAGATCCGCAAGGTGCTCGGCCACGGATCGGGCTTCGACTCGCCGGGATGGAACGAGCTCCGGCGCGTCCTGCCGCGGCTCGGCCAGGCGTTTCACAATGCCCGACGTGAGGCCGGTGTCTCGCTCAGCCGGCTCTACGTGCAAGGACGAGATCACGAGCAGCTGTACCAGCTCGCGGAATCGCTCATCGAGCTCGACGAGCAGGCGCAACTCTGGCGAATGCGCCATTACCAGGTCGTCGCGAGGGTGATCGGCGACAGTGTCGTCGGCACGCAAGGGACGCCCGTCGAGCTTCTCGGACGACTGGTGACGAAGACGTCGTATCCCGAGCTCTGGGAGGTACGAAACGAGTTGACCGCGCTGTCCAAGGCCTCCGACTGAATGACACTGCGAGACGAGGCAACGGCGCTCTTGCAGGCGCTGCTCCGGCTCGACACGGTCAACCCTCCGGGAAACGAGACCCGTGCGGCCGAGCTTCTCCGCGAGTACCTCGCGCAGCACGGTATCGAGTGCGAGTTCTTCGCGCGGGAGCCGGAGCGGGCCAACGTCGTCGCCCGGATCAAGGGAGGCGACGGGCCTTCGCTCGCCTTTCTCTCCCACACGGACACCGTGCTCGCCGACCCGGCTGAGTGGGATCGAGACCCCTGGTCCGGCGACCTGGTGGATGGCGAGGTCTGGGGGCGTGGCGCGCTGGACATGAAGGATCAGGTGGCCGCGTCCGCCGTCGCCTTCGCCTCGCTTCACCGTGAGGGCTTCGTCCCGTCGGGCGATCTGATCCTGCTCGTCGTCGCGGACGAGGAGGTCGGCGCGGGCTACGGGCTCAGCTGGCTCGTCGATGCGCATCCCGACGCCGCTCGGTGCGACTACGCGATCAACGAGGGAGGCGGGGAGCGACTCGTACTGGGTGAGAGCCCCGTGTATATGTGCGCCACGGCCGAGAAGATGTCCGCGCCGTTCACGGTACGAGTACACGGACGCAGCGGGCACGCCTCCATGCCCGGCATCGCGGACAACGCGCTCGTGAAAGCTGCTCGCTACGTCGAGGCGCTCGGCGCGTATCAGCCTCCGCGCGAGCTGATCCCCGAGGCGAAGGGCTTCCTCGAGGCCGTGCTGGGAGAGACGCCTCCGCTCGAGGACGCGCTGCGTCGCGCACGAGATGTCCATCCGTTGCTTCCCGCGCTCGTGGAGCCGCTGCTCTCACTCACCCTTTCGCCGACGATGATCGACGCCTCGCACCAGCGGAACGTTATTCCGGCGCTGTGTGAGATAACGGTGGACTGTCGTCTGCTCCCCGAGACGACTCCCGCCGATGCCGAACCACTGATTCGCGCAGCGCTTGGGAACGGAAGCTACGAGCTCGAGTTCCAGGAAGCCGTCGGCGGTACGCGCTCGCCCCTCGTCACGCCACTGTGGGATGCCCTCGAGCAGTTCACAGCGGAGATCGAGCCCGGAGCTCGCCTCGTGCCGATCGCGTGCCCGGGCTTCACCGACAGCCATTTTCTCCGGAAGGCGTTCGGTACGACCGCATACGGGTACTTCCCCCTAAAGACCATGGATACGGAGCTGGCGACGAAGCTCGTTCACTCGGCGAACGAGCGAATCCCCGTTGACGACCTCGAGCTCGGTGTGAACATGCTTCGCTCCACGGCTCACGCTCTCCTCGCTGCATGAAGGACACCGCCGACGCGCTGGTCGCCTTCGGGCTCACGGGCGACCTCGGGCGGCGTATGACGCTGCCTGCGCTGTACCGGCTCACCCAGCAGGGCCTGCTCACATGCCCGGTGATAGGCGTCGGGCGGCGTCCCGTGTCACAGGAGGAGCTCGTCGTGCATGCCCGCGAAGCAGTCGCCGTGGCCGAGGACGCCGTGGACGAGAAGGTCTTCCGGGAGCTCGCCTCGCGCCTCACGTACATTGGCGGCGACGCCGAGAACAGGTCGCTGTACGACCGACTGCGGGATGAGCTTGGCGATGCTACGGCGCCGGTCTACTACGTGGCGACTCCGCCGTCGACGTTCGACGAGGTCGCTGAGGAGCTCGCGCACGCAGACCTCGTTCGAAATGGCCGGCTCGTGGTCGAGAAGCCCTTCGGCACGGATCTGCACTCAGCCCGTGAGCTGAATCGACGGTTGACGGCGATCTTCCCCGAGGAGCGTCTCTTCCGCATCGACCACTTTCTGGGAAAGGAGCCCGTCCAGGACATCATGTACCTCCGGTTCGCGAACGCCCTCTTCGAGCCGATCTGGAACCGCGAGCACGTCGAGTCGATCCAGATCACCATGGCCGAGGATTTCGGTGTCGAGGAACGCGGCCGGTTCTACGATCCGGTCGGCGCCATTCGCGACGTCCTGCAGAATCATCTTCTGCAGGTGCTTGCGCTCGTGACCATGGAGCCGCCGTCCGGCGACCACGACGCGATCCCGCGGCGGCGGGAGGACGTGTTCACGGCGATGCCTGCCGCCGACCCGAAGGACGCCGTGCGCGGCCAGTATGTCGGGTACCAGGACATCGAGGGCATCGAGCAGGGCTCCGACACCGAGACCTTCGTCGCGCTTCGGCTCGAGATCGAGAACTGGCGTTGGGCGGGAGTGCCGATCCTGGTACGGGCCGGGAAGGCCCTTCCGACGACCGCGACGGAGATCGTGATCAGACTCCAGCGCGTGCCTCACCTGCAGTGGGGAAGGCACCGCCTCGACTCCCCGGGGCACGACGACATCGTGCTCCGCATCGGTCGCCAGGCGGGGGTGTCGGTCTACCTGCGGGCGAAGGCCCCGGGCAGGGAGGTCTCTCGTCCCGTGTCTCTCGACCTCGATTTCGCGGAGGAGCTCGGCGAGCCCCCGCAGCCGTACGAACGGCTTCTTGCGGACGCGCTTCGCGGCGACAGCACCCTCTTCCCGCGTTGGCGGGTGATCGAGGAGACGTGGCGGATCGTTCAGCCGCTCCTGGACTCGCCGCCCCGGGTGGAGATGTACGAGCCCAGGACGTGGGGGCCGATCTCGGCACACGACCTCGCCGCACGGCACGGCGGGTGGCGCCAGCCGCAGGCCCCGTCCTAGCTGGTTCGCCACCGGACTTCCCGGAAAGAACAGCGGCTCGGCTAGCGTGCGCTGACATGGGCTGGACGGAATGGGCAGACGCGGTCGAGGTCGAGCCGTCGATCTACGCCTCGGACTTTTCGCTCCTCGGCGCACAACTCGGAGCGCTGGTGGAGGCAGGCGCGCGGGTGTTTCACTTCGACGCCGGCGACGGACACTTCATACCGGAGATCACGATCGGGCCGATCGTTCTCGCCTCGATCTCGCCACTCGTGCGCGGATGGGGTGCGCACCTGGACTGCCATCTCATGGTGAGCGAGCCCGAGCGCCACTTCGAGGCGATCGCCACGGCAGGAGGCGACAGCGTCACGTTCCACGTCGAAGTGTGCGCTGACCCCGCTCGGGCGATCGCCCATGGACGCTCACTGGGGCTGGGCGTCGGAGTCGCGCTCAACCCGGAAACACCGGTCGAGGACGCCGTCGCTGCTGCCGACGGTGCGGACCTGGTGCTCTGCATGTCGATCCATCCCGGCTACTCGGGCCAGGCGTTCATGCCGGATGCGATCGAGCGCATTGGTCGCCTCCGCGCGCTCCTTCCTGCGGACGTTCGCATTCAGGTGGATGGCGGGATCCAGCGGGAGACGATCGCCGCGGCGCGGGACGCCGGCGCCGATCTTCTCGTCTCGGGCAGCGCGATCTTCTGGAACGACGACCCCGCGGCGGCGTTTCGGGAGCTGGCGCAAATCGTGACACGGCCCTCTCATGTGTGAGGCGCTCTTCGAGCTCCGGCAACCGGGCGACGCCTTCCACCGAGTCGAAGACTGGCTTCGCGCGCAGGGCTTCTTCGCCGCTGGTCGTGAGGAGCTCATCGCGGATCTGTATCTCGGCTACGGGCTCTCGGAGGGAATTCGGCGCGGCTTGTCATCGCCTCCGTCAGAGCCGTGCCCGCAGCTGCCGCTTGCAGCATGCAAGGTTCGAGCGAACGAGGACTTCGTGGCTCAGAGCCACAAGGTCCTCAACGTCGGCGATTGGGAGCAGACGTGGACGGGAGCCGAGTATCAGGCCGCAATCGACGACGTACGGACGGCGATCGCGCGCGGCGACGTGTATCAGGTGAACCTCGTTCAACATGTTTCGGCGCCGTTTTCCGGTGACCCGGCCGCGCTCGCCGCACGCCTGGCCCCGTTGCGCCCCCTCCACTCGGAGCCCTTCGTCACCGACGACTGGGCGGTCGTCTCCGCCTCTCCCGAGCTCTTTCTCGCTCGCCGCGGGAATCGCGTGTGGACCAAGCCGATCAAGGGAACGCGACCCATGGGACAGGCGGCGTTGCTCCGTGAGTCGGAGAAGGACGCTGCCGAGCACGTGATGATCGTCGACCTCGAGCGGAATGACCTGTCGCGAGTGTGCGAGCCGGGGACGGTTCGGTGGCCCGAGCTGATGACGACGCGCGAGCTCGCGGGCGTCGAGCACATGGTGTCGACGGTCGAAGGCGATCTGCGAGCGGGTGTCGGACTGGGAGACATCCTCGAGGCGACGTTTCCCGGCGGGTCGGTGACCGGCGCACCGAAGATCGCCGCGGTCGATCTCATCGCGGAGCTCGAGCCCGTCGGGAGAGGCGCTTCGATGGGCGCGCTCGGGACCATTCGCGGCAACGGCGACTTCGATCTCGCTCTGACGATCCGCACGTTCGCCGTGGCAGCGGGCACGATTCACCTCTGGGTCGGCGGCGGCGTCGTCTGGGACTCCGATCCGGCGTCCGAGGTCGAGGAGTCGTGGACGAAGGCGCGGCCATTGCTCGAGGCAATAGGCTCGCGGATGCCGGAGGTGATCCCGGCGTGAGCGTCCTCGCGCTCGCCGTAACGGGCCGCGGCCTTGTCGATCCTGCAGAGCCGGTCGTCAGGGCCGACGACGAGGCGCTGCTTCGCGGGCGCGCTGCGTTCGAGACGCTCAGGGTGTACAGCGGAAGGCCCTTTCGGCTCGAAGCGCACTTCGAGCGCCTCGCTGCCTCCGCTGCGAGCATCGGCCTGCCGCCGGTCGAGCGTGTTCGGCTGCAGGTTCTCGCCGGTCTCGTTCTGCCGAAGGCCGAGCGTGGCGACGCGGCGCTACGACTCGTCTGGACAGCAGGGCCTGCGGGTGGGCCACCGTCCGGCCTCGCGCTGCTCAGCGAGATTCCCGAGTGGATCGACGCGGCGCGCGAGCGCGGGTCGAGCGGCGTGTCGCTACTGGGAATCAGAGCCGCGGTTCCGTGGCTGCTCCCGGGCGTGAAGTCGACGAGCTACGCCGTGAACATGGCTGCCGAGGCAGAGGCGAAGCGCCGAGGCGCCGACGAGGCCGTGTTCGTCGACGGGGACGGCGTCGTGCTGGAAGGGACCGTGACGAACGTGTGGTGGCGACAGGGCGACGTGTTGCGAACGCCCTCGCTCGACCTCGGGATCCTCGCCGGCGTGACGAGGGCGGCGCTCATCGAGCTCGCGCCCGAGTGCGGCTACCGGGTGGAGGACGGTGCATACCTGCTCCAGGATCTGCTCGACGCCGACGAGGCCTTCACCTCCTCCTCGGTACGTGAGGTCATGCCGCTCGTCGAGATCGATGGCCACACGCTGGGGCGCGGGCCGGCCGCAGGCGAGCTCCAGGAGGCGCTTCGCGCTCTCGCAGCTAAGGTCTGACGGTGGACGACCGACCTGTTCGACTTGGAGGGATGGCACTCCAGAACGGGGTGCTCGTGCACGGGATGACCTCGTGGGCGTGCGCCGTGCGCGATTCCGAGGGCGAGCTCCACGTCGCCTCTGGCCGCAAGCCTCACTTTGCCCCGACGGCACGCGCGCGCGTGCCGATGCTGCGGGGCCCGATCGCACTTGCCGAGGCCTTCGCACTTCTCCCCATGGTGCGACGGGCACTTCCCAAGGCGCGATTCCCGTTCGAGCGGCCGGCCGTACTCGGCTCGATCGCAGCGACGACACTCGTCGCCCGCGCGCTACGCCGCTCGGGACTGCCCGCGGGAGCGAGAGAGGTCGTCGCCGGCGGTGTCGCATGCCTTCCGGCCCTCCTCGCGCTTCGAGGGCCCGACCTGGCTGCCTACCACGGCGCCGAGCACATCTCGATCGGGACCTACGAGAACGGAGGCGAGCCGGCGCCGAAGGAGCACCCTCGGTGCGGATCGCAGCTCATCGCGCCGATGGTCGCGTCGACACTCGCGGCGAACGTCGTCGCGTCGAAGGCACCAGCGGGAACGCGTGGGATCGCTCGGCTTGCAGGGATGGTGGCTGCCGTCGGCGGCTCCGTCGAGCTCTTCTCCTGGGTCGCGCGCAACCCGAACAAGCGAGTCGCCCAGGCACTCGCCCGCCCCGGCTTCGAACTTCAGCGGCGTTTCTCCACCGCGGAGCCGTCGGCCGCGCAGCTCGAGGTCGCGAACGTCGCTCGCGACGCCTGCCTCGCGCTCGAACGCCCGCGCGCGTAGCCGGGCGAAAACACACTCTGCGGTCGCGTTGACGCTCGCACGTGTCCTGCGTAACGTCAGATGCGATGCAGGCAAGACGAGGGCTCGTGGCCACGCTCAGTGCGATCGCCGTCGGGCTACTGCTCGCCGCCGGCGCGGCGGGCGCTCCCTCCGCCAGTTCGATCCGCCCGGCGCCCGGGACGCCGGATCCGAAGAAGATGGTGCTCACTAGCGCAGACGTCGGTGGCGCGAGGGTGACTCTCCAGCGTTACTACCAGGACCCTGACTTCCCGTCCACCATCTCGTATGAGCGGGAGCTCGAGGACGGCCGCCTCGGGTCGACTCCGCTTCCCTACGTCTCCAACGGGGCGGAGGTAGGTGTGAGCGTCCTCACGACCACGCGGTTCCTCGCCACGCAAAGGCGCCTGTTCGGCACGAAGGAGTTCCGCGCGCTACTGGTTGAGTCGTTCGAAGCGGAACTCCCCATTGATGGCTTCGTTACGAACGTCCAGGTCGGCCGCCCCCGCAATCTCGGAGTCGGCGCGGGGTCCTTCGACCTGCTCGTCACGGCGCGCGTCCTGGGGCTCAGGTGGGAATTCCACCTAGCACTGTTCCGAGTCGAGCGCGTTCTCGGCGTGGTGGGCGCTGCCGGAGAGCCTGGCCGCCGCCTCCCCCTCTCGGTGATGACGCGATTGGCGAAGATCATGGCGGGCCGCATGAGCACCGAGCTCGTGCCCCGAAATACCGAGCTGCCGACGATCTCAGGGAACGTGGCTGTGGGCCAAACGCTCACCGCGACGACCGGAACGTGGACTGAGAGTCCGACGAGCTTCGCCTACCAATGGCAACGTTGCGATCCGGCAGGTGCGAACTGCTCGAGCATCGCCGGCGCCGTCAGCCAGGCCTATGCGACCGCCGATGCGGATGTCGGTTCGACGCTGCGGGTCAGCGTCACCGCACGAAACGCAGCCGGAGCGGCGACGGCCGTCTCCGCACCCACAGGCGTCGTCTCGGCAGCCGGCGCTCCGATCAGCACCTCGCCTCCGACGATCTCCGGAACGCCGCAAGTGGGCCAGACGCTGACCGCGGGGACAGGCTCGTGGACGGGCGGCCCGACGAGTTTCGCCATCCAGTGGCAGCGCTGTAACGCGAGCGCGACGGGCTGCGTCGATGTCGCCGGTGCGACGGCAACGACCTATGTGCTGGGCACCGCCGATGTCGGCGCGACCATCCGCGTGGTCGTTACGGCCACCAATGTGGCCGGCCGCGCGTCGGCTGCGTCGGCGGTGACGGCGGTCGTCACCTAACGCCGTCTACGGGGAGACGCTTCAGCGCACAGATCCGCTTGCCGATAGGCCACAGTGGTGCCTCCGGGAACTACACCCATGCTTCGCGCGGCTGCAAACACTTCGCATGCCGTCGTCCTCGGTCGGCCACGTACCTTCCGGTACGCGGCCGCCCTGCGTCCTGGGCCTGCTTGGTTTTCGCCGGCGAATCACGGCCGCAGTTCCCGGAGGCACCACTAGGTGGATCTCGAGAACACGCTCCTCACGTGGCTCCCGATCATCTTCTTCGGGGTCGTCATCGTCCTCCTCGTCTACACGATGCGCTTCATGCCGCGCGCGAAGCCTGCGCCGGTCGTCAAGGGATCGCAGGTGGAGGTGTCGTGGAGCGACGTCGCGGGACTGGACGAGGCGAAGGAGGAGCTGCAGGAGGTCGTCGAGTTTCTCCGCGACCGCAAGCGCTTCGAGCGGCTCGGCGCTCGCGTGCCACGCGGAATCCTGCTGCACGGTCCGCCCGGAACGGGAAAGACGCTCATCGCAAAGGCTGTCGCCAGCGCGTCTGGTGCGAACTTCTACTCCCAAAGCGCGTCGTCCTTCGTCGAGATGTTCGCGGGACTGGGCGCTGCCCGGATCCGGAAGCTCTTCGAGGAGGCTCGAAAACACGAGCCCGCCATCGTCTTCATCGACGAGCTCGACGCCGTCGGTACCGCACGCATGGGGGGTGGGTTCCACCGAGAGCACGACCAGACGCTCAACCAGCTCCTCGTCGAGCTCGACGGGTTCAGCGCTCGTGACGAGGTCGTCGTCATGGCTGCTTCGAACCGGCTCCAGGATCTCGACCCTGCGCTTCTCCGCCCGGGCCGCTTCGATCGTCAGGTTCACGTGTCCGCCCCGGACGTCGCCGGCCGAGAGGCGATCCTCGGTGTCCACACTCGAGACAAGCCGCTTGCCGCCGACGTCGACCTCGGCCAGGTTGCCAGGCAGACAGCGGGGCTGACAGGCGCCGATCTTGCGAACCTGTGCAACGAAGCTGCGATCCTCGCCGGACGCAACGACGCGCAGTACATCCGCCACGCCGACTTCGACGCCTCCATGGAGCGCATCGTCGCCGGACTGCAACAGCGCCGGGTCGTCTCCGAGAAGGAGAAGCGGATCCTCGCCTACCACGAGGCCGGTCACGCGGTCATGTCCCATCTCGTCGGGGAGCTCTTCCCTGCGCAGAAGGCGACGATCGTCTCGCGCGGCGACGCGCTCGGGTACACGCTGAACATGCCGACCGAGGATCGCTACCTGCACACGCGCGAGGAGTTCGTCGACCTGATGATGGTCTTCCTGGCCGGCCGGGCAGCCGAGGAGGTCGTGTTCGGGCGGATCACGAACGGTGCTGCGAGCGACCTCGAGCGCGTGACGCAGATCGCACGTTCGATGGTGTTCGAGTACGGGATGTCCGAAGTGGCACCGTCGCGGACGATGCGGGCGGACAACTACGCGCTCTCCGAGGAGACCAAGCGGCTGCGGGACTCCGAGCAGGCGCGGCTCACCGATCAGGCGTACGACGAGGCCCAGAGGTTGCTGCGGAAGCACCGCGCCTCACTCGATCGCGTTGCCGAGGCGCTGCTCGAGAGGGAGACGCTCGATCGAGCCGAGCTCGAAGCGCTGCTTTCGGAGATCAGGCCCGAGTCGCGCTCGTCGGAGACGATCGGAACCGTCCGCGCGCTGCCGGTGCGCGACTGATTGCGCAGCGCCTCATCCCTTTGTAACAACTTGTCACTTGGAGCGGGGCCGGCCGCCAGTCGCCTCCAGATCGGCGTATCTCTGCGTTCGCAGGCGCTCGCTACAAGTTGTTACAAGGGTCCGCGCAAGTAGCATCGCCCGGGTGCCGGTGCGCGGAATCCACCACGTCGGGGTTGCGGTCGCGGATCTGGACGAGGCGATCACGACCTATGAGCGACTCTTCGGTGCACGCCTCGAGGGTCGCGACGCGTTGTCCGAGCAGGGTGTCAATGCGGCTTCGTTGCTCATCGGCGACAGCCGCATCGAGCTCGTCACGCCGACGGGAGAAGACACGCACGTCGGGCGCTTTCTCGCGCGGAGGGGGCCGGGCATGCATCACGTCGCCCTCGAGACCGACGACATCGAGGAGACGATTCGGCGGCTCGCAGGCGAAGGTGCGCAGATGATCGACGAGACGCCTCGCCGCGGGCTGTTCGGCCTCGAGGTCGCGTTCGTGCATCCAAGTGCTGTTCACGGCGTGCTTACGGAGGTGGTGTTCAGTGGTTGACAACGGCTTCGTCCGGGTCGAGATCGGACTCGACGGCGGACAGATCTTGAGCATCCTCGTCACGCCTGCGAGTGCGGACGCGCTCGAGGCGTCCCTGGTCGCGGGAGCGCTCGGCGCGCTCGGCCTAGAGGCGCAGGATGGAAGCATCTTGCTCGTGCTCTCTCGCGTTCTGTACGCGAAGCGGTTCGCCCGCGAGACGCGCGTCGGCTTCGAGGCCTAGCCCGCTCTCCTTGCCTCTACAGGTCGGGATCGTCGGCCTCCCCAACGCGGGGAAGACGACTCTGTTCAACGCGCTCACACATGCAGGCGCCGAGGTCACGGCGTACGCCGCCGTGACGGAGAAGGCGAACGTCGGCATGGCGGTCATCGCCGACGATCGGCTGGTGCGGCTCGGTGCACTCATCGGCTCGAAGAAGATCAC
>JBOHAY010000191.1:0-2568 GCA_050697935.1 Gaiellaceae bacterium | reverse complement strand
GTCATTCGGTGCGAGGCTAACAGGCCGTGACCCAAGTGCTTAAGATCGCCGCGGATGCTCGTCGCAGGGAACTGGAAGATGTTCAAGGGCGCTCACGAGGCGCGAGCGTTTGCGACGCGCATTCGTCATTTGCCCGAGCGAACCCCCGGCGTCGAGGTCGTCGTGTGCCCGCCGTTCGTCTCGCTTCAGGCGACGCTGCAGGGCCTCGGTGACGGGAGTCTCGTGCGCGTCTATGCACAGAGTGTTCACTGGGAGCTCGACGGCGCGTACACGGGCGAGGTGTCGGCGCCGATGCTGCTCGAGCTCGGAGTCAAGGGTGCGCTCGTCGGTCACTCCGAGCGGCGTCAGCTGTTCGGGGAGACGGACGAGACGGTTCGCCTACGCGCGGATGCCGCGCTCGAGGCCGGCCTCATGGTCATCGCCTGCATCGGCGAGACCGAGGCGGAGCGAGAGGCCGGTGAGACCGAAGCTGTTCTGGCGAGACAGGTCGCAGCCGTGCCCAGGCACGAGCGGCTCGTGATCGCGTACGAGCCGGTCTGGGCCATCGGGACAGGACGCACGGCGACGCCCGAGATGGCTCAGGACGCGCACGCGTTCATCAAGTCGCTGCACTCGTCGCCCGTGCTCTACGGGGGATCGGTCAAGGCGGAAAACGCGCCCGTGTTGCTCGGCCAGCCCGACGTCGACGGCGCGCTCGTTGGCGGCGCGTCACTCGACCCGGTGTCGTTCGAGGCGATCTGCCTCGCCGGGGTCGAGGCTGCTGCTGCGTGACGAAGCTCGTCGTCCTCGTGATCCTGGATGGCTGGGGTTTGGCTCCTGCTGGCCCTGGCAACGGGGTCGAGCTCGCGGAGACGCCGGTGTTCGACGCACTCTGGGAGCGGTACCCACACACGACACTGCGTGCTTCCGGTGAGGCTGTCGGGCTTCCGCCGGGACAGATGGGGAACTCGGAGGTCGGTCACCTCACGATCGGTTCGGGCCGGATCCTCTTCCAGGATCTCGCCCGTGTGAACCAGGCCGTCGCCGACGGGTCACTGCTCGAGAACCACGCCCTCGTGGCGGCCTTCGAGCGCGCCCGTGAGCGTGACGGTGACGTCCACCTCCTCGGGCTCGTTTCCTTCGGAGGCGTGCATTCCCACATCGGACATCTCCGTGCACTGCTCGAGCTCGCGGACCGGCAGGGAATGGCCGAACGCACGTGGGTCCACGCCTTCACCGATGGGCGCGACGTGTCGCCGCATGCGGCTGCGGACGATCTCGCAGAGCTGCCGGCGGCCAGGCTAGCGACCGTCTGCGGGCGGTACTACGCGATGGATCGCGACCAGCGCTGGGAGAGAACAGATCGTGCGTTCCGCGCGGTTTGTCTAGGAGAAGGCAGCGAGGCCGACAATCCCGTCGACGCTGTCCGCAGCAGTTACGCGCGTGGAATCACCGACGAGTTCATCGAACCGGTTGTCCTCGAGGGTCGTCCGCGGCTCGGTGCGCGGGACGCAGCCGTGTTCTTCAACTTTCGGCCCGATCGTGCGAGACAGCTCTCGCAGCGGCTCCTCGAGGCGGGCGTCGACCTGACGACGATGACGCGCTATCGCGAGGACTTCCCGTTTCCCGTCGTGTTCGACGAATTGGAGGTTCGAAACACGCTCGCCGAGGTGCTTGCCGCGAACAACGTCCGCCAGCTCCACGTCGCCGAGACGGAGAAGTACGCGCACGTGACGTACTTCTTCAACGGGGGCGAGGAACGAGAGTGGGAGGGGGAGACGCGGATCCTGGTGCCCTCGCCGCGCGACGTTCCGAGCTACGACTTGAAGCCGGAGATGTCGGCGGCCGAGCTCGCAGCTCGGGTCTGTGGGGAGATCCGATCGGATTACGGTTTCGCGGTCGTCAACTTTGCGAATGCGGACATGGTCGGGCACACGGGGTCGATCCCTGCCGTGGTCGCCGCGGTCGAGGCGACGGACGAAGCGCTCGGTCGCGTGGTCGAGTGCGTACGTGAAGCCGGAGGCGTCTGCCTCGTGACGGCAGACCACGGCAATGCAGAGGTGATGCTCGCAGCCGACGGCGTGAGCCCGCATACGGCGCACACCTCGAATCCGGTTCCGTTTGTCGTGACCGAAAACGACATGGCACTTCGGGACGGCGGAGAGCTGTCCGATCTCGCGCCCACCATTCTGGGGATGCTTGGCGTGCCAATTCCGAGTGACATGACAGGTGCGAGACTCGCAACACGTCTGTAACTCCCGACCACAGAAACCTTCACGAATATCCCTCTATACTCGCCGCGCGTGTCGCTGCCACAGCCCGATCTCGGAGTCCTGCGCAAGGCTCAGCGCGGAGACGAGCGCGCGTTCTCGATCATCGTTCGGACGTACGAGCAGCCGGTCTACAACTACGTCCTGCGGCTCACGGGCGATCGTGCGCTGTCGGAAGACCTGACGCAGGAAGTCTTCCTCCGCGTCTACCAAGGTCTTCCGAGCTTCTCGCTGCGCTCGCGCTTCACGACCTGGTTGTTCCAGGTGACCAAGAACCGCGTCCTCGACGAGCTGCGTGCGCTCGAACGGCGTCCGCGCT
>JBOHAY010000190.1:0-2672 GCA_050697935.1 Gaiellaceae bacterium | reverse complement strand
GGCGAGGTCGGCCCGATCAAGCCGGGGACCTCGAAGACGTTGAATCTGACGCTGAAGGCGGGGAAGTACGTGCTGCTCTGCAACCTGCCCGGTCACTACCAGGCAGGCCAGCGGATCGGCTTCGCGGCGTCCTAGCCGCACTCGACGGGCGGTAGACTCGAGTCGTGCGAACGTACGCGATCTGGGGTACGCCGACCTCTCCGGACCACGAAGAGTGGGTGCGAACGATCGGGAAGCAGTTCGAGAAAGACGACTTCGCCTCCGTCGACGACATCGCCGACGCCGACTTCGTCCTCAACATGTTCGACGCAGCCGATCCGAAGGCGTTTCGCCGGTCGTCGCGCGGAACGTACTCCGCGGCGTTCTACGAGCTACCGGAGCCTCCCGTAGATGCACTGAAGGAGAGCTACCCGATGCTCGTTCGAACTCTCTCGAACGTCGTGCTCTTGCGCGTCCCCGGGAAAGGCGTGTGGTTCACGACGATGGAGCGCGGCACGTACCACGTTCCGGACGACCCGGAGGAGATCTACGCGCGACTCGAACCGCTCGCCACGTCACGACTCGTGATCGACAACGAGTGGATTCCCGACCTCGAGCCCGAGCTCTGGGACGGCGACGAGGTGACCGCCGACATCGGCGACGCAGGGCGACGCCTCGACGAGCTCGACTTGCTCCCTTCGCCGTTCCCCGTCGAGGAGTACCTCTCGGGGCGAGATCTTCGCCATGTCATGCGCCTGTACAGCGTCGGCGGCCTCTCGTACGGCAACCTCTCGGCTCGCAAGGACGAGACCCGGTTCTGGATGAGCGCGAGCGGTGTCGACAAATCGCAGCTCGAGACCGTCGGTCGGGACTTCCTGATGGTGAAGGACTTCGACGACGAGCGTGGCGTGATCGTGTTGAGCGTCCCGCCTGGGATCGAGCCGCGCCGCGTGTCGGTCGATGCGATCGAGCACTGGATGATCTATCAGGCCCATCCCGACGTCGGCGCGATCCTCCACGTCCACGCATGGATGGAGGGCATCGCGGCGACGGACGTGAACTATCCGTGTGGCACTCAGGAGCTCGCTGTTGCAGTCGCTGACCTCGTCGCGCTCGAGCCCGATCCGGCGCACGCGGTCATCGGGCTGCGAAACCACGGAATCACTTGCACGGGCGAGAGCCTCGCGGAGATCCTCGATCGTGTCGCGCCGCGGGTTCTCCGTCAGGTCCCCATGACGTAGGGGCCGGCATGGCCGGCCGGGGCATGCCTCCAGCTATGACGATCGAAGCCGCAGTGCCGTAAGCACGGCGAGCGCCGGCGCGATCAGCACGTCGTTCGCCAGGCACCACGTGCAGAGTGCGTCGATCACGAACAACTGCACCACGAGCAAGTAGGCACTGAAGACAAGGCCGATAAGGGCGATGGTCGCGCCCGCCAACCGTGCAATGGGCGCATCCCAGGCGATCAGCGCGAGAATCACCGTGTAGGCCAGAAGGCCAAGAACCGCCACGGGAAGGCCCACGATCGACGCGTAGGCCGATTCCTGCACCTTCTCGCAGCTACCACCGGCGACGCACACGACCTCGCTGTCGGCGTAGTGGGCCCAGCTGAGGTAGCCGGCGACGACGATCCCGGCGAACGCAACGATCGCCGACGCCCGACGTAGCCGGCGGTCGCTCAACCCCCGAGAGCGTCGTCGAGTGAGGCTCTCATGTCGTCGACGCTCGCGATCTGAATGAGGAACGGCTCTGCGTCACCGACCTTGATGAGGAATGTCGGTGTGCCAGGGATGCCGGCTGCCTGACTTTCAGCCTCTGCGGCTTCGGCCTCCTGCGTGATGCTGCCGCTTTCGGCATCGACGAAGAGCTTGTCGACGTCCAGCTCCTGGATCTCGCCGCCGATCTTCCGCAGCAGCTCGTCCGTCACCCAACCGCTGTTCTCGTCACCCTGGTTGCGATAAAGCGCTTCCTGAAGCTGCCACAGCCTGTTCTGTAGCCCGGCGGCGAGGATGAATCGCAGCGCTTTCACCGAGTCGGGCCCGAGGAACGGGAATCCCCGATACTCCATTGCGACCTTGCCGGGCCGCACGTACTCGTCGACGAGTGCGGGGAACATGTCCTCGGAGTAGAAGCGGCAGGCTGGGCACTGTGCGTCGGCGTACTCGATCAGCGTCACGTTCGCCACGTCGTCCCCGAGCACGCGATCGTCCTGTGGGATCCCGGTCAGCTCGACGCCCGGCGTTGGGTTGGGCTCGGGTGCGGCACCGTCGTTTCGGAACACGAGCGCTACGACGATGAGGGCGATTGCGACTGCAGCTGCACCCGCAAACGCGAGCACGACGGTTCGCCCGGACGGAGAGGAGCTCGAGCTCGGGTTCATCGCCGCCATCGAGCCCAGTGTGCCCGCAGGCGCTGCCTGTCGGCTTCGAGAACCGACGCGGGTTCGTCGACAGGTGGCTCGGGGCGCGAGGCAGCGCGGATCGACGCACGTTCGAGTGCGCTGGACGCCGGGGCGCAGCCGCCTCGCGGGCACGAGTTCCGGAATACACCACGGGTTACACCCCCGGACGAATGGCTGTCCCTCGAACGAGGGAGTAGGTTCGTGGCCATGATCGAACTGGCCACGGATAGGAAGACGGCACCCATCACGCCGCGTCAGCGTGAGGTCGTCGCACTGATCGCAGCGGGCTGCT
>JBOHAY010000189.1:0-8515 GCA_050697935.1 Gaiellaceae bacterium | reverse complement strand
GCGCTCGTCGCCGGCATTCGCGAGGTCTCGGACGCTCTGGAAGCAAGAGGGATCTTCCCTTGAGCGCGGTTCGCGATGCGATGGTGTCCCATCCCGGGCAGCTGCCGGCTGACGCCTCCGCGCAGGCGGCGGGCGAGCTCTTGCAGCGGCCGGAAGTGCGCGCCGTCTTCGTCACCGACGCGGAGCGCCTGGTGGGGGTCGTCACACGCAAGACGCTCGTCCGCGAGGTGGTGGCCAA
Source organism: Gaiellaceae bacterium (assembly GCA_050697935.1). Classification (GTDB taxonomy): domain Bacteria; phylum Actinomycetota; class Thermoleophilia; order Gaiellales; family Gaiellaceae; genus GMQP-bins7. The sequence continues at coordinate 8,277 of JBOHAY010000189.1, read as the reverse complement.
GGGGCTCGATCCTCAGGTGACCGCCCTCGGCGCCATCGCAGAGTCCCCGCACCACACGATCGGGCCGGACGTCCCACTCGAGGACGCGTTCCGCTTCCTCGAGGCCGAAGACGCGGAGCGCGTTCCGGTCGTCGACGAGCATCACCGCCTCGTCGGCGTTCTCTCCCGAAGCGTCCTTCAGCGGCGCCTTGCCGAAGACGAGGAGGACGAGGACGACGACGAGCCGCTGCCGCCGGCGGCGTAGCACTCAGCAACAGGTGTAGGCGCCCGGAGGCGCGAGGCCCTCGTCGGACTCGGGCAGCTCGGCGGCAGCGAAGGCGGCGCCGTGCAGGATGTCCCGCTCCGAGACCTCGATCTCGTCCAGTGCATACGCGTCCATGGCCTCGCGCAGGATGACGAGCCCGGCGACGATCACCGCGGCGCGCCCGGGCTCCAGTCCCGGAACGAGAAGCCGCTCGTCCAGGGACATACTGGCCAGCTGCGTCAGTTGTTCATCGACTGCCTCACGCGAGATCCGGTGCCCATGCGTTTGTTCGGCGTCGTAGGCGACGAGCCCGAGATCGAGCGTCGCGAGCGTCGTCACCGTGCCCGCGACGCCGATCGCCGTCGGCGCCACGAGAGTGGGAAGGAGCGCTCGCACGTAGGTGGCGGCGGCCGCGAGCTCCGGCGACGTCGGCGGATCCGACCCCAGGAAGCGCTCGGTGAGCCGAACGCAGCCGACGTCGATGCTCGTCGAGCTCACAACCTCGCCGCTCGAGCACACCACGAGCTCGGTCGACCCGCCCCCGATGTCGAGGAGAAGTGTGTCCTGAAGCGCGGTGCGGCCAGCCGAGACTCCGCGCGCCATCATCGCCGCTTCGGCAACTCCGTCGAGCATCTGCGTCGTGAAGCCGTAGCTCCATTCGATCTCGCCCAGGAACGCCTCGCCGTTCTCCGCGTCGCGCACGGCGCTCGTCGCAATCGCGAGCGTTTTGGTTACGCCGTGCGACTCGATCGCCCTCCGATAGTCCGAGAGGCAGTTGCGCACACGCGTGATCGGGAGCGGGAGGAGGCGGCGGCGACCGTCGACACCCTCGCCGAGCCGCGTGATCGTGAGCCGCCTCACGACCTCCGAGAGACGCTCTTCCTCGACGTCTGCGATCAGCAGCCGGGTCGAGTTCGTCCCCAGGTCGACCGCTGCGACGCGAGTCATCGAAGAGGCAGGAGCACACGTAACCAGCGCGTGCGTCGCTGCGCCGCCTCGAGCGAGCCGAGAAGCACTTCGAGGCGTGCGCGGGAGACCCGGAACCGCGCGAGTGCGGCGTCGAGGTCGTGGCTCGACCGCTCTGCCTCGGCCAGGTGGCGCTCGGTACGTGCGGCCCGCTCCTCGAACGACGAGAGCTCGGCGGTGAGCACCGCGCCCGATCGTTTCGCGTCGCGCCAGAGGGCGATCGCGCGCACGACCGCGAATACGGTCGCACTGATCGTGACCACGAGACCCACGACGAATGCGGCGAGAACCACGAGCGAAGTCTAGAAGGACTTCTTGAGCATCCCGAAGACTCCGCGCACGACCTCGCGCGTCAGCGCCCGTCCCCTGGAGGACTTGAGGAAGTCGCCGATCGCCTCCGCTCCGCCACCGGCTGCCTCCGCTGCCTTCCTCTGACGCGGGCTCGGTGTCGGGCTCGCCCCTGCGGCTGCAGGTTGCCCAAGCCGGGTCGCCAGCATTTCGCGCGCACTCTGGCTGTCGAGCCGCATGCCGTACTTCGGATAGAGCGACGAGCTCTTCGCGGTGCCGTCGACGTCGTCCGCAGGGCCCATTCGGGCTTGCGGCGGGCGCATCCGGGTGTGGACGACGGGTGTCGGGACGCCCGATTCGGACAGGATCGTGACCGCGGCTTCGCCGGTGCCGAGCTGCGTGAGCAGCTCCTCGAGGTCGTAGAAGTCGGATTTCGGATACGTCCGGACGCGCGCCCGCAACGCCTTCGCGTCGTCGGGCGTAAACGCGCGCAGGGCGTGCTGGACGCGATTTCCGAGCTGGCCGAGGACGTCGGCGGGGATGTCTTTCGGAGTCTGCGTCACGAAGAAGACGCCGACTCCCTTCGAGCGAATCAGCCGCACGGTCTGGGTGACCGACTCGACGAAGGACTTGCTGGCGCCCTCGAACAGGAGGTGCGCCTCGTCCAGGAAGAAGACGAGCTTCGGCTTGTCGCGGTCGCCGACCTCGGGAAGCTGCTCGAAGAGCTCCGCAACGACCCACATGAGCACCGTCGACCACAGTCTTGGCCTGTCCTGGACGGCCGGCAGCTCGAGACACGAGACGATCCCGCGCCCGTCGGGAGCGGTCCGTAGGAGGTCGGCGATGTCGAGCTGCGGTTCGCCGAAGAACTCGGTGCCGCCTCCCTCCTCGAGGCTGACGAGCGAGCGGAGGAGAACGCCGACTGTCGCCGGCGAGAGTCCCCCGATGCCGCGAAGCTCGTCCTTTCCCGCGTCCGAGTCGAGAAAGGTGAGCAGCGCGCGGAGGTCCGAGAGGTCGAGCAGCGGCAGGCCCTTCGAGTCGGCGTAGTGGAAGACGAGCGCGAGGCTCTGCTCCTGTGTCTGATTCGAGCCCAGCACCTTGGCGAGCAGCAGCGGCCCGAAGTCGGAGACGGTCGCACGCACCGGAACCCCTGGGCCGATACCGCCGAGGGAGAGATACTCGAGCGGGAAGCCCGCCGGTGCCCATTCGATTCCCAGCTCGCTCGCGCGCTTCTTGGCGGGGCCGTCGTCCGATCCCGGAACCGCCATCCCCGAGACGTCTCCCTTCACATCGGCCGCGAACACGGCTACGCCGGCCTGGGAGAGCTGCTCGGCGATCACCTGCAACGACCTCGTCTTGCCGGTTCCCGTGGCCCCGGCGATCAAGCCGTGGCGGTTCATCATCCTGAGCGGAACCCGAACCCCAGCTTCTGAGACGAGCGCGCCGCCGAGGACACCCACGCCGAGCTCGATGGCGGCGCCGTCCGTGGCATATGCCCCGGCGACGCTGGCGCCGAAGTCCGTCGGGGACGTCGTCCTCGTCGCCATCGCGGGCGATCGTACCATCGTGCATCTTGGATCCAGAGTAAGCATCCTTCGGATCCCAAAACGCACTATTACCATCGTCCGAGGCAGTGGTTTGCCCACTTTGGATCCAATCGAGTACACTGCGGCACACAATTCGAGTGGGGAGGAACTTGCGATGGACGCGAACGGGTCGAACGGCACGGACCGCTGGGCCGGGATAGAACGCCCGTATTCGACTGCGGACGTCGAGCGGCTGCGCGGCCGGTTTCGGATCGAGCACACGCTTGCCAGGCTCGGGTCGGAGCAGCTCTGGCGGCTTCTCCAGGCCGAGCCTTACGTCGCAGCGCTCGGCGCGCTCACCGGCGCCCAGGCGGTGCAGATGGTGAAGGCCGGGCTGAAGGCGATCTACCTCTCCGGCTGGCAGGTCGCCGCCGACGGGAACCTGGCCGCTCACACGTACCCGGATCAGAGCCTCTACCCGGTGGACAGCGCGCCGGCGCTCGTGAACCGGATCAACAACGCGTTGCTCCGAGCCGACCAGATCGACTCCGCCGAGGGAAAGAACGGCACGTATTGGCTCGCTCCGATAGTCGCGGACGCCGAGGCCGGCTTCGGTGGTCCGCTGAATGCGTTCGAGCTCATGAAAGCGTTCATCGAGGCGGGCGCTGCCGGCGTCCACTTCGAGGATCAGCTCTCGTCCGAGAAGAAGTGCGGGCATCTCGGCGGCAAGGTGCTCGTGCCGACCGCCCAGTTCATCCGGACACTGATCTCGGCGCGACTGGCGGCTGACATCCTCGATGTCCCGACCGTGCTCGTCGCGAGAACAGACGCCCTCTCTGCGACCTTGCTCACGAGCGACGTCGACGAGCGTGACCGCGAGTTCCTCACCGGGGAGCGCACCCCGGAGGGGTTCTTCCGCGTGAAGCCCGGGATCGAGGCGCCGATCGCGCGCGCACTCGCGTACGCGCCGTACGCCGATCTCCTCTGGTGCGAGACGTCGACGCCGGATCTCGGAGAGGCAGAGGCGTTCGCCCAGGCCGTTCACGCGCGCTACCCGGGCAAGCTCCTCGCATACAACTGCTCGCCCTCGTTCAACTGGAGACGCCACCTGGACGAGGCGACGATTGCGTCCTTCCAGCAGGAGCTTGCGCGCATGGGCTACCGCTTCCAGTTCGTGACGCTCGCCGGGTTCCACGCAGTGTGCTCATCGATGTTCGATCTCGCGGCGGGATACGCTCAGGAGGGAATGAGCGCCTATGTGAAGCTCCAGGAGCACGAGTTCTCGCTCGAAGAGCACGGATATACGGCGACCCGCCACCAGCGCGAGGTGGGCGCGGGGTACTTCGACGCTGTTCTCGAGGCGATCACGGGCGGCGAGAGCTCGACGCTCGCGCTCAAGGGATCGACGGAGGAAACGCAGTTCGAGGAGGCGCACATCGCTTGAGCCGCCGTGTGTCAACCCCCGCCTTCATGCGCGCTCCGCGAGCGGCGTCAGGCCGCGGCGGAGGCCGGCTCCGCCGGCCGGGAGCCGTGGCCGGCGAGGAGCGTGCATGAGCACCGGCGCGGCAACCGCGTCGGTCCTTGCTCCGGACGAGGCGGGCGTCCTCACACCCGAGGCGCTCGATCTCGTCGTGGAACTGGAACGGGAGTTCGGCGACCGACGGAGGGAGTTGCTCGTGGCACGCGCGGAACGCCAGGAGCGGATTTCCGCGGGCGAGCTCCCCGACTTCCTCGGATCCACTCGCTCCGTTCGTGAGGGAGACTGGCGCGTTTCGCCGGTTCCGGCCGACCTCCAGGACCGCCGCGTGGAGATCACGGGGCCTGCCGGCGATCGGAAGATGGTGATCAACGCCTTCAACTCCGGCGCGCGGATGTACATGTCCGACTTCGAGGACGCCAACTCGCCCACATGGGCGAACGTCGTCGGCGGCCAGCAGAATCTCACAGACGCGATCGAGCGCACGATTTCGGTCGAGACGCCCGACAAGCGGTACGCACTGCACGACGAGGTCGCAGTGCTCCTCGTGCGCCCGCGCGGCTGGCATCTCCTCGAGCAGAACGTCGAGATCGACGGCCGGCCCGTGTCGGCGAGCCTCTTCGACTTCGGCGTCTACTTCCACCGCAACGTCGAGCGGCTTCTCGCCCAGGGAACCGGTCCGTACTTCTATGTCCCGAAGCTCGAGAGCCATCTCGAGGCGCGACTCTGGAACGACGTCTTTTGCCTCGCTCAGGACCGACTCGGCGTGCCTCGCGGCACGATCAAGGCGACCGTTCTCATCGAGACTATCCTCGCGGCCTTCGAGATGGAGGAGATTCTGTACGAGCTTCGCGAGCACTCCGCCGGCCTGAACGCGGGGCGCTGGGACTACATCTTCTCGGTGATCAAGAAGTTTCACGACCGCGAAGACTTCGTCCTCCCCGATCGCATCCAGGTGACGATGACGGTTCCGTTCATGCGTGCGTACACCGAGCTGCTCGTCCGCACGTGCCACTCGCGCGGCGCGCACGCGATCGGCGGCATGGCGGCGTTCATCCCGAGCCGCCGCGATCCCGAGGTGAACGAGATCGCGCTCGCGCGCGTGACGGAGGACAAGCAGCGCGAGTCGGCTGACGGCTTCGACGGGACCTGGGTCGCGCACCCCGATCTCGTCCCGACTGCGATGACGCAGTTCGACGCAGCGCTCGGCGAGAGACCCAACCAGCTCGAGCGGCTCCGCGAGGACGTCTCCGTCGAGGCGGCCGACCTGCTGAACGTCGCCGCAACGCCCGGCGAGATCACCGACACCGGCGTGCGCGCGAACGTCTCCGTCGGGATCCGGTACATCGCGGCCTGGTTGTCGGGCGTGGGGGCGGCTGCGATCGACAACCTGATGGAGGACGCAGCAACCGCCGAGATCTCTCGCTCGCAGGTGTGGCAGTGGGTTCACCATGGCCGCGTCGCACGTGCGGACGTCGAGCGGACGATCGCCGAGGTTGCCGCCGAACTGCCGGCCGAGTCCGTCTACGGCGAGGCGCGGGAGCTCTTCGAGCAGCTCGCGCTCGCTGACGACTTCACCGAGTTCCTCACGCTTCCTGCCTATGAACGACTGCTGGAGCGTGCGTAATGTCGGACGGCACCAAGGCGGACGACATCGCGCTCGCGCTTGAGGAGGCGATCGTCTCGGGTGAGATCCCGCCCGGCAGCGTGCTTCGCCAGGAGCACCTTTCGGAGCAGTTCCAGGTCAGCCGGACGCCGGTGCGCGAGGCCCTTCGGCGGCTCGCCGCACTAGGGCTCGTGAGCTTCGAGCCCAACCGCGGCGTACGCGTGCGGATGCTCTCGCGGGAGGAGATCCGGGAGGCGTTCCTCGCGCGGGCCGAGCTCGAGAGCCTCGCCACCCAGATCGCGACGCCCAAGATGACCGACTCCGACCTCGCGGCGCTCGAGACGGCCGAGCTTCGCTTCAGTGAGCTGACGCGCGAGCTCGTCGAGATGAGCCATGCCGGGCGCCAGGACCTCGAGCTCGCGCGCGCATGGCTGTTCGCGAACCACTCCTTTCACGACGTGATCTATGCAGCCGCAGACGTGCCGCTCATCGAACGCATGGCGAAGGCGGCCAGGCGGACGTTCCTCGTCAAGCCGTTCTGGGCGACGGGGGCCGATCTCGACGAGCTCTTCCACAACAACGACGGTCAGCACCGGGCGATCCGCGAGGCGATGGCAGCTCGCAGCCCGGAAGGTGCGCGGGTTCTCGCCAGAGAGCACGTCCTTTCCTCGGGCCGCCTGCTCGAGGCGATTCTCGACAAGGTTGCGTCGCAGTCGCGCGAGACCTCGACCGTCCTCAGCTGAGGCGATCCTCACCGGCGACGAGCACGCGCTCGATCTCGAGCCCGTCGGTCAAGACGACGACATCGGCTGAGAGACCGACCTCGAGCCGGCCAGCGGTGGGGTCGGCGACAACGCGTGCTGGGATCTCGGATGCCGCCAGAGCGGCCTCCTCGAAGGACGCGCCGCGCGCGTGGAGGTTTCGGACAGCTTCGATCATCGGTGCCGTGCTTCCCGCGAGGACACCTTCAGGTGTCCGTCCGTATGGCGCTGCGGTGAAATCCGTCACGAGCGCCAGACGTCCTCGTGCCACACGCCAGACGAAACCAGCGGTTTCGGGTGCGAGGTGCACCCCGTCGAGGATCATCTGGACGACGACGTTCTCTCGAGCAAGGGCCGTGCCGGCGATTCCGGGATCGCGGTGGTGGAACGGTCGCATCGCGTTGAAGAGGTGCGTGACCGTGTGGACACCGAGGTCGAAGCCGGTGTTCGCCTCGTCGGCGGTCGCGTCGGAGTGACCGAAGGAAACGGTGATCCCACGCGCGAGCAAGGTGCGAATGAGGTCATGGGCGCCGGGCAGTTCCGGCGCGAGCGTCACGAGGCGGATGGGGCCAGCGTCGAGAAGTCGGGAGAGGAGCTCTAGGTCAGGGTCGCGGCGCGCGCCCACCGGATGTGCGCCGAGCCGCTCGGGGGACAGAAACGGGCCCTCGAGGTGTACACCGAGGATCCGGGCGCCGTCGGTGGACGTCGGCACTTCGCGAAGCGACGCGACGAGCTCTTCCTCGGGTGCCGTGATGAACGTCGGAAGGTAGGACGTGACTCCGGTCTCGAACAAGGCCTCGCCGGCGCGTCGATATCCCGCGTCATCGGCGTGGGCGAAGTCGACGCCGGCAAACCCGTTGACCTGAAGATCGACGAACCCCGGTACCGCGATCCCGCGCCCGTTCGGAGAGGCGAGCCCGACGGCAACGACGGCGCCATCGGCGACCTCGACGTCACCCTGAACCACCCGGCTTCTGACGAGCGCAGCTTCGACTCCGAGTCTCACGTGGTCATTCTGGCGTGCGAGCGGCTATAATCGAGCTCTCGTCGCGGGGTGGAGCAGTCTGGTAGCTCGCCGGGCTCATAACCCGGAGGTCGCAGGTTCAAATCCTGCCCCCGCTACTAGAAAAGCCCCGGAAACGGGGCTTTTCCGTCTCTTGACAGCTGTCGGCGGGCCAAACTTTTGCCCAACTCTTGCCTTTCGACCAAGGCGATGTGCGGGCCCTTTGCCGGGTCAGGCGAACTCTCTTAGGCAGCAGTACGCTCGCACAGACAGTGCTCATGTGTCCCGACACTTCAGAAATTCAACGGTTGGCATGGATGCCGGCTACGACGCGTATCCCCAACCTGCCGGCGGGATCGCGTCGCCTCAGGGCTCGCGCAGCGAGAAGATGTGGACGCTGATGGGT
>JBOHAY010000188.1:0-7217 GCA_050697935.1 Gaiellaceae bacterium | reverse complement strand
GGAACGTCTTCCGAGACGTCGAGGCAGAGCACGCTGACGCCCGAGTTCCTCGCCGAATGGCGTAACGCTGCCTACAACTGCTACAGCTCCGGGCACAAGTTCTGTCGCGAGGTCTGCCCGGTCATGCAGGTCACGCGTGACGAATCGCACACTCCCACTGCGTTCCACGCCAATGTGGTCGCGATGGAGGGAGGCCACCTCTCGATCGAGGATGTCGCCTCCGACTACGTCCACTGCACGCAGTGCGGGGCGTGTGAGCTGCGCTGCCCGAACACGCTCTTCACCGGAGACTTCTACCGCTTCCGGACGCGTACGGTCGACCTGGTCAAGGCGATGCGGACGCTGGCGGTGGATTCCGGCATCGAACAGCCGCAGTGGAAGGAGTGGAACGAGCTCACCGAGCGCTTCCGCAGCGAGCCCGTACTCGACGGAACGTCCGTGAGCCAGGACGCGGTCGCGGCCTGGGCGAACGGGCTCGACCTCCCCGTCGGCGGGGAGACGATCCTGTTCTGCGACTGCGAGGCGGCCTTCTACCGGACGTCGCTCCCGCGGGCCGTCGCGCGCATCCTCCGGCACGCGGGCATCGAGTTCGGCCTCATGCGGGAGCAGTGGTGCTGCGGCGGCCCCGCGGCGGAGATGGGCTACGCCGCGCAGGCCCGGCGGTTCGCGGAGCACAACGTCGCGGACTGGCGCGCGGCCGGCGCGAAGCGGATCATCGTCCTCGACCCCCACGACTACATCACCTTCACCGAGGACTACCCGAGCTACTTCGGCGAGGAGTTCGACTTCGAGATCGTCCTCATGGTCGAACTCGTCGCCGAGCTCGTTCGGGACGGGAAGCTCGAGCTCACCGTCCCGGTCGAGCGCGTTGCCACCTACCACGACCCGTGCCGGCTGAACAAGCGAAAGGGGATCCACGAGGCGCCGCGCGAGATTCTCAAGGCGATTCCGGGACTCACCTTCAGAGATGTCGATCACGTCACTCAGTGGTCGTACTGCTCGGGTGCGGGAGCCGGGTTTGCGATCGAGCGGCCCGAGATCGCCGCCGAGATCGCCCGGCGCCGCGTGGAGAAGGCCGCCGAGCTCGAGATCGACACGCTCGTGTCGGCGTGCGTCTGGTCGGAGCGGCCGCTCGCTGAGCAGGGAGCGGGCCGGGAAGAGCCGATCGAGGTCGTCGATCTCATGGAGCTCGTGGCACGGGCCGCCGGACTGGAAGTTGACTGATGGCGACGGCCGGTCTCGAAGCTTCGGTCGTCGACGAGCTGCGGGCGATCTGCGGCCACGACTACGTGTTCACGGGCAGGTCCGCGCGCTACAACCGGGCCCGGGTCCCCGCGCCGTTCCCTCTCCACCGCTGGGCGGATCACGTGCCGGACGCCGTCGTTCTCCCACAGAACGCCGAGCAGATCTCGGAGGTCGTAAAGCTCGCAAACCGCTACCGGATCCCGGTCGTCCCGAGAGCGGGAGGTACCGGGCTGACGGACGGGGCGGTGCCCCTCAGGCACGGGATCCTCGTCGACGTCAAGCTGATGAACAGGATCCTCGAGCTCGACCTCGAGGACCGCACGGTCACCGTCCAACCCGGCATCAGCATGCTGAAGCTGAACGAGGAGTTGAAGAAGCACGGTGTCATCTACCCGGACAACCCGGCCTCGTATCCGTGCTCCCTCGTCGGAGGGCGGATCGGGACGAGCGGCTGGTCGCTGATCGGAGCGCGCTACGGGCATACGCGCGATCTCGTGATCAGCTTCCAGATCGTCCTTCCGACCGGGGAGCTCATCGAGGTCGGGGACGGGGGCGGACGAAAGGTCCGCAAATCGTCGACGGGCTATCAGCTCAAGCATCTCTTCATGGGTCACCAGGGCACGCTCGGCATCGTCACCGAGGCGACGCTCGAGCTCGTCCCGCGGCCCGAGGCCGAGTTCTCGGCGTTCTTCACATATCCCGACTACATGACCGCCTGGCGCTCGACGGGCGCGCTCGCCAGGTCGGGAGTCGCGACGCTCGCGGGCGTCGTCCTCTTCGACGAGCGAAAGCTCGACTACCTGCGGCGAGACGACGAGGCATACATACCGCAGCCGCCCGAGGTGAAGGCGGTCGTCGCGACTGCGATGTACGGGAACGCCGACGAGGTCCGCGTCGGCGCCAAGAGGTTGCTGAAGATCGGACTCGACTCCGGCGGGAGCTACATGGGCGACGAGATCTCCCAGGGCGACTGGGCCTCGCGTCACGACCGCTATGCGACCCCGCAGCACGGGCGGACACGGAGCGGTCAGGTGGCGCTGATGAGCTGGCATTGCGAGGACGCGTCGATCCCGTGGACCGCGCTGCCGAAGGTGCGCGAGGAATGGCACGCCATCGCCGATCGCCTGATCCAGCGCTTCGACATGTTCGACGACTGGGGGATGTTCGCCTACACGAATGGCGCCTACAAGCCCTGGGGCGACTACCTGACCGAGATCGACATCGGCATCTGGGAGATGCACTGGGACGACGAGAGCTGGACTGCCTGGGTCGAGGCGAAGCGCGACATCGCCGCGGTCGCGATCGCACACGGCGGCTCGATCTCGGCGTGCCACGGCGCGTGCCGCGAAGGGGAGGTCGACCTCGTCCCGCTCGAGCTGGGCGGCGGCTTCGACGTGATGAAGAAGATCAAGCGGGCGCTCGACCCGAACAACGTCATGAACCCCGGCAAGTACCTGCTCGACCAGGCATACGAAGAGGACGAGGAGGTGGAGGAGTGATCGGCTTCCGGCTCGCCGCGCAGAGGCCACCGGACGCGCAGCGGGTGAACGACGCCGTCGTCATGCGCTTCGACCACGTCTACGAGGTCGACCCGGTCCTCATGTCCGAGCACACGCCGCAGCAGGAGATGTTCGCCTGGGACACGCAGCGGATCGTCGAGTCCCGCTGGGAGCACCTCGCCTGGATGCACGACCACTTCGCCGACGCGGTCGTTTCGGGCGAGGAGCTCCTACGCGAGATCGAGGATGAGGGGTAGCCCAGTGCGCTGCGCCGGCAAGGCGGGTGTGGTTACCGGCACCTCGCGCGGGCTCGGGCGCGAGATACTGCTCGCCCTCTGCGCCGAGGGAGCAAGCGTCGTCGGTCTCGCCCGGGACGCCGAGGCCGGACAGGGCGGAGTCGACGAGGCCGTCGCCGGCGGCGGCCGCGCCGTCTTCCAGCAGGGCGATGTCCGGCGCGAAGAGGACATCGTCGCCGCCATCGAGCTCTGCCGGCGCGAGTACGGCACGCTCGACTTCCTCGTCAACAACGCGGGCATCCTCGGCGAAGGTCGCCTGCACGAGACGACCAACGAGCTGTGGGGGGATCTCGTCGCGACGCACCTCACCGGGACGTTCTGGGGCTGCAAGCACGCGATCGCCGCCATGCGCGAGAGCGGCCGTGGCGGCTCGATCGTCAATCTCGGCTCGATCCTCTCGTTCACCGGCGACGGCTACCTCGCCGCGTACACGGCGATGAAGTCGGGCGTGCTCGGCCTGACGAAGGCGATTGCGATCGACTACGCGCTCGACGGCATCCGCTGCAACTGCGTCTGTCCGGGCGACATGGAGACGCCGATGATCGAGCAGTACTTCGACGGAACGGATGACCCGGTCGCAGCGAGGGCGGAAATGGAGGCGGCCTACCCCGGCAGGCGTATCGCCCATCCGGCCGAGGTCGCCGCCGCGGTGGTCTTCCTCGTCTCCGGCGAGTCCTCGTTCGTGAGCGGGGCGCCCCTCCTCGTCGACGGGGGGCTCACGGCCAAGACCTACTAGGAGGCACGGATGAAGTTCAGCTACGCAACGCTCCTCGACTACCCACTCGCCGACTCGATGGAGATGATCAAGACGGCCGACAAGCTCGGGTATCACGCCTGCTACGCGGCGGACGAGACCTGGCACAAGGATCTCTGGCTCCTCTACGCTGCGGCGGCTGACAAGACCAAGAACGTCCGCTTCGGCCCCAACCTTTCGGGCGTCTGGCTGCGAGAGCCGACCCTGCTCTGCCAGGCGCTCGCCACCCTCGACGAGCTGACGGGCGGCCGCGCGGAAGGGGTCATTTCCTGCGGCAACTTCGGGCTGCTCTCCCAGTACGGCGTCGACTGGAAGACGATCAAGCCGTTCTCGCGCGTCAAGGAAGCGCACCACGTGATGCGCACGTTCCTCGACGAGGGTGCGATCACATACGAGGGGGAGTTCTACCGCTACAACGGTCTCTTCACCTTCGCCCGGCCCGTGCAGGAGCGCCTGCCGATCTACATCGGGGCCATGCGCGGCCCGAAGTCGATGCAGCTCGCGGGGGAGGTGTCCGACGGCGTTCACAGCGCGCTCGGCTACAACAAGGCGTGGTACGACTACGTCGTCGAGAACGTGAGGATCGGCGCCGAACGCGCCGGCCGCGACTGGACGACGCTCGACATCGGTGCCTGGTGCGTGATGACATGCGCGCCGGACTCGGACCAGGCGAAGGTCGCGGCGCGCTCGATGGTCGCCTTCTACCTCTCCGCCCAACCGGACGAGCAGCTCGCGATGCACGGTGTCGACCCGGAGGAGATGAAGGCGATCGTGGAGGTGTTGGGCCGCGGCGAGCTGGACCGGGCGTACGACATGACGACGCCCGAAGTGGCTGAGAAGCTCTCGATTGCCGGGACGCCCGAGGAGTGCGTCGCGCAGATCGAGGAGATCAAGTCGGCGGGGGTCAACCACATGATCTGCTGCATCGTCGACCCCGCGATCCTGAAGACGTTCACCGGCAAGGATGTGGACGTGCCTGACGTGGAGGGGCAGCTCCGGCTGATCGCCGACGAGGTGATGCCGGCCTTCGCGTAGTCGCGGCTTGCTGTGAAAACACAAGCGCAGCGGCCGCGAAGCGGACGCCTTCAGGGATCTTCGCGCGACCGGAATCTGCGCTAGCGGATTTCCGGTCTTGCGCCGGAAAATCAGTGCTTGCTCTGAAAACACAAGCGCAGCGGCCGCGAAGCGGACGCCTTCAGGGATCTTCGCGCGACCGGAATCTGCGCGAGCGGATTTCCGGTCTTGCGCCGGAAAATCAGTCGGACAGCCAGACGAGGCAGGGAGCGCGCTCGCGGATCTTTCGCGCAGCCTTTCGGTACAAACGAGGCTTCAGCACGGACCGGTCAGGCCCGAATACGAGGATGCCCGGACTTCGCTCGGCGACAACCTCGAGCAGCGCGTCGACCGGGTGCGGGCTCCTGACACGCAGCCGCTCGACCCTGACGCCAAGCGAGTGAGCAAGCACTGCCGGCGTTTGCAGTGCCTCGGTGTGCTCCGGCGACTCGGGCCGATCGATCCGAAGCGCGAGCGAGCATGGCGCGAGCAGGAGCTCGACGACGTTCGTGACGATGAGCGGCTGACCGGTCTCGACGGCGGTGTCGACGGCAAAGGCCGCTGCTTCGGCGTCGAAGGGCACCTCCAGGGTGGCAAGCATAATCGGACGTGTCTCGCACGAAACGCGGGGCACATCTGCACGGGAGTGCGGGCGCCGGAGACTCAGCATCTCACTCGGCGTGGAGATCCCATTGCGGCGCTCCCTGCGCCTCGCGGCGCGCCCTGCGCCGCCACATCGGCAAGTACAGGAAGAGCCAGGCGATCGCGAGCATTGGAAACAGGAGGATGAAGCGCTGGCTCACGAAGACGACGAGTGGGACGAAGATCGCCGCCACGACGATGGCGGCCCCGAGAACCTCGAGCCGGAAGCGGCGCATCCGGCGGAGGAGGCCCTCGTACTCCTCGACGGGAATCTGCTGCGTGTTCCATCGCTTCCCGCACCCCTCGCATTGCCACGAGTCACCGAATGGCACGTACGCGACCTCGCCGCAGTCGCAGGTGATCGTGATCGGCGGCGGCCCCATCCTTGCGATTGTACGGTCATTCAGAGCATGAAACGATGGGCCACGGCCCATTGAAACTGTCTGCCAGCCTTGGTACGGTCGCCTGTCAGTCGACGTAGAGCAGTCGAATCAAGGAGGTTGTGGTGGCGCAGGCAGTCGTCGAGGAACGACACCTCATCAAGACGCTCCGGTGGTACGACGGATTCGTCATCGCCCTGGCGAACCCGGGCTTTCTGCTTGCAGGTCTCGGGTACTCGGTGGGCGATCTCGGTGGCTGGGGTGCCGTTCTTCTCTGGGGAGTCACGGCCGCGATCATCGTCCCCGTGATGGTCCTCTACTCGGAGCTCGCCGCGATGTTCCCCGACAAGTCGGGCGGCTTCCCGATCTACGCGAACGAGGGCTGGCGCAGGTACACGACCCTCGTCGGCCCGATCGCCACATTCGGCTACTGGATCGGCTGGTCGGTGGTGCTCTCCTTCCTCGGTCTCTTCGTAGGTCAGCTCGCCCACGCCGCCTGGTTCCCAGGAGAGCCGTTCGGCACGAACGCGTTGTTGGCTGGTGCCGCAGGAGATGGGTACTTCAGCACCGGCCCCGTGGACGTCGGGCTTCCACATCTGATCGCGATCGGCCTCATCCTGGCCGTGTGGCTCTTCAACATCTTCGGCACGCGGGTCGGCGTCACGTTCAACTACCTGGCGGGGATCCTGCTCATGATCCCCCTCTTCTGCTTCATGTTCCTGCCGTTCCTGAACGGCGACTTCGACTCCGCCAACCTCACGTACAAGCTGAATGATCCAGGACTCGCTTGGGGGGGTTGGCAGCTCGCTCTCGTCTGGATCTGGATCATGATCTGGTCGGCAGGTGGCGACGACGCCTGCGCGACGTTTGCGCCCGAGTACAAGGACACGGTCAACGACACGAGGAAAGCCCTCCTTGCGACGGCGCTCTTCACGGTCGTCGTCTACACGCTGCTGCCGCTCGGCATGGTCGGAGGGGTCGGCGAGGAGACGGTAGGGTTGTACGACTACGTCGGCGCCCTCGAGCAGCTCGTGGGTTCGGGGGCGACGAACTTCTTCGTCATCGTCCTCTTAGCGAGCTTCGTCATCTCCATGAACACGGCCACAGCCGACGGCAGCCGTGCCCTCTTCGGCATCTCTCGCGACGGGTTGACGATCAAGGAGCTGGGACGGCTCAACCGCTTCAACGTGCCGGGGAACGCGATGACCCTGGACATGGCCATCAACATCCTCTTCGTCCTCTTCATCGGCAACCTCTTCGGGATCCTCGCCGCGAGCAATATCGGGTACGTCCTTGCCCACGTGTTCGCGCTCTCGGGGTACGTTCTGCTGCGGAAGGACAGACCGGA
>JBOHAY010000187.1:0-7363 GCA_050697935.1 Gaiellaceae bacterium | reverse complement strand
GTCGCTCGGAGTCGGCGCTAGGCGCCTTGCGCGCGTCGCCCGGAATCGGCGCTAGGCGCGAGGCGGAGTCAGCTACTCGACCCGGCCGAGGAGGACGCACGCGTTGTGGCCGCCCAGGCCCATCGCGTTCGACAGCGCCACGTCGACCTGCGCGTGCCGCGCCTCGTTCGGGACGTAGTCGAGGTCGCACTCCGGATCCGGGTTTCGGTAGTTGATCGTCGGCGGCAGCACACCCTCGTGAACGGCCCGGACGCACATCATGGCCTCGACGGCCCCTGCAGCTCCGAAAAGGTGCCCGAGCACCGACTTCGTCGACGAGACGGCGAGCTCGTTCGCATGAGCCCCAAAGACGTCCTTGATCGCGTTCGTCTCCGCGAGGTCGCCCTGCGGTGTCGAGGTCCCGTGCGCGTTGATGTACCCGACGCGCTCGGGATCGACGCCCGCATGCGAGAGTGCCGCGCGCATCATCTCGGCAGCGCCGACCGACTCGGGGTCGGGCTGCGCCAAGTGGTGCGCGTCGTTCGACGTCCCGTAGCCGAGAACCTCCGCGTAGATCCGCGCCCCCCGGGCCCGCGCGCGTTCCAGATCCTCGAGGAGAAGCACGCACGCGCCCTCCCCCATCACGAAGCCGGCGCGTGTCGCGTCGAACGGCCTCGAGGCAAGCGTCGGATCCTCGTCCTCCGCGACCAGTCCGCGCATCGCGCAGAACCCGGCGAGAATGACGGGGTGCATGCAGGACTCGGTCCCGCCCGCCAGGATGACGTCCGCATCGCCGCGCCGGATCGTCTCGGCGCCCTCCCCCACGGCATGCGATCCCGTCGCGCATGCCGAGACCGGCGCGTAGTTTGGGCCGCGAACGCCCAGATCGATGGCGATCTGCCCGCTCGCGGAGTCGACAAGCACGTTGGGAAGGAACCAGGGCGACACGCGGCTATGACCGCGCTCACGAAGGACGTCGTTCTGCTCCATGACGCCGATGACTCCGCCGATTGCCGAGCCGACGAGGACTCCGGCACGAGCGGGGTCAATACCGTCGACTCCCGCATCGGCCCAGGCCTCGCGAGCTGCGGCGACCGCGAGCACGACATTTCGCTCGAGCCGGCGCGCGTCCTTCGGCCCCACGACCGCCTCCGCCTCGAATCCCTTCACCTCCGAGGCGATGCGGACGGGAAATCCGGTTGTGTCGAACGATTGGATGAAGTCGACTCCGCTCCGG
Organism: Gaiellaceae bacterium; assembly: GCA_050697935.1. GTDB lineage: Bacteria > Actinomycetota > Thermoleophilia > Gaiellales > Gaiellaceae > GMQP-bins7. The sequence continues at coordinate 6,147 of JBOHAY010000187.1, read as the reverse complement.
CCCGCGATGGCCGCGTCCCAGGTGGACTGCGCATCGAGCCCGAGCGGAGTGACGGCACCAAGGCCGGTGACGGCGACGCGACGCATTCGAAGCGAGAGCCTAACCACCTTGTGGCTCAGAGCCACAAGGTAGGTTCTTCACCGTGTCTCGTGGTCGTCGGGATCCCGGCCCGGTCGAGCGCCCGGCCGACCTCCATCACGCGATCCCGTTCCCGCCAATGGAAGCGGAGCTCGTCCGAGAGCTCCCAGCGGGGGACGAGTGGCAGTACGAGCCGAAGTGGGACGGCTTCCGTGGCCTCCTCGAGAACGGCTCCGGGGAGCTCCGCCTGTGGTCGCGAAACGCTCGGCCGCTGCTGCGCTACTTCCCCGAGCTGCAGGCGCTCGAGAAGCTGTTGTCGCCTGAGTCGGCGCTCGACGGCGAGATCGTGATCGAGCGCGACGGCGTCCTCGACTTCGACGCCATGCAGACGCGACTGCACCCCGCCGAAAGCCGCGTCCGCAAGCTCTCCGCGGAGATCCCCGCGCGCTTCATCGCCTTCGACGTGCTCGCCTGGAAGGGCGAGGAAGTTTGGCGGGAGCCGCTCTCGAAACGGCGGGGGAGGCTCGAGCGGAGCGCAAAGCGGTTCGAGCTCTCGCCAGCGACTCGCGACCGCGCGGAGGCACTCGAGTGGCTCGAGCGCTTCGAGGCGATCGGTCTCGACGGGGTCATCGCCAAGCGCCGCGACCTCGCGTACCTCCCCGGCTCACGCGACGGAGTGGCGAAGGTGAAACCCGAGAAGACCGCCGACTGCGTCATCGTCGGCGTGCGGTGGAAGTCGCGTCCCGACCGGATCGCCACCCTTCTCCTCGGCCTGTACCGCGACGACGGCGAGATCGACTACGTCGGATCAGCCGCCGTGGCCCCGGCTCGCCATGCGGAGATCGCGGACCGAGTTCTCCCACTGCTCGAGAACGCACCCGAGCGCCGCTTCTCGGAGCCGAACCGCTGGGGAGGCGGCGAGCTCGAGGAGTCGCCGGTTCGACCCGAGGTCGTCGTCGAGGTCCGGTACGACAAGGTGCAATCGAATCGCTTCCGCCACGGGACGAAGCTCGTCCGCTTTCGAGACGACAAAGACGCAGCGCAATGCACGTGGCGCGAGCTTCGCCCGGCAACCCGCGGCGGCGACTCGATCGAGGCGCTCCTCGGGTAGTCGTCGAAAACCCGGAAGAGTAAGCTCACGCCGATGCGCGTCGCTCGTGTCGTCATTGCCGCTTTCGCCGTCCTCGCGGTCGCAGCGACCGCTCAGGCCGGTCCGCGCGGCCAGTGGACGCGCCTGCCCGGGACGGTGCTCAACTTCGCGGAGCCCGGGCTGGCACGAACCTCGGACGGCGTTCTGCACGTGATCTACACGAGAAAGAACGGGACGAAGGAGGATCTCGTCCACGTAGAGGTCAGCCCGGTGGGAACAGTCGGGAACGATGCAGTAGCGCTCGGCGGGTGGTCGTCGATGTCGCATCCCGACCTTCTGCGCATGCCGGACGGCTCCCTTCGCGCGTTCGTCGGCGGCATCCGTTCGACGAATCCCGGTGAAACGAACAACTCGTTGAACACGGCGACCGCGCCGGCAGCCGGAACGCCCTGGACGCTCAAGCCGGGAAAGGCCGCTCAGTCGACTTCTGCGTATGCGACCGGCGTGGCCGGCGCAGGCATCGCGAAGGACGGAACGCCGATCTCCACCTGGTCTGGCAGCCCCGGGCTCGGCTTCCACTACGGAATCGACCCCGGCGATCCGGATCGAGCAATCCCGCAGAGCAGCTGCTGCCTGTATACGCCGGATATCGCCGTCGACGCGACCAGCGGGCAGGCGTGGCTCGCTTTCCATTCCAACGAGAGTGCGACGCCAGGCCTGTTCGTCAACGCGATCGGCCCAGATGGTCCACAGGGGCCACGTCGGCTCGCAACGGGATCGGTCGTGGGCAAGAGCTCCGTCTATCCGGGGAACAGAGCCTCGATCTCTGGGCGCATCGGCGCGGCCGGCGTCTACCTCTTCCACGGCCAGGGATACCCGACTTTCAAGACGCTGGCGCTCTGGCGCGTCGATCGCGCCAAGCCTCACCTCGTCGTGAGAGCCGACGGGAACGAGCACGCGAACGTCGCCGCGGCACCCGACGGACGGCTGTGGCTCATGTGGGAGCAAAACGGGACGATCTATGCGGGCCGAACGAACAAGGCGGCTTCCAAGCTTGGTGCAGTGAATGCGTTCAAGCCACCCGGCGGAGGGACGATCTATCGCCTGAACGGCGAAGGCTCGTCCGGGCCGCTCGATCTGATCGCGAACGTCCAGGCCGGCGGCCAGCAGGGATTCTGGCATCAACAAGTCTGGCCGAAGCTCTCGCTGACGGCATCGACCCGAGCCGCGGGAGCCGGCCGCACGATCACGTTCCGCGTGCTCGACGCGGGTGACCCCGTTGCAGGCGCGACGGTCAAGGCAGGGGGTAAATCGCTCAAGACCGCGGCGAACGGCCAGGCTGTCCTCAAGCAGACGGCTGCTGCTCGCGTGGCCGCGACGGCGTCGAGGGCCGGCTACGCCTCCGCGACGTTGACCGTCCGCTAGGCACTCGGGCGTTACTCCTGCTTGCGGGCGCGCGAGGGCTGCACGCGCGGCGGCTCTCCGGGCATCTTCGGGAAGTTCGGCGGGTACGGAGCCTCCGCGAGACCTTCCTTCTCGTCGCGCTCGACCCACTCGAGCAACACACGCAGATCGCAGATGGCGTCGTCAATGCCTGCGTGGACATCTCCCAGCTTCGAAAAGCGCTTCGGCATCGTCGCCATCGTGAAGTCCTCGGTCGCGACGTCAGGTAGCTCATCCCACGTCACCGGAGCCGAAACGGTCGCATCGGGCCGCCCTCGCACCGAATACGCTGACGCGACCGTGCGGTCGCGCGCGTTCTGGTTGTAGTCGATGAAGACTCGCTTGCCGCGCTCCTCCTTCCACCACGCCGTCGTAATCTTCTTCGGGAGCCGCCGCTCGACCTCCCGCGCGAAGGCGAGCGCTGCTCGCCTCACGACCGGGAACTCCCACTGCGGTTCGATGCGGCAGAAGACGTGGATGCCGCGGTTCCCCGAGGTCTTCGGCCAGCCTGTGTATCCGATCTCGTCCAGGACCTCGCGTACGAGTGCGGCGACTCGCTTGCCGTCGCGAAACGTCGTCCCCGGCTGGGGGTCGATGTCGATGCGGAGCTCGTCCGGGTGCTCGGTGTCGCGCCGCCGCGAAGGCCAGGGATGGAAGTCGACCACTGCGAGGTTCGCCGCCCAGATGACCTGGGCGAGCTCGGTCACGCAGAGCTCGTCGGCATGTCTTCCCGAGGGAAACGTCACCCGCGCCGCCTCCACCCACTCCGGCCTCTTCTCGGGCACGCGCTTCTGGTAGATCATCTCGCCGGTCACTCCGTCGGGAAAGCGGCGAAGCTGCGTCGGTCGCTCGTAAAGCGCGCGCACGATCCCTTCCCCGACAGCGATGTAGTACTCGGCGAGGTCGCGCTTCGTCTTGCGCGCCTTGGGGAAGAGCACCTTGTCGGGGTTCGTCAGCTTGACGACGCGCTCTCCGACCTCGAGCTCGACGAACGGGCTGGCCACCCGCGTCACGCTAGCCACATCGGCGCTGCTACGCTCGCGCGGCCCTTCAACCCGTTCGAGGAGTGGATCTGCGATGCGCACTGCTTTCTTCGGTCTTGCCCTCACGACACTGGCACTCGCGCTCGCCGCGAGCGCGACCGGGAAGCCGGCGGAGCCCGCGCAGTCCGGAAGTTGCGCCAAGGCGAACCTCAACCTCGTCAAGGAAAGCCAGCTCAGCCTCGCGACCGACAACCCCGCCTTCCCGCCGTGGTGGGGCGGGGCACCGAAGAAACCGTGGGAGGTCTCGAACCCCGCGAGCGGCAAGGGCTACGAGTCGGCGGTGGCGTACGCGGTCGCGAAGCAGCTCGGGTTCTCCAAGGGCCAGGTCGCGTGGAGCGCCGTGCCGTTCAACAACTCGTTCCGGCCCGGCAAGAAGCCGTTCGACTTCTACATGGCGCAGGTCTCCTACAGCAAGGAGCGGGCGCAGAACGTCTCCTTCTCCAACTCGTACTACTACGTCAACCAGGCGGTGGTCGGGAACGCGGGCACGCCGATCACGCGCGTGGGCACGGTTGCGGGCCTCAGGCCGTACAAGCTCGGCGCCCAGGTCGGCACCACGAGCTACAACTACATCGAGGACTTCATCCGACCGTCGCAGTCGGCAGCGGTGTACGACTCGAACAACGACGCGATCTCGGCGCTCAACGCCGGACAGATCGACGGAATCGTCGTCGATCTCCCAACCGCATTCTTCGTCGTCGCTGTCCAGCTCGACGACGGCGAGATCGTCGGCAAGCTCCCGCAGCGCGGCGCACGAGAGCAGTTCGGCATGGTCTTCCAGAAGGGGAACACTCTCGCGAGGTGCGTGAACAGGGCGCTCAACAGGCTCTGGGCGAACGGCACCATCAAGGGGCTCCAGCGGAAGTACCTCGCGCAGGCGGGGGCGCCGGACCTCCGGTAATGCTCTGAACGAGACTCGCGGCTCGAGGATCCTCGGCAGCCTTACGACGGGCGGCGGCGGCAGAAGCGTCGTCGTCGCCCTCGTCTCGACTGCGGTCTTCGTCGCTGTCATCGCCTTCGCGGTCGTCAACTCGGCGGGCTGGGAGGACGTCAAGCAGTCGTTCTTCAACCGTCAGGAGTTCGAGGAAGCTTTCCCGGACATCCTTTCGGCGTTCTGGATCAACGTGAAGATCTTTCTGATCGCCGAGGTCTTCATCCTCGTCTTCGCTCTTGTCATCGCCATTCTTCGAGGTCTCCCCGGGCCGGTGTTCTTTCCAATCCGCGCGCTCACGGTCGTCTACGTCGACCTCTTCCGAGGAGTCCCGACGATCCTCGTGATCTACATCCTCGGCTTCGGCGTACCGGCCCTCGCGCTGCCCGGGGTGCCGATCGACCCGCTCTTCTGGGGAATCGTGTCGCTCGTTCTCGTGTACTCCGCCTACGTCTCGGAGGTCTACCGGGCAGGCATCGACTCCGTGCATCCGAGCCAGGCCGCTGCAGCGCGTTCGCTCGGTCTGACGCACGGCCAGGCGCTCCGCTTCGTTGTCATCCCGCAGGCGGTGCGACGCGTGGTCCCGCCGCTTCTGAACGACTTCATCGGGCTCCAGAAGGACACGGCACTCGTGGCGTTGCTCGGTGTCGTCGAGGCTTTCCGGCAGTCGCAGATCGACGTGGCCGGGAGCTTCAACTACACGCCGTACATCGCCACCGCGATCATCTTCATTGCACTCACGATCCCGATGGCGCGCTTCACCGACTGGCTCATCGCCCGCGACAAGAGACGGCAACAAGCCGGGAGGCTCGCGTGAGCGCAGCGCTTCAGATCGAGGGCGCCCACAAGACGTTCGGAAAGCTCGACGTCCTGCGCGGGATCGACCTCGAGCTCGCCGAGCACGAGGTGGTCTGCCTCATCGGGGCGTCCGGTTCCGGCAAGTCGACGCTCCTTCGCTGCGTCAACCTACTCGAGCCTCTCGACGCAGGACGCATCGTCCTACATGGGGCCGAGATCACGACAGGCCGAGTCGACGTCAACGTCGTGAGGCGCGGGATCGGAATCGTGTTTCAGTCGTTCAATCTCTTTCCACACATGTCCGTGATCGACAACGTGACCCTCGGGCCGCGGAAGGCGCTCGGCCTGTCGAACGCCGACGCCGAGGCGCGAGGGGAGGAGCTGCTCGCACGGTTCGGGTTGACCGAAAAGCGGGACGAGTACCCTGACCGTCTCTCCGGAGGACAGCAGCAACGAGTGGCGATCGTGCGCGCGCTCGCCATGCGCCCGGGCTTGCTCTTACTGGACGAGGTCACGAGCGCGCTCGACCCGGAGCTCGTCGCAGAGGTGCTCGAGGTCATCCGCGAGCTCGCTGGCGAGGGAATGACGATGCTCATCGCCACGCATGAGATGAGCTTTGCCCGCGACGTCGCGCACCGGGTCTGCTTCCTCGATGAAGGCGTGATCCTCGAGGAGGGGCCGCCCGAACGGATCTTCGGCGCCCCTCAGGAACCGAGGACGCAGCAGTTCCTGCAACGAATGGTTCAAGCCGGGCGCCTGTGAGC
>JBOHAY010000186.1:0-6969 GCA_050697935.1 Gaiellaceae bacterium | reverse complement strand
GCGCTGAGCGTCGTGTTCGCGAGCGATAGCCCCGGTTTCCATGATGACTTGGTGCTGGTCGACTCGACCCCGGTCGAGTGCGCCCGTAGCGTCGAGACGACTCGACGCAGCCAGCTGGCCGACGCAGCCGACTACGGTTACTGCGCCAGCCACTCGCGCTACTTCTGGGGCTTCCGTCTGCACGGGCTGTTCGGGTTGGATGGCACACCACGCGCGCTCCAGCTCACCTCGCCCAGGGCATCCGAACGCGACGTCTGCCTCACCCTGCTCGAGCGCTGCCAGCGCTCCGGGCACCTGTTCGTGCTCGGCGACAAAGGCTACGCCGGCCGCGAGTTCGAACGGCTCGCCGCCGATCTCGACGCCACCATCGTGCGGCCCCGCCGCACAGACGAGCCCGCCGGCGGGCCGCACCTCGCTCCCATCCGCCAGCGCATCGAGTCGATCTTCCAGACCTGCAAAGACGTCCTCGCACTCGAACGACACGGCGCCCGCACCCTTCACGGCCTCGCCACCCGGATTAGGATCCGCGTCCTCGCCCTGGCCGCCGCGATCAGCCTCAACCACCGGCTCGGGCGGCCGAGCCGGGCACTCGTCGACTACACGGCCTGAACCCGTGGAACTACTCATCTAGGTACTCCTCACCATCGTGAGCCCGGAGGAGCGGAGCGCCGTACGGTCGTCATCTCCTGCCAGAGTTCCGCGAGCTCGGCCTCGTGGACGCCGCGTGGCACGGCCTCGACATCGGGAAGTTCGCGTCCCAGTCGCTCCTCGATCCGAGAACGAAGTTCGGGTCGCAGCTCGTCGTCGAGGACGCCGAGCGCGTACGACCAGAGCTCGTCGACCGCCTCGTTCAAACGGGCACGACCGTCTTCGGTGGACAGGAGGCGATCGATCCACATCTCGGCGTGCATGCGGTGGTAGGCCTCTTCCCGGTCCATCTTCGCCGCGATCCCGGCGATCTCGGGATCGTCCGAGCCCTTCAACGCCTCGAGCCGGATCTCGTCAGCCGTCTCGTAGAGCCAGTGGCGCGCGATCGTCCGCGCCCATTCGAGCCGACGAAGCTCGACGAGCGGCGCACAGCGATACTCCTCGGGCTTACGATCGAAAGCCAGCTCGTCAGCCGTGGTCCCGAGCTCGGCAGCGACGAGTTCGTAGAGCGCGCGCGCGTGACCGATCTCGTTCTGTGCAATCGACGAGAACGCGACGTCCTCCTCGAGGAAGGGCGCGATCCCGGTCCACTCCGAGTTTCGCCAGCCGAGGATCAGCTCGTCGTCGGCGATCGAGAGCAGAAGATCGGTGCGCTTGCTCATCGCGCGCCGCTCCGGAGAGTGAGACGAGCTCCTCTACGACTCATGCTCGGACGCTGTGGGTGCGCGTAGGCAGGACAGCCCTGCCAATACGGTTCGTGTGAAGAGAGTTCGGGCTCATTCATACCCCCATTAGGCGCTCTCGTCGGAGACGAGAGAGCCTGGGGCCATGTCGAGCGTCCCCGCGCGCTCGCGAGCTTCGCGCAGCCGCGCCTTGATCGAGTAGCCGTCGACGCGCCGGTACTTGAGGTCGAACTCGTCGGGGAACTCGGCGATCTCACTGACGTCGTCGCGTGCAACGAGCCACAGCGCGATCGACTCCTGCCTGCGCCCGTATTGCTCGCGCGCGTAGATCTCGGCGAACCGCTCGTCCGGCGCGGTGACCGAGCCGGCGTGCTGGAACGGCTGCCCCTTGCGCTCTTGTCTGAAGACCTCGTAGATCACATCTGCACCCATTAGGCCGGTGTCCGAAGGGCACGGGCCTTATGCGGCCTCCGCGAGCACCACCCGCTCCACCCACTCCACGTCCTGACGCGACAACCGCCGAAACGCGAGTCGCTCCTCGGACGCGGGGCCGTGGCCGGTCACGACCGCACGCAGCTTCTCCCAGTCCGGCTCGGTGTAGAGCCAGACGCCGGACTCCTCGCCTTTCCGCAGCCTCGAGTCGGGGATCGTGAGCCCGAGCTCGCGGATCTGCGAGACGTAGCCGTCGAGGAACTCCTGACGCGCATCTTCGTTCGCCTGGCTCTTTATCCGCCATACGAACATGGGGTCTTCCTCGGCGGGGATCGGATTCCCGTGAAAGTGCATGAGCGGCTCCCACCACCGGTTGAGCGCTTCCTGAACGAGCTCGAACTGATCCGGTGTCCCCGTGACCATGGCGAGGATCACGTCGCGGCCGTGGAGGATGTGGAACGACTCCTCCCAGCAGATCTTCTTCATGATCCGCGCGTACGGGGCGTACGAGCACTTGAGCAGCGCCTTCTGCGAGACGATCGCCGCGGCGTCGACGAGCCAGGCGATGACGCCGACGTCACCCCAGGTCTTTGTCGGATAGTGGAAGACGTTGTGGAACTTGGCCTTGCCCGAGACGAGGTCGTCCAGGCAGGCAGTCCGCGGCTTGCCGAGATCCTCGACCACGCGGTAGATGAGCTGGGCGTGCCCGACTTCGTCCTGGATCTTTGCCGTCAGCGCGAGCTTCCGTTGGAGAGTCGGCGCGCGCAGGATCCAGTCGCGCTCGGGGAGGACTCCCATCAGCTCGGAGTTCCCATGCATCTCGATGAACTTGACGAGGCGAGCGCGGTACTCGTCGGGCATCCAGTCCCCTGTCTCCACCTGTCCGCCCGACTGGACGTACTCGAGGAATTCCTGCGTTCGCGTATCCACGATCTGGCCTCCCTACCGAACGGTCGTTAGCATCGAGTGTAATGGCTACGAGACGGGAGGAGCTGACGCGGGAAGCTGCTCGGCTGTTCGCCGAGCGCGGGTTCCACGGGACGTCGATGGACGCGCTCGCACAAGCGCTCGGCGTGCAGAAGGGCTCGCTCTACTCCCTGACCGGTTCTAAGCAGGAGCTCCTGTTCGAGAGCATGCGCGAGGGCGCGCGCGCTTTCCATGCGGCTCTCGACGCGGTGCCGGAGGACGCGGACGCCGTGGACCGTGTGCGGCTCGCGCTACGAGGCCACCTTCGGGTCGTCGCCGATCAGCTCGACGTCGCGACAGTCTTCATGCGCGAGTGGCGCTACCTCGAGGGCGAGTACCGCGACGAGATCGTGGGCGAGCGGCGGCGCTACGAGGTGCGCTGGCGCATGCTCTTCCGGGAGGGTGTCGAAGGCGGCGGTCTGCGCACGGACCTCGACGCGGGCGCCGCGACCCTGCTCGTCCTGTCCGCGGCAAACTGGGCGTACACGTGGCTCGAGCCCGGTCGCGACACCGACGAGCTCGCCGACCGCTTCACCGCGATCCTCGTCGACGGCATCCGCGGTTACGCCACTCCGCGATGAGCGGAGCTCAGGTTCCATGGTGCCTGGTCGAGCCGGTGGAAGCGGCGTGAGCGCCCTGCTGATCGCAAACCCCTGGGCGACGGGAGTCGACGAGCAGCGGCTCGCAGCAGTTCGCGCCGCGCTACCGGACGGCACTGAGCTGCGGATGACGAGCGGGCGGGGAGAGGCGACCGAGATCGCTCGCGACATCTCCGGCCGCGCCGACGCCCTCTACGTCTTCGGAGGCGACGGCACGTACAACGAAGTGCTGAACGGAATCGATGCAACGACGCCGGTGGGCTTGATCCCGGGAGGCGGGACCAGCGTCCTTCCCCGCGCGCTCGGCCTTCCATCGGACCCGGTCGCTGTCGCACATCGCGTTGCGGCGGGATCGGTCCGTCGGATCGGATTGGGGCGCGTCAACGGTCGACGATTCGGGTTTGCATGCGGGATCGGGCTCGACGCCGAGATCGTGCGCGCGGTCGACGAGCTCGGCCGGCTCTCGGACGGCCGTCGTCCGAGCAATGTCAGATTCGCGTGGACGGGCGTGCGGACTCTCGGCCGCCATCGCTTCCGGCTCGAGCCCGCGCTCGAGGTCGTGAATCATGGCCGCGCGGCGTTCGTGCTCGTTTCGAACGGGCCGGCGTACAGCTACGCGGGTCGCATCGCCATACGTCCTGCGCCGCACGCCAACTTCGAAGGCGGCCTTGATTTCGTCGCTCCCGTCCGTCTACGAACGAGCGGCATGCCACGGCTCGCGTGGTACGCACTCGGCCGCGGTGCCCGCGTTTCGTCGCAGGATCTCCTGTACGCGCACGACACCGATCACATCGAGGTCGTATGCGACGCATCGATGCCGCTCGAGGTCGACGGAGAGGACCTCGGCGATGTCGATCGCGCTGTGATCGAAGCGGAGCGAGACGCGATGAGCGTGCTCGTCTGAGCTACGCCGTCTGCGGGCCCCTTCGAACCAGGATCGCCGCAAGCGCGCCCAGTGCGCCTACGAGGACGAGCACCAGCACGGGCGCGACGACCATCCAAGAAGAGTCGGACGGGGCGGTGCCAGTGGGGGCGTCTGGCGGTAGGCCGGCGGCGACGAGGGAGTCCCTGAGCGTCGCCGGAGCGACGAACCAGCCGCCGCGCGTCGCTTCAGTCGTCCAGAACGGCTGGCCTGGAGCGACGTACGTGACCGGGCTCGGGCTTGCGTAGGGGTACAGATCCTGGACGAGCTCGTCCTCCTCGTTGTTCGGGCCCGGCATCACATACGTCACCGTGTACTTCGGCCCGAGTGATCCGGCTGGACGCTCGTCCAGCATCGGATCGGGGCTTCGGACGAAGACGGCGGGGAAGAAGCCGGCCTCACCCGCGATCTGCTCCAGTGTGTGACCACCAGGTTGTCCCTCGCCTGCAAGTGTGATGGGGCCAGTCATGCCCGGGCCGACGATCGTCGCCTCGCTGGCGCCCTTACCGAGTGCGATACCCGGAACCGAGACACCCAGGGCGACGATCGCGAGCGAGATTCCGAGAGTGCGCTTCAACGACCACCTCCTGCTCGTCGACAACAGACCTTCTACACCGTGGTCACGCGCCGGGTTCCCAATACACTGAGTTTGCGATGAGTCGGGTGCTGCCCGCGAAGGGAGGCCTGCGCCGCATCATCGGCGACGGCGAGTCGCTCCCAGACGGTGAGGTCGAGGGGCTGGACTCGGATCAGCTACTTGCGCTGTATCGAAATCTCGTGCTCCTGCGGACGTACGACGAACGGTCGGTCATCTACCACCGCCAGGGCCGGATAGGCACCTACGCGATCTTCTGGAACCACGAGGCGATGCAGGCCGGCTCCGTGTTCGCGCTCGAGGAGCGCGACTGGATTTTCCCGGCGTACCGCGAGTCGGCGATCGGGCTCCTGCGGGGGATGCCGGTCTCGACCGTCCTCTCGTGGTGGCGGGGACACCCTTCGGGCTGGTGGAATCCCGAGGAGTGGGGCGTGGCGTCGATCTGCGTCCCGATAGCGACGCAGATACCCCACGCGGTCGGATTCGCGTGGGGCTCCGCGCTCAAAGGAGAAGATCGAGTCGCCCTCGCGCTCTTCGGCGACGGCGCGACGTCCGAGGGCTCCTTCCACGAAGGCGCGACCTTCGCCGGAGTCATGAAGGCGCCGGTCGTTCTCTTCTGCAACAACAACCAATGGGCGATCTCGACACCGCTCTCCGAGCAGACGGCTGCACCGACGCTCGCGGACAAGGCGATCGGGTACGGGATGCCCGGTCTGCGCGTCGACGGGGGCGACGTCCTTGCGGTGTACGAAGCAACTCGCGATGCGGTCGAACGAGCCCGTGCAGGCGGCGGACCGACCTTCATCGAAGCCGTGACCTACCGTGCAGCACCGCACGCGACTGCCGACGATCCGTCGCTCTACGTCGACGCCGAGCGCGTCGAGGAGGAGCGCGACAACGAGTGCGTCGGCCGCTACGAGCGCTACCTGCGGCGGCGGGGTGTTCTGACCGACGAACAGGTCGAGCAGATCAAGCAGGAGGCGCTCGAGCTCATGCGCGCCGGGATTGCCGCAGCCGAGGCCGAGCCTCCGGCGGATCTGTCGCTCGTCTTCGAGCACGCCTACGCCGAGCCGCCGCCCTCGCAGACGACCGATCTTGCAGAGCTCAGGAGGATCCTGGGTGGATAGGCACGACACATGTCTCACCACTCCCTCGGCGGTGTTCGAGCGCGAGGCAAGCCGCGCCCGTACGAGGCCCGAGGATGCCTGAGCGCTTCCTCGTAGACGCGGTCAACGATGCGCTCCATGTCGAGATGGAGCGCGATGCATCGATCCTGGTCATGGGCGAGGACGTCGGCAAGCTCGGCGGAGTCTTTCGCGCGACGGCCGGCCTGCAGGAGCGATTCGGCGCCGATCGCTGCGTCGACACGCCGCTCGCGGAGGCCGGGATCCTCGGCACAGCTGTTGGCCTCTGCATGGCCGGCTGGAGGCCGGTCGTGGAGATGCAGTACGACGCCTTCAGCTATCCCGCGCTCGACCAGCTCATCAACCACGTCGGACGCTATCGCTGGCGTACGCGCGGGAAGATGTCGTTCCCGCTGACGATCCGCATGCCGTACGGCGGAGGGGTGCGAGCGCCGGAGCTGCACGACGACTCGCCCGAGACGTACTACGTCCACACGCCGGGCGTGAAGGTGGCGATCCCGTCGACCCCGGCGGACGCGAAGGGGCTTCTTGCGGCGGCGATCCGCGACCCGGACCCCGTCGTCGTGCTCGAGCCGAAGCTCCACTACCGCACGGCCAAGGAAGAGGTTCCGGACGGCGAGCATCTCGTGCCGCTGGGGCGAGCGCGGATCGCCTGCGAGGGGACCGACCTCACGATAGTCGCGTACGGCGCGATGGTGCACGTCGCGCTCGCCGCTGCTGAGTCTCTGGGCGACGAGGCGTCGTGCGAGGTGCTCGACCTGAGGAGCCTGAAGCCGCTCGACGAGGACGGATTGCTCGCGTCGGTTGCGAAGACGGGCCGTGTCGTCGTGGTCCAGGAGGCACCCCGCGTGTGCGGGTTCGCGGCCGAGGTGGCGGCCGTACTGGCGGAGAAGGCGATCTTCGATCTCCGCGGGCCTGTGGTGCGCGTCACGGGCTACGACGTGCCCTATCCCTACTGGCAGCTCGAGGACGCCTACGT
>JBOHAY010000185.1:0-2043 GCA_050697935.1 Gaiellaceae bacterium | reverse complement strand
GCGCGCTCGGCATATCCGCGCAGATCGGCGAAGGTTCGTCGCCCGCCGTCGAACTCGATCAGGGGCAGATGCGCTCCGTACTCCATGCCGGGAGCCCCTAAGCCTCGACTGTGATCTCGACTCGCTCCGGTGCGAGCGCGAAGAACTCCGCTGGGAACTCCCCCTGCATTCGCACTCGCTTCGGCACGAGCCGACGCACGAGCGAGAACCGAGCCGGGCTGTCGGCGAACGGATAGGGGTCGATGGTCACGCGCCACGGCCCGAGCGGCGCCAGTCGGTAGTCGCCGATTTCCCACGACTCGCCGTTCTCGACATCCCGCATGCAGAAGTAGAGCGAGAGCCGGTCGTAGAGCTGGAGAAGGTGGTAATCGGCCCAGCGCTCGTCGTCCGAGTGGCCGGTCGCCGCGAGCCGACCGGGGTGGGACGCTTCCTGCTCGGCAACGAACTCCTCGACCTGCTCGGCGACCTCGGGTGCACGCGTGAGCGCGAGGGCGAGGTCTGTGCCATACCGCTGCCGGTAAATACCCGCGCCGTGCATCGAGACGAGGAGGCCTGCGTACGGGTCCTGCTCTGAGACCGCAGCGATGCAGGCGCGGTAGAAGGCGAGGTGCGCCGGCACTCCCACATCGAGGAAGTTGATGGGTCTTCCGGTCTCGGGCTCGACGAGTGGCGCCCGCTCCCAGACGGCCCAGCCGTCGTCGTGGCGCTCGGCGGCGAGAACGAGCGAGTCATCCCGTCCGTCGCGGCCGGCCCACGCTCTTGCGAACGCGCCGGAGAGGTCAGCGTGGTCGGTCTGGAGGACGACCTGCCAGAAGTCGCCGACATCCCTGACGATCACCCGCGCATCATGACAAGATCGGGTTGATGTCAAGCGAGCCCGTCACGTGGCTGCGACTGCCTGAAGCCGAAGAGCTCCCACCCGAGGTGCACGAGCTGTGGGCACCGCCGCTCGAGAAGCTCGGCTTCGTTCCGAACGTGCTCCGCGCCTACGCGCTCCGGCCATCCCATCTCCTCACCTGGAACACGTGGTACGAGGAGGCGATGAAGGGCGATTCCGGGCTGACGAAGGCGGAGCGCGAGATGATCGCCATCGTCGTCTCGGTCGCCAACGAGTGCCGCTACTGCATCGCCGCCCACTCGGCCGCGCTGCGGAAGCTCACGAAGGATCCGGCGCTCGCCGACCAGATAGCGGCCGACCACCGGGCTGCGGACATCTCCGACCGCATGAAAGTCGCCCTCGACTACTCCCTCAAGCTGACCACGTCGCCGCAATCGATGGTCGAGACCGACGTCCAAGCACTCCGCGATGCTGGCTGGACGGACGAAGACGCGATGGACATAGCCGAGGTGACCGGTCTCTTCAACATGTCGAATCGCATGGCGTCAGGCCTGGGTTGGGCACCGAACCCCGAATACGAGAGCCTCGGCCGCTGACGCTTCGCGTCGCGGAATCGCTGACAGCATCCTCTACTAGGCGGTGAGGGCGGCCAGCACCTCGTCCAGCGAGACGACATCTCCGTACTTGGCGTCGATGTCGTACAGGTTCGCCTCGTGCGCGGCGGGGTTACGATCGCCAACGCCCTCCCGAGGAACGACGGGTCGGTACCCGTGCTGGAGCGCATCGACGACGGTCGCGCGGATGCACCCCGACGTCGAGGCGCCGGTGACGACCAGGGCATCGCAGCCGTGGGCCGTGAGGAAGCTGGCAAATGGCGTGCCGAAAAACGCCGACGCCCACAACTTCGTGAACACAGGCTCGTCGGAGAGCGGGGGAATCCGCGGGTCGATCTCGGCCCACACGCTCCCGGACTCGAGTGTGAGCAGGGCCGGCACCTTCGCGATGAAAGCGGCCGCCGCCTGCTTCGCCGCTTCGTCGTATGCGACCGTGGTGTAGGCGATCGGCAGCCCGGCTCTGCGGAAAGCCGCGAGCAGGCGTGCAATCGCTGCGACGACGTCCTCGAGGTCGCAGACGAGCGGCGAAGCCGGATCGGTGAACCCGCGATTGACGTCGACCACGACCAGGGCGGGCCTCTTCCCGAAGCC
>JBOHAY010000184.1:0-10480 GCA_050697935.1 Gaiellaceae bacterium | reverse complement strand
GCCTGCGCAAGATCGGGATCCGCTAGCGCGAATCCCGATCGCGCGAACATCCCTGAAGGCGTCCGCTTCGCGGCCGCTGCGCTTGCTGTCGCGTCAACCCCTGAGCGTCCGCCGTTACGGTGCCGACAGGTCGGCGACGTCGCCGAGCTTGGGACCGCGCTCGTCGAGTCCTAGCCTGCGCCCGAGCCACCTCTTCGTCGTCGTCTGCACGCCCAGCGTGACGACGATCGCAAGCGCGACGCTCGTCACGATCAGCTCCGAGTTCGGAACGTCCAAGCCGACCATGACTCCCGCCAGCGCCGCCGCGACGACCCCCGTCTCCCGCGTCCACGAGAGAAAGACGATCTCCTCGCGGGTCCACTGACCCCTGCGATCGGGTAGCAGGCAGAGGAGGATCGTGGCAGGGCGTGCGAGGAGGATGAGGCCCGCGACGACGGCAAGAGCCGGCAGAAGGTTGTCCCACATGTCGCTCCACGGGAGGTTGGCCCCAAGCGTAACGAACACGAGGATCACGACCAGGTCGGTGATGGTGTCTACGAAGGCTCGCATGTCCCGTTCGTGGCTGGAGTGCATCCCGAGTCGAAGCTGATCCATGTTGCCGACCACGAGCCCGGCGAGAAATGCGCCCAGGTACCCACTGCCGCCAACCGAGTCGATGGAGAAGTAGCCGACCGCGACCACGGCGACGACGGCGACAGCCGCCGACTCCTGCCAGACCCCCGCACGTCGGTTGGAGACGATGAGCGAGAGCACGATTCCGAACCCGATTCCGAGCACGGTCGAGATCCCGAGCTCCTCGAGGAAGTCGACAGCAGGCGCAGCGACCGAAGCGTCTCCGCTGAGCACGATGCCGGCGACGACGAGAGCGAGCACAGCACCGGTCGAATCGTTGAGCGCGGACTCGGCGATGGCAGTTTGCTCGATCTTCTGTCGGATGCCGATGCGGTCGAAGAGCGGGATGAGGATCGCCGGATCGGTCGGCGCCAACACGGCGCCGATGAGGAGCCCGGTCGAGAACGGCACGTCGAAAGCCAGCGTTGCGACCGCACCGACCACGAACGCCGTGACGAGCATGCCCGGGACCGCGAGCAGTCCGAGCCCGATCGCTACGCGGCTGAGAACGCGCGTCGAGAGCTGGAGCCCTCCGTGGAAGAGGATGAATGACACGCCGAGCGTGAGCAGGATCTCAGCGCTCATGGAGTCCAGCGAGACATCGATTGCATCGAGCACGGACGGACCCAGCACGACTCCTCCAAGGAGCAGGACAAGCATCCGGGGCGCTCGCAATAGGTCCGCGAGCAGCTGGCACACGAGGCCGGCGCCGAGCATGATTCCGAGAGTGAGGATGACGTCCTTGACGTGCATCGCGAAACGATTCTGCTCGACGGAGTGGTCGGACGCGCCGTGAGTCGCGCTGACAGTGACGACCGAGAACCGTACGATGCTCGCGTGCTCATCTTCCTCGTGCTCGGCTGGGTGCCATGGCCGCTCGTCCTCGCCCTGGCAGTCGTCATGTGGCTGACGGTCGTCGAGTTGCTCGAGTGGCGGCCGCACTTCGTGTGGTGGTTCTGGTGGCTGCTGCTCGTCTTCATGACGAACTTCGTCGGCTACCTCTTCCTCAGGGCTTACGGTGTCTACCGGCGACACAACATCGAACGGGCGTAAGACGACGGCGGGGCGCGCCCGCGACATCCGCGACCGGCCCTTGTTCCGAATCGCTGCCGTCGCCACAGTGCTCCTCGCGGCGTTCCTGGCAACAAAGAGCTGCGCGAGGCAGGAGAACAAGATCAGCCAGGACGAGGCGATCGCGATCGCAAAGGAACACATCGACTTCGTCCCAGACAAAGTGCAGATCAGGTATCTGCCCCAGGGCGTGCCGCCCGTCTACTTCTGGGCGGTGTCGCTGTACACGCTCGAGGATGGCCGCCCCGCCCGCGTGCAGGTCATACTCGTCAACGCGAGCACCGGGGCCGCCCAGAAGCAGTAGACGTGTAGCAAACCTCCATATCCAGCGTCCAACGCAGGCCCTCGTGAACATGGAACCACGCAGAGCGGTTTCGTAGGTTTGCAAAGTCCAGCAGGTGCGGCCTGAAGGAGGGGCGCGGATGCTTTCGTCGGTCTTTTCGCTGCTCGCCCAAGAACCAACGCTCGAGGATCTCCAGGAGCAGATCAACCTCGACTCGCTCGTTCTGCTCGAGGTCTTCTACTACTTCACGGTCGTCGTCATGTGGCTGATCCACGTCGGCTTCATGGCATACGAAGCCGGTGTTTCGCGGCGCAAGAACCTCATGTCGACCGCGATGAAGAACATCCTCACGATCGCGGTCGTCACGCCAACCTTCTACTACTTCGGCTGGTACATCTACGGTTGCTTCGAGGAAGGCTGGCCGAAGAACGGCCATGCCAGTCCTGACGCTGTCCCAGGCTTCTGCGGGCTGACCGCACCATGGAGCTCGGGCCTCGGCCCGAACATGGAGAGCAATTTCACGGGGCATCTCAGCCTCGTCTTCTTCCTCGCGTTCCTCCTCTTCTCCTGGACGACCGCCTCGATCATGTCCGGTGCGCTCATTGAGCGCGTGCGGCTGTCGGCGTTCCTGTTCCTCGGGGTCGTGCTCGGTTCGGTCGTCTGGATCATGGACGCGGCGTGGGGCTGGAGCTCGGGCGGATGGTTGACCACCCGCTACGGATTCCACGACTCCATCGCGTCACTTGTCGTCCACGGCGTCGCGGGCGCGTTCACGTTAGGCGTCTTGCTCAATCTCGGGCCACGGATAGGCAAGTACGACATCGCCGGCCGCGCTCGGAGGTTCAGACCCCACAACACGCATATGACGCTGATGGGGCTGATGCTCATATTCACCGGTTTCTACGGCTTCTACGCCGCGTGCCTCTTCATCCAATCCACCGTATTCCCGGGCTGGGTCAACATCTACCTGTCGCCGACGACCCTCGGTGCGATCGCGATGGTGATCACGATCGGCTTCGCCGGTGGATTCACGGGCGGCTGGTTCGCGAGCAAGGGCGACCCGTTCTGGACGCTGTCCGGGGGGCTCGCCGGCGTCATCTCCGTCTCCGCAGGCGCGGACGTCTACGCCCCGTCGCTCGCGTATCTGCTCTCGTTTTCCGGCGCACTCGTCGCCGTGTGGTCGGGCACCTACATCGAGAAGAAGCTCAGGGTGGACGACGCGGTCGGCGCAGTTGCCGTGCACGGCGTGTGCGGCTTCTACGGCGTCTTCCTCGTCGGGATCTTCGCGGGCGGATACCCGACCGGGGTCAACAACATCCCGGTTTCGTTCGGCGGGCAGCTGATGGGGATGATGGCGTTCCTGCCCCTCGCGTTCCTTCCCGGCTTCATTCTCAGCTGGATCCTCAAGAAGATGAACCTCCTGCGCGTCCCGGCCGAAGTGGAGCTCGAAGGCCTCGACCTGGCCGAGTTCCAGCAGGACTTCTTCCCCGAGTTCGAGCGCGTGCCGGAGGTCATCGTCATGCCCGACGGCGAGGAGGTCGATGCAGCCGACGTGCTGCTCGACGCGTACCGATCTGCAAACGGCAAGCCGACCGCCAGAGTCGGAGCCTGAGGAGGAGCGATGTTCAACAGCTTCCCGTACGACGAGTGGAACGAGAGCGTCACCGACTTCTGGACGTGGGGCGGTGCGAACTCCACCGGCACGTACATCCTCACGGTGCTCGGCTGCATCCTCATGGTCGCTGCGATCATCGGCTTCTTCGTGCTGGAGAAGCGAAAGCTCGAGTACCAAGCCGCAGCGCTCCGTGCGAGCGGAGCCTTCGGTGGGTCAGCCCCCGAGCCGCCGTCTGCGGCCTAGAGAGGAGTAGACATGGCCGAGAAGCAGATCGACTTCCCGCCGCTGCAAAAGGAAGTGTCATGGCTGGCCCCGTTCATGCTCATCCTCTCGCTCGCCTGCATCGTCATCGTCGTCGTAATCCTTCTGTCGGACCTCGAGGCACCGTTCATCGGGCCGTGGGGGTAATCTGCGCGTAGTGGCGCTCTACCTCCACTGCGCAATCTGTAGCCGAAAGCAGGCCGACGGTCTGCTTTCGGGTGCTGCCTGGGGCCGGCTTGAGCTACCTCCAGGCGCCGAAACCGAGCACCCCGGCCTACGAGGGTCGGCGATCCGTGCCTGCCCGACGTGCATCGGGCGGCACCCCGATTGGCATGACCGGCTCGTGACGTCACTCGGCCTTGCATCGGGGTTCGGGCCTACAGCGCTACCAGCTCAGTAGAAACCCGCCCTCGGGAACAGCGCACGCGCGGATGGCGCTACCTCCCTCTGCGTCGATGATCTCGCTCAGTTCCGACCAAGGGAGGCTCGATGAACATTCTTCTCGCGTACAACGACACCGACGTCTCGAATCGAGCGCTCGAGCGAGCCGCACAGCTCGCGGGCCTGTACGACGCGAAGTTGGTCGTCACAGGCGTGACCCCGGTCCTCGTAGGGACTCCACAACAGAACGGCCCGGGACCGGAGCTCGAGCGGGCGGACGAGCGTCTGAAGGAGCTCGGCATCGAAGCCGAGCTCGTCGAAGCGATCGGTGAGATCGCAGAGGCCATCGTGCAGGTCGCCGAGAGCCGGAACGCCGGACTGATAGTCCTCGGAACGCGCGAGCCGAGCCAGGTCGAACGCATGCTCGGGCACTCCGTGTCGGAGAGCGTGCAGCGGATGGCCCACTGCGACGTCTTGATCGTTCACTAGCAGCAGTCGTCGCCGCGCCAGGACTCGCGACCTTCACGCAACGCGACGTAGGCGATGAAGAGCGCGGCAAGCGGGTCGAGCCACCACCAGCCGAGGATCGTGTTGCCGAGAAGACCCGCGAGCACGGCCAGCGACAGGTAGGCGCAGAGCATGTTCTGCGTCCCCTCCGCCGCCGTTGCAGCCGATCCGAGACGCTCTCCTACTCGTCGCTTTGCGACACCGAACACCGGCATCAGCGCCGCGCTGGTGACGGTGAGCGCAATACCGAGCCAACTCGTCTCCGGCTCCGAGCCCGTGACGAGCGCACGCACTGCCTCGACAGCGACGTAGGGCGCGAGGATGAAGAACTGCACTGCGACGAGCTTCTGCGCGCGCCTCTCGGCCGTCTCAGACAGCGCACGACTGCCCCAGAACCGCCAGATGATGACGACGCTGGCCATGCCTTCGATTGCGCTATCGATGCCGAACCCGATCAGGGCGATCGAGTTGGCCATGATCCCCGCGACGAGCGCGATGACGCCCTCTGCGGTCATCCACGCGAGGCTCGACCAAGCAAGCAGCTTCGCGCGACGGATCAGACGGTCGCGCTCGGCTACACCCAACAGTTGCGGATGTCTTTCGACCGTGACGCTCAAGGGCCGAGCGTACTCGCGTGGTCCCACCTCGGGCCTCAGCTCCTCAGAGCGACGCGGATGTCGTGCGCGAGATTCGCCTCCGTCAGGTCTGCACCAGCGTGCAACGTCGCCACCCAAACACCGCGTCGGTCGTAGATCCGCACCGGAGCCGAATGAAGCGCGTCTTGCCCGCTTTCGAGAGACGAGAGGACCTTGAACGCATTCCACACGTCGCGCAACGCCCCCTCGGGCTGAGCACCGCCGACGTAGAGGAGCCGCCCGACCGCCCGATTCCGAGCGAGGAAGGTCCGCACGTTCCGAGGCGTGTCCTCGGCCGGGTCGGTGCTTATCGCCACGGCCGACACCTCACGTCGTTCATCTCGAGTCAGTGAGTCCAGAGTTCGCGCGACCGTCCATGCGATCACCGGGCATGACTCCGTGCACTGGCTGTCGAGGAACGTGAGAACGGTCACTCGGCCGCGAAGGTCGGCGGAACGAACGGCTCTTCCCTCGTGGGTGCGAAGAGTGAAGTCGCTCATCGCGATCCCTCCGGGTGGCTTGCTGCCTCGATACTCCCCCGACCCGGCGACGGACGATTCTCCACCGAACGACGCCACGAGAGCGACCGCAACGCCGACTCCGAGCGCTCCGCCGATCGCCAGCGTAAGCGTCGAACGACGACTCACCGCTGCCCATCCTCCCGATCGCGGGGTGCGTGCCCCCGCATCCGGAGCATCATGAACACCATCATCCCGCCCATTACGATCGGGCAGACCAGGACGGCGAGGAGCGCCAGAACCTCCATCTTTCACCTCCTCGCGAGCTCATGGCGTCGACCGGATCGTCCATGTCGTGCCTCCATCGGTCGAGCGCTTGATCGTGCCGTCGTGGAGCGCAACGAAGAGCTCGTCGGCGCTCGTTGCGAGAAGAGCAGCAGGTTGACCCCCGACGATCCCTCGGTGTTCCAATCGCCGACCGCCGTCCCCACTGACGAAGACATTGCCACCGCCGTCGACAAGGAAGAGCCGCTCGGCAGTCGGCCAAGCGAGCAGACCACCGACATTCCCCCCGACGTGTGCCCAACTCTCGCCGCCGTCGCGGGACTCATACAGCCCCTCGGCGAGATCGCTGCCACCCGCGGCGACGACATGCCGGCTGTCTCGCGGATCGATCACGAGGTCGAGAAGCGGCGCCGGCCGCTCGACTGCATCCCAGGTTCGCCCGGCGTCCTGGCTCGCGAGGAGCCGGTCGTTCGAGGCATCGTAGCCGTATACATGGTTCCCGGCCGAGCGAAGAACGTGGAAGTCGGCTTCGCCGAGGAGCGAGATCGGTTCCCAGTTCCTGCCGCTGTCAGTGGACTCGAGCAGACCGAGAAGCGGCGGCAGGTCCGTCCGCAGATCCGGGTGCCCCGAGCCGAGAAATCGGTTCTCGCCCACAACGGTGAAACCCATGGTGTCCTGGTAGCTGTCCCCGACCCTGACGGCCTTCGAGTCCCGCTCGCCCACACGGAAGAGCCCCGTATGGGTCGCGATGAACAGGGCGTTGTCAGCGGGATCGATGCCGAGGCCGTGCACGTGCACGGGACCCGCGTCGGCGGCCGACGTTCCCCACCCGTCACCACCGAGGCGCCACACGCCCGCCGCGGCGAGCACGATCGCCACCACGACGAGCCCGAGAAGCCCGCGCTCCACCCAAGGCGAGCGCTTGGGCGGCGAAGGTGCCTGCCTACGGCGCTGCGCCCTTGCTTTCGTCGCTCTTGTCATCAGCTCTCCTCTCTGATCCATCGTTCGAGCCTGCTCATCGACAGGCCACGCCGAGGGGACGACTCAGAAAAGGAAGCGTTGAAGTAGCGCTGGGGAGGCCCGGCCGGAGGCCGGCACCACGAAGAAGATCAGCGAGAACGATGCGAGCGTTGCCACTGCGAAAGCCGGCAAGAGCTCGATCACCGCCGCAGGCGCCGACTGAGCGATGCGGTCAAACGCCTGGGCGAACTGGTCGTCCAGGCACGCGCACGCGAAGCCGATCAAAGCTAGGCACAAGACGGCGAGCAGGATGAAGGCCAGGAACGGCATCCGTCCGCGCAGGCGTTCAAGCACCACGGCTTCGAGGATAGCCGCTGGTCAGAACAGACCGACGGTGTCGCCGTTCTCGTCGATGTCTATCGCGAACGCGGCCGGGGTTTTCCCGAGGCCGGGCATCGTCATCATCTCGCCGCAGAGGGCGACGATCCAGCCGGCGCCCGTGTATGGCCGCAGGTCGCGTACCGTCACCGTGAAGCCGGTCGGCGCGTTCTTCAGCGCCGGGTCGTGCGAGAGCGAGAGGTGGGTCTTCGCCATGCAGATCGGAAGCCGGCCGAGAGCGGATTGGTCCCACTCCGCAGCCTTCTTCTTCGCCGCGGGGAGCAGCTCTACGCCGTCGGCGCCGTATACACGTGTCGCGATCAGGCGGATCTTCTCCTCGATCGGTGCGTCGAGCGAATAGGCAAAGTCGAACGTGTTGGGCTCGTCTGCAGCGGCGACGACGGCCTCTGCGAGCGCGGTCGCGCCCGCCCCGCCGTTTTCGAAGCCCGTGTTGATCTCGGCCGCGAACGCTCCGTGCTCCAGCGCGAGCTTGCGCGTGAGCTCGAGCTCCTCCTGCGTGTCCGTCGGGAACTTGTTCACGCCGACGACAGCCTGAAGCCCGAAGCCGTTGATGATCCCGATGTGCCGCGCGAGGTTCTGCGCGCCGATCTCGATCGCGTCGAGGCCGCCATCCGCCTGGCCCGCGTGGTGCTTGAGAGCCTTGATGCTCGCCACGAGGACGACCGCGCTCGGCCGCAGGTCGCCGATGCGGCAGGTGATGTCGAAGAACTTCTCCATCCCCATGTCCGAGGCGAAGCCGGACTCGGTGATGACGTACTCGCCGAGCTTCAAGGCGACGCGGTCGGCGACGAGCGAGTTGTTGCCGTGGGCGATGTTCGCGAACGGGCCGCAATGGACGAACGCTGGTTGCCCTTCGAGCGTCTGAACAAGGTTCGGCTGCACCGCGTCCTTGAGCACCACGGCGAGCGCACCGGCCGCCTTGATCTGCTCCGCCGTCACCGGCTCGCCCTCGTAGGTCTGCCCAACCGTGATGCGGCCGAGCCGCTCGCGGAGGTCGGCGAGATCGCGCGCGACGGCTACGAGCCCCATGATCTCGCTCGCAGCGGTGATGTCGAAGCCGGTCTCGCGTGGGGCACCGTGTGCACGCCCGCCCAGGCCCGTGACGACGTTCCGGAGGTTGCGGTCGTTCATGTCCATGCAGCGCCGCCACGAGATCGCGAGCGGGTCGAGCCCGGACGCGTTCCCGTGGTGGAGGTGCGCATCGATCAGCGCGGCGAGGAGGTTGTTCGCCGCCGTGATCGCGTGCAGATCGCCGGTGAAGTGGAGGTTCAGATCTTCCATGGGGACGACCTGCGTGTACCCGCCCCCCGCGGCACCGCCCTTCACCCCGAAGACCGGCCCGAGCGATGCCTCGCGCAAGCAGAGAACCGGCTTTCGGCCAAGCACGCCGAGGCCCTGAGTCAGCGAGACCGAGGTCGTCGTCTTTCCCTCTCCTGCAGGAGTCGGTGTGATCGCGGTGACGTTGATCAGCTTCGCGTCGGGACGGTCGGCAAGGCGGTCGATGACCGAGAGGTCGACCTTGGCCTTATAGCGCCCGTACGGCTCGACCTCCTCGTGCAGCAGTCCGAGCTCGTCGGCGACGTCGAGGATCGGCCGGAGGGTCGCGGCCTGCGCGATCTCGAGGCTGGATGGCATCACTGTCGACATCGTCTCTCCTTCGACGAGGGCCGAGCATGCCCGGCGCCTGCGAACCCTACGATCAATGGCTCACCGCCGCGGCGGCCAGCTCGGACACGAGCGTATCGGTGTGGAATCGCTCGAGCGCGAAGGGCGCGATGAGCTCAGGCGTCTTCTCGGTCGCGACGAGCTCGGCGAGCGTGACGCCGACTATGGGCGCCGCCTTGAACCCGTAGGTGCCCCAGCCGGTCGAGACGTGGAAGTTGTCGATCTCCGTCTTGCCGAGGATCGGGCTGTAGTCGGGCGAGAGGTCGCACAGACCTGTCCACGTACGGAGCACCCGCGTCCGCTCGAGTTGGGGGAAGAGCTCGATCGCGTGCGCGGCGGAATACTCGAGGAACGAGAGCGTCCCAGTGCTCTTGTACGTCGTGTACGGCTCGATCTCCGCGCCGATCAGGAACTCGCCGCGGTCGGTCTGTGAGATGTATACGTGGAGCTGAGACGAGACGATGACGACATCGAGGAACGGCTTTACCGGCTCGGTCACGAATGCCTGCAGGATGTGCGTGGTGATCGGGAGCCGGACGTCGGCGAGCCCGCCTACGAGCGACGACCAGCCCGCCGTGGCGCTCACGACCTGCCCGCACTCGACGCGGCCTCGTGACGTCTCGACTGCTGTGATCCGGTCGCCCTCACGCTGGAATCCCGTCACCTCGGTGTCGGGATGGATCTCGACACCAAGTCGATCGGCAGCGCGCGCAAACCCCCACACGACCGCGTCGTGGCGGATGATTCCGCCGGGCGGGTGGTACAGCGCGCCCATGATCGGATACGCGGGGCGGTCGGACAGGTCGAGCTGCGGGCAGAGCTCGCGGATCCGATCCACGCCGACGACGCTCGAGTTGATCCCGAGCAGCTTGTTGACCTCGGCGCGCTCCTGCATCGTGATCATCGCCCGGTCGGAATGGGCGAGCGTCAGGTGCCCGTGCTGCGAGAACATGAGGTTGAAGTCGAGCTCGCTCGAGAGCCGCTCGTAGAGCCGGACGCTCTCGCCGTAGAAGGCGGCGCCCTCGGGCGTGCGGTAGTTCGAGCGGATGATCGTGGTGTTCCGACCGGAAGCGCCCGAGCCGATATAGGACTTCTCGAGGATGCAGACGTCCTTGATGCCGTGCCGCTTCGCGAGGTAGTAGGCGGTCGCGAGTCCGTGTGAGCCGCCGCCCACGATGACCACCTCGTAACGCCGTTTGAGGTTCGGCCGCGCCCGCCACATCCGCCTGGGAAAGAAGATTTCCTTCACGCGGTCCCCTCGTCCGAATCGGACACGTCAGGGGTCTGACCCCGGGTCTGACCCCGGGACATGTCTAGCCCGGCCAACGCGTCCACCACGGCCTCCGCC
>JBOHAY010000183.1:0-15107 GCA_050697935.1 Gaiellaceae bacterium | reverse complement strand
CTGCTGGGTGGCGCCAACGTCGTCCACGTCGATCTCCGCGTCGAGACCGAGGCCGACATCGAGCCGACGATCGGAGCGATCGAAGACCTCCTGCGCGAGCAGCACAAGCTCCCGGACTCGTATCCGGACGACTTCTCGGCCGAAGACCAGGCGAGCATCATCAGAGAGGCGCAGAGAGCAACGACGACGTTTCGCGTGCTCACCTTCACGCTGGGCGGAATCGCGCTGCTCGTCGGCGGGATCGGGATCATGAACATGATGCTTGTGTCCGTCCACGAGCGCTTCCGTGAGATCGGGATCCGGAAGTCGGTCGGCGCGACACCGTGGAAGGTGCAGATGCAGTTCCTGATCGAGGCGCTCTTCCTCAGCGTCCTCGGGGGGATCGCAGGAGTGCTCGCCGGCGTCGGAGCGACACGTCTCATCGGCGTCTTCGCAGGTTGGGAGACCATCGTCAGCGTCCCGTCGCTCATCCTGGCGTTCTCGGTCTCCTTCGCGATCGGGATCTTCTTCGGCTACTACCCTGCTCGCCGGGCGGCTCGACTCGACCCGATCGCAGCGCTCCGCTACGAGTAGCTGGCGGCCGCGGGCTTCTAGCTCGGGGCCTGCAGCTGACCAGCTCGCGGTAGTGCGATCCACACGTCCGATCCGCCCGCCTCCCGGTTCTGCGCGTGGGCGGTCCCTCCGTGCGCCTCGGCAATCACCCGCACGATGGAGAGCCCCAGCCCGGTACCGCCACGCGGGCGCGCAGCATCCGGGCGTGTGAAGCGCTCGAATGCCCGCTCGAGGAACTCAGGGGGGAAGCCGGAGCCCTGATCGGTGACGTGAAGCTCGACGACACCGTCGGCGGTGGACGCGGACAGCTCCACATCGCCCGCGCCGTAGCGCAATGCGTTTTCCACCAGGTTCCCGAGAGCCTGCTCGAGCCTGATCCGGTCCGCGACGAATTCCAGGCGCGACGTCTCCGCCGCCGTGAGCCGGCGGCCGGACTCCTGCGCGCGCCACTCGAAGCGTCTCGCAACCGACTCCAGGAGCGTCGCCCCGTCGAGCGTCTCCGTACGAAGCGCCAGCCGCCCTTCCTCCGTGCGGGCTATCAGCAGGAGATCCTCCGCCAGCTGAGCAAGGCGGTCGACCTCCTCGGATGACGATCGGAGCGCCGTCCGCAGCTCGTCGGGTGAGCCCCCGTGCCGCAGCGCGAGCTCGAGCTCCGTGCGAAGGAGCGCGAGCGGCGTGCGGAGCTCGTGACCGGCGTCGGCGACGAATTCGCGCTCGCGCTGGAGCGCTGCCTCGAGTCGCCCGAGCATCTCGTTGAGCGTCTTTCCGAGGCGCTCGATCTCGTCGCCCGTGCGAGGGACCGGCAGTCGCTCACCGGGCGTCTCGGCCGAGATCGAAGCGGCACGACGGCGCATGGAGTCGACGGGGCGCAGCGCAAGGCCCGCTAGGAGGTATCCCGCCAGCGTGGCCAGGATGAGCGCCAACGGGCCCGCAACGAGGAGCTCGTTGCGAAGGCTGCGGAGGGTCTCGGCACGCTCCTCGCGGGTCTGCCCGACGACGAGAACGAACTTCTCCTCGTTCTCCATGATCGGAACGGCAAGGATGCGCGAGGGCTCGTCGAGGCCGGGCACGGAGTCGCGATTCGTGAAGATCGACCCCTCGAGCGCGCGGCGCACCTCGTCGTCGGTCAACAACGACTTCTGGCCGAGCGGAGGGCTCGCCTCGAGCACTCGGCCACGGGTGTCGAGAAGCTGGGAGTAGCTCTCGCCTCGCTCGAAGAATCGAATCCCACCCGTTGTGGCGAGGTCGGTGCCTGGCTCGCTGACGATCACACCGAGGTCCTGCGCCCTCACCTGAAGCTGGTTGTCGATGACGAGCGCGAGATGCTGACCGAGTCGGACGTACAGGATGCCGCCGGCGAGGACGAGCACGACCGCCATGGCGACGGCGAATGCCGCTGCCACCCGGACCCGGATAGGTGCGCGTCTCACGCGCCGTTCAACGACCGCAACCGATACCCGACGCCACGGACCGTCTCGAGCGAGATACGGTCGAAGGGCTCGTCGATCTTCTTGCGCAGGTGCCGGATGTAGACGTCGACGATGTTCGACTTGTTGTCGTAGGCAAAGTCCCAAGCGTGCTCGAGCAGATGGAGCCGTGTCAGCGCCTCGTCCGGCCTGCGCATGAACGTCTCGAGAACGGCGAACTCCTTGTTCGAGAGCTGGATCTCGGCGGATCCCCGCCAGACGCGGCGCGTCGCCGGGTCGAGCTTCAAGTCGTCGACCTCGAGCACGCTCGGACGCTCGGGCTCACCGCGTCTCACGAGCGCGCGCAGTCGTGCCAGCAACTCCGCGAACGCGAACGGCTTGACGACGTAGTCGTCCGCCCCCATGTCCAGGCCCGTGACCCGATCCTCGACCGAGTCGCGGGCCGTGAGCATGAGCACGGGTGCCCAGACTCCGTTCGTACGCAAGCGCCGACAGGTCTCGAAGCCGCTGATACCGGGCAGCATCACGTCGAGCACGATGGCGTCGTAGTCCGAGGCCGGCGCCATCCAGAGGGCGTCCTCTCCACTCATGGCAACGTCGACCGAGAGACCCTCTTGAACCAGGCCGCGGCGGATCAGGCTCGCCATACGCAACTCGTCCTCGACGATCAGAACACGCATGGAGACATCTCCCTGGGCGTGGTTGACTCCGTCATCCTCCCAGGGTTTGATGAACATGAGATGAGCGTTGAAACTGTCATCTTTCATTCATCTTCCCTCTCTAGCGTGGCAACAGCAAGGGAAGACGAACCCGAAGTGAAAGGCGAAGACCGCGTGACCGAGGCCAATTCATCATCGTCCGTTGGGCGTCGCATAGCTGCCGCTCCAACCGACGCTTGTCCGAGCCGCCGGTGAGCGCTGCGGTCGAAGCCCGAGGGATTGCGAAGCGGTACGGATCGCTGGTCGCAGTCGAGAATCTCAGCTTCGCGGTCGAGTCGGGCGAGGTGCTCGGCGTCCTCGGGCCCAACGGGGCGGGCAAGACGACGGCCATCCGCGTTCTCACGACGATCCTGCAACCGACGCTCGGGGAGTTCACCGTTGCCGGCATCCCACACACACGGCCCGCCGAGATTCGGCGTCGCGTCGGCGTACTCCCGGAGAGCGCCGGCTACCCGGAGCGACAGACGGGTGAGGAGTACCTGCGGTTCCACGCGCGCCTCTTCGGCGATTCGCGCTCGACTGCTCGATCGGCTGCGCGCACCCTGCTCGACGAGATGGGCCTGGGTGAGCGCGGGCAGTCGTTGATCTCCACATACAGCCGGGGAATGCGCCAGCGTCTGGGAATTGCGCGCGCGCTCGTCAACGACCCGCAGGTCGTCTTCCTCGACGAGCCGACACTCGGTCTCGATCCGGCGGGTCAGCGGCAGATCCTCGCAAACGTCCGCAGCATTGCGTCCGAGCGCGGAGCTGCCGTCCTCCTCTGCTCGCACCTGCTGGCCGAGGTCGAAGAGAACTGCTCGCGCGTCATGATCTTGAATCGCGGCCATGTGGTCGCCGAAGGGACGGTGGCCGAGATCGTTCGTCAGGCTGCAGCGCCCAGAAGCGCGCGGCTCCAGGTTGCGGGTGAGCATGCGGAGCGCGCGGTCACCGCGCTCGCGGGGGCGACCGGCGTCGATCATGTCGAGCGCTCGGATGGCCACGCCGGATGGCTGAAGGTCGACTTCTCGGCCACGACTGATGGTGGCGACGCGCAGCTGAATGTCGCCGTCCGGAGATTGCTCGACGCCGGAGTCGAGCTCCGCTCCTTCGAGCTCGAGGGAGCCCGGCTGAGCGACGCATTCCTCGCCATGACCGAGGCCGCCTGACGATGTCGCAAGCGGCACATCCGTCGGAACAGACTCAGATGGGAGATTCGACGCCCGGTTGGCTCGTCGTCCTGAGCCAGGAACTGCGCGACCTCTGGCTCGGAGGTCGAGGCCTCGTGCTGAGCTTCGCGTTCAGTGTGCTCGTCGGCATCATCGCCTACCTCGTCGCGACGAACACCGATCTCAATTTTCTCGAGCAGCGCGAGTCGACGAGCCTGACCCTGCAGGTCGCCATCGCGGTCGGCGGGCTCCTCACGCTCCTCGTCGCGGCGGACGCGGTGAGCGGCGAGCGGGAGCGCGGGACGCTCGAGACGCTGCTCCTGACCCCGGTCTCCCGTCGCGAGATCGCGACCGGCAAGCTGCTCGCGGCGCTCTCACTCTGGTTCGCCGCATTCGTCATCACCGTGCCGTACGTGTGGTTCCTCGGTCATGGTGTCGGCATCGTCGGCGAAGCCCTCGTCGCAGGCCTTGCGGTGGGAACGCTCGTCGCGGTCTTCCTCGCCTCGCTCGGGCTCCTCGTCAGCTGCTTCGCCGGGTCCAACCGGGTCAGTCTTTCGCTGAGCCTGTTCGTGCTCCTCGCCTTTCTCGCTCCGACGCAGCTTCCCGCCGGCGCGCAGCAGGCTTGGGCGGGCGACCTGCTCCTCCGTGTGAACCCGCTGACCGCAGGGGAGCGCTATGTGGGCAAGATCGTGGTCAGCGGTCACGGCTGGACGGAGGACATCTCGTGGCTCGTGTCGCCC
The DNA here is from genome assembly GCA_050697935.1 of Gaiellaceae bacterium. Classification (GTDB taxonomy): domain Bacteria; phylum Actinomycetota; class Thermoleophilia; order Gaiellales; family Gaiellaceae; genus GMQP-bins7. The sequence goes on along the minus strand of JBOHAY010000183.1, from coordinate 10,524 downwards.
GTCATCGGTGCGCTCGTGTTCGCGACGGCTGCGGTGCTCGTGAGCGGCCGCTACATCCGGCTCCGCGGCGGTGTCTCCGGATGAGGCGCCAGCGAATCTTGCGTGTCGCACTCGTGGCCGCGAGCGTCGGCGTGCTGCTCGTCCCCGTAGCGACGGCGGCGGGTACCGAGAACGTCACGGTGACCGTCGCCCCCGAGGAAATCGCAACCGAGCTCGGCGGCAAGTTCGCGTTCACGTCGACGATCTCGAACACGGCCGCGACGGACGCTCGCGGGCTCATCGCCCATCTCAACGTCCTCAGCCTGCGAAACGGCACCTACGTCGATCCGGAGGACTGGTCTTCCAATCGCACGCGATACCTCGGCCCCATTGCTCCGGGCGAGTCGACCACCATCACCTGGCGCATGCAGGCGGTGAACGACGGTGACTTCGGCATCTACGTCGCCGTGCTGCCCTCCAGCGGCGTACCGGTGCCCCCGGTCGCCGGCCCGACCATCCACCTGGATGTCGCCGAAAGGAAGACCCTGAACGCGGGCGGCATCGTCCCGCTCGTGCTCGGCATTCCAGCGGTACTGGGGCTCGCGGCGCTCGCTATTCGGATCCGGCGCCGCGGCTGACCGCTTCGTGCGCGTGGCACTCCGGCTCGCGTCACGCCTCGATTCCACGCCGCGGATCTGGCGAGCTCAGCGGCATTCTGCGGAGCCAGGGTCCGAGTAGCCCCCCGACACCGGAGCAAATCTCCAGTCGTATCCTGACGGGCGAAGCGTCAGCTTGAGCACGCCAAGGACGCGGGCCTGCGCGGCTTCACGGCGCGGATCGCGCGACATGTCGTAGAGACTTCGGCCGCCGGTCCCGACGACGAACTCGCGAATACCCCTGAGCGGAGCGGGTTTCCCGTCCGGCGTCATCAGCTCGTACCGCTGGTAATTGTGGTCGTGGCCGCCGAGGACGACCTCCGCCTTCGCCGCGTAGAGCAGCCGCCAGATCGGAGTCGTGAACGTGAAGTCCTCGTACCTGCCCGCCGTGAAACGCGGCTTGTGCCAGTAGGCAAGCGTGCAGCGGGCCGACGAGGCCGCGAGGTCGTCCCGCAGCCACTCGTACTGCGTCGAGCCCTCGGCCATCGAGATCTCCGAGTTGAGTGAGATGAGGTGCCAGCTTCCGAGGTCGAAGGAGTAGTACGGACCCGGGGATCGAGGACCGAAGTACGTGAAGTAGCCCGATGCGCCCTCCGTGTGGTAGTCGTGGTTCCCGGGGCTCGGCCGTGTGCGTGACCGGTGGCGCCCCCACGTCGGCGCGTAGTACGACTGGAACTCCGACAACGTCCCATCCGGATAGGCGTTGTCGCCTAGCGTGAGCACCACTCTCGGCGCGATCTCGTCGAGGACGGAAGCGGTCTGCTCGTCTCCCGACCCTGCGCCGGCAATGTCTCCCGCAGCCGCAACAACGAAGGTCTGAGGACTCGAAACGGGGCGAAGGACCGACTCGCAGTTCGCGGCGACTCGATCACGCTCATCGACTACGGCCTGGTCGCGCCCGGACCCGCAGCGAGCCACGTCGCGGACACCGTCGCGGGTGAGCAGTCGGTCGTTGCCGGCGGCGCCCTCGAGCAGATCGCTCCCCGTTCCTCCGACGAGGAGATCGTTGCCGCTCAGGCCGAACAGCCGGTCGTCGCCCGCCTTGCCGTAGAGCTTGTCACTCCGATCGCTGCCGCGAAGGACGTCTGGCCCATTCGTGCCCGTGACCGTCTTGGCCGCGGCCGGAATCGCGAGCGTCAATCCCGTAAGCAGCACGACCGCAGTTAGACGGCTGCGCCGCATTCTCACGTGTCTCTCCCCCACTCCACGTTTCGAGAGCGTACCCGGGCAGAGCGCGGCGACCGGCGCGAGCGTCGATCCCTGCGCTCGAGAGGAGAGGTCGACGCCCGGCCGTCAGGCAGGGCGCCGACCCAGTCAGGGCGTTACCAGGCTTGGGGGGGTGTCCTGGGGGAGCCTGGAGAAAGCCCTTTGGTCAACCGCTCAGCTGCCCACAGTTCTTGCCGGCGCGCAGGCAGTCCTGAACGACTTGCACGAGCTTGGCTTGCTGCCACGTGTTCCAGAAGTCCGCGTGAGGCGTGACCGTGCCGTCCGAGAGCTTGTAGCCGGACCCGCTCTGCCCGGGCGGATACCGGACATGCAGGAAGATCTCGGGGACCTTCACGGGATGCGTCGACGGACAGCTCGAGCCCGTCGGGTACGTCACGTGGCTGCGGTGATTGGACGAGTCCGTGCTCGAGCCGTTCCAGCAGTTCGGGAACTTGACATGGAGCACCATCAGACCGGATCCACAGCTCGGCGGGGTCGCCACCATGTTGGAGGCATCACTCTCGCAGCTCCAGCCGACGTTGGGCGGGCCGGTGCCGACCCCTCCCGCGATCAGGCGGAAGTCAGGCGGGAAGGCGGTCGTCGTGCCGTACTTCACCGGGTTGTTGCGGTAGTAGACGAGCGCCCTCCGGGGCGCGACATACGAGCCGTTGGGAGCTACCAGCGTCGGGACCCAGTAGCCGGCGGTGTCACCTTTGAGGCCGCACGTCGTCGCGGCTGCGGTCGCCGACGCATAGGTCGAATTGGAGTCGACGGACCGATTCGCGAGAAAATCGTGCATGTGAGCCGAAGCGGTTCCGGACGGCCCGGGATTGACGATCGGGTCGACCTGCTTCCGGTGCGAGAACGGGCAGTTCACGATGAAGACGCCCTTCGCGGTCTCGGTCGACGGCGGCGGATACGCAGCGATCGACGCGAGGGCGACGGAGACGCCGATGGTGCTGAGAGCTAGGGCAACGAGCACGAGCTTCACTTTGAGCTTCATCACTCTGACCTCCTTTGCTGAACGGTGTTGCGGTCCACCGTCCGACGTTTGACGTCGGCGGTGCCGGCGCTGCTCATGAGGCAAACACCTCGGAATGGGTACTCCGAACGGCTAGCTCAATCGAGCTTCGCTACCGAAAGGCCCATGACGCAACGCCCCGCAGGGACTTCCCCAAGCCCCTCCGTCAGTCGCTGTCAGTTATCGGGCGACCGTACTCGATGTGCATCGCACATCTAAACCGACCTTTTCGAACTCTTTACACATGCCTCACAGACGCCATACCGGATTCCCGCAACGTGCGGGCGCCCTGCGAGCCTCGCGCGTGGTCCGGGACCTCCGCCAGGATCATGCGTATGGTCTGAGTGTGCCCACCGCCCGGACCCACTTCGTCGTCTTCACGACCCAGCGCAACGGCTCGACGTGGCTCATGAGCGTCTTGAACGGGCTCGACGGCGTGTCAGCGCAGGGCGAGCTGTTCCTCCCGAGACCTCGCTCGCCCGAGACGCGCTGGGACTCGGAGTTCGCGCTTCCGCGGTACGTCGAGTCCAAGACGCAGTACGGCCGGGTGCGGCCGCTCTCGGTCTTCAACTACCTCTCGGCGCTCTACCGGGACGGGAGTGCAGTGGGGTTCAAGCTCATGTACTCGCAGCTTCGCCGCTACCCCGAGATCCTCCCGTATCTGATGAGAAAGCGGATTCGCGTGGTCCACCTCGTCCGCCGCAACCACCTCGATGTGCTCATCTCGTTCGCGATCAAGCGGGAGATCGGGAAGGCTCACATCCTCGCGCCCGAGGATCGGCCAGCCGACGTCAAGGTCGAGCTCGACACGCAGTCGTTGCTGCGCGACATGCGGAAGCTCGAGCTCAAGCACTCCGTCGGACGCACGGTGCTACGGCTCGCGCGCTTGAATCACATCGAGGTCGCGTACGAAGACCTCGTCGCCAACCCCGCTCAGTTCGAGCGGGTTCGGACGTTCCTCGACGTCCCGGCGGACCAGGATGTCCCACGGTCGAACATCCTGAAGACCAGGACCGAGGGGCAGCAGCACGTCGTCGCGAACTACGACGAGGTACGAGCGGTGCTTCAGGCGTCCAGGTTCGCGCACCTGCTCGAGTGACCCGGAGTGCGACGAGCGTTCGAGGCGCGCGTCTACGAACGGGCGGCGGGCAGCGGCTCGAACCAGCCAGAGAGATCCCTGTCGATCAGGTCCTCGAGCCGAAGGATGTCCTCGCGGTAGTGCTCGAGGAGCTGGGCGCGGAGATCGGACGGGAAGCTCGGAGCCGGACTGAGATTGCGCTGACGAAGTCGCTTGGCGGTCCTTTCCAGACGCGCCGGCAGGATGGCCTTCACACCTCGGATCACCCTCGGCTGGTAGAGGATCCGGTTCAGAAACGCGCTCCTCGGAACGTTCGCCGGGTTGTGCTGGACGGAGGTATCCGGGACGAAGTCGGTCCCGACGTCGAGGAACGCAAAGAGGTCACGGATGAGATCGGCCGGGCTCTTCCTGAACTCGTCGAAGAGGTAGATCTTGATCTGCTCCCTGCCGAAGGCGTCGTAGTACCGCTTCAGTCGCGTGTAGTAGAACCCCTCCTTCACGTGGCTCGACTCCGCGGTCAATTCCGCGTGGGCGTCGCCGACCGCCTCTCCGCGGCGTGTCCGCATCAGGAAACCGGAGAACGCGCGATCGGCCGGGTTTCGCAGGCTCGCGACGAGCTTCACATGCGGGACGCACTCGTGGATTCGGCGGGCGGCCGTGGGGCACCGGAAGTACTGCGGCGACACCTCGCCTATCGCACGCTCGTTCGTGACCCCGTCGAAGAGGGCCTCGTACTCCTCCACGGTCGTTACCTTGAAATGGCGCAGGAGGGGAGGTTCGCCCTCGTCGTGCCACTTCCAGTCTCTCGCGTCCTCGTAGCCGAAGTAGTTGGGCCCCTTGTCCGGGCACATGAAGATCTCCGGGTGCTGGTCGAGGTAGCGGTAGATCGATGTCGTTCCACCCTTCGCAACACCGATGACGATGAACGTCGGGAGCGTCATGAGTCTCCTCCGGCGAGAGCTTTCCTCGGACGACCGGAACCGCGAGACGGCAGGCCACGGCCTACGAGATCACGCACCTCGGCGGCGAGCGGTGGCGCCAGCAGCCTCACGGCAGCGTAGTACACAGCGGCACCGGCGGCGCCAGCGACGCCCAAGATGACGAGCGCACGTGCGTCGACGAGCGCATACCGGAGCCCGAGCATCGTCCCCGCCGCGAGGATCGCCCCCGCGAGCGGGACGCGCAAGCTTCTCCAGTAGTCGGCGATGCCGATGTCGACGAGGCGGCGCACGCCGAAGTAGTAGAGAGGCGCGACGGCGTATCCGACGCACACGGCGGCAAACGCAACCGCGACGAGCCCGAACTGGACGGCGACGAGGAACGCCAGGACCTTCAGTGCTGCCGTTATGCCGACGATGACGACCAACCAGCCGGGCTTGCCGAGCGCCTTGATCGTGGTCCCGTTGAGGTACGTGAGCACCTGCACGAGCCCGAAGAAAGCGAGGAGCTGCATCACCGGGACGCTGTCGGCCCACTTTGGGCCAAACAGCACGTCCACGACCTGCGGCGCGAGCACGGCCGCGCCGAGGAACACCGGGAAGGCGATGAGCGCGGCGAACGAGGTGCTCTTGTAGAAGGCGTTCTTGAGCCGTGCCGGCTTGTCCTGGAGCCTCGAGTAGAGCGGGAAGGAAACGCGGTCGATCAAGCTGCTCGTGACCTGGACGAGCATCCGCAGCATCCGGTACCCGACGGCGTAGAGACCCAGCGCGGCTGGCCCGAGGAACGCGCCGATCAAGAGCTCGTCGGCGTGCCTCGTGAAGTAGATGAGGAGCCGATAGCCCACCACGTTGCTGCCGAAGCCGAGCAGCTCGCGACAGTGCCTGTAGCTGAACGTGAATCGCGGACGGAAGTCGGTGACCCGCCAGAGGACGAGCGTCCCCGTGACGGCGCCGGCGAGGTTCTGGATGACGAGGCTCCAAGCGCCGAGACCCGAGAATGCAGCAGTCACGCCGCAGATGCCGCCGACGGTGATCGCGCTCAGGCTTCGCAGCGTCAGCGAGCGGAACTGCAGCTCGCGCGTGAGAAGGGCTCGTTGGACGAGGCTCGAGCTCGCGATCGGTATCGCGAGTGCGAGTGCTACGAGGATCGGAGCAAGCTCGTCCGCCCCGAGCAGGCTCGCGATCGGCACCGAGAGCGCGGCGAGCACCACCGTCATCGCCAGCGCGAAGCCGAGGGCCGTCCAGAACGCGGCGTCGAGATGCGCACGCTCGAGTTCCTTCCGTTGCACGAGAGCGTCGACCAGCCCTTCCTCCGCGATCACGTTCGTGAAGCCCACGAAGAGGGCTGCGAAGGCGACGATCCCGAAATCCACTGGCTCGAGGAGCCTCGCCAGAACCGCGATGACGACGACGATCTCGAGCTGGCGAACCCACGCGCCGGTGGCAACCCAGAACACGCCCTTCGCAGCGCGCGTGCGAAGGCTCGTCTCGCTTTCGCTCGGCGAACTCCCTAAGAGGCCGTCGTCATTCGGCACGTCGTCGGTCCCCACAGGTCCCCAACCCCATCACTCTCACGGTACTCACTTCAGGCCGAGCTAGTCCCCCGCCATCGACCGAGATCGATGCCGAGCAGACGCTCGAGCTCGTCGAACTCGGCGTCGAATTGCTCCGAGAGCTCAACCCGGAGCTCTGGGTCGATCCGAGGTAGAGGCTTGCCTCGTGCGATCACCTTCTGGATGCCGACTCGCCGCGCCAGATCGACCGCCGGTTCGAGACCCAGGCGCCGCAGTCGACGACCCGTCTTCACTGCGAGGCCCGAGACCGCGCCGAGGGAGGGTACGCTGCTCCGGTTTACTCGGCCCCTCCCTGCGTCAGGCGGGAAGTCCGCGGCGTCGACGCCCAGGAAGTCCGCCAGCTTGCCTCGGGTCGCTTCGACATCGGCGAACGTCTCCTCGAAGAGAAGCGGGAGGATCTGGTCTCGCTCGAAGCGCTGGAGAAACGGCTTCAGATAGCGGCTGTAGAAGCCTCGCTCGAGCACGCTCGGGCGAGTCTCGACGAACTCTCGGAACGATCCGCGGTAGTTCGCCCTCTGCACGGTGAACCCGTAGTTCGAATACGCCCGGTCGACCGGGTGCCTCAAGGTGAGGAGCAGCTTCACCCCCGGCAGCGTGTCGGCGATCCTGGCGGGACAATCGTCGCAGTAGAAGTACTGCGGCGAGATCTCCCCGATCGCACGGTAGGCCGTCGCCTCGTCCGGGGAACAGAAGAACTCTTCGTACCACTCGAGCCCTTCCTCGAAGTGCCTGTCGAAGAAGCGGATCTCCTTCCGGCGCACCGGCATGTAGACGTCCGGATGGCTCGCCAGGCACGTGTGGAGCCAGGTCGTCCCCGCCCGCGGCACGCCGACGCCGAGAAAGGTAGGAAGAGTCATGTCGCCGGCCGCACGGAGCCCCCACTGACTGTAGTGCTGCCCCCCGCGATGCGCAATACGGGCGCGCCCAACGAGCCCGCGGGCGGTCGGCGGAGTGACGGCCACCGGAAAAACGCAGCGAACCGCTCGATATGCTGCGGTTCGAGCGTAAGGTAAGAGGGTCATGCGGCGAGGGGAAGCGCTCGGAAAGAGGTCGATCACTGCTGCGCTCGTTGCGTTCGCAGCCCTTGCCGTCCCGGCCGCGCTGCTCACGTACGCGGAGGTTTCCGCGTCGTCGTCCGCCGGCGAGTCGCAGATCACCGCGCCTCCGTTGCTCACGCCTCCGACCACGCCCGATCAGACCAGGCCGCCGGGCTCTGCAACACCGATTGCCAGGCGCGGGATCCCGCTCGGACCGCCGAAGCTCCCGAAAGAGCTCTACGGCCAGGTGTTTACGGGGACGAAGCTGACGATCACGCCCGAGTCCGCGGTCGCCGATCTGCTCGCTGCCCAATCGAAGTCGATGCGCGTGTTCGTGATCCTGGTCGGCGCTCAACGTCATTACAAGAATCCGGATGGGACGTTTGACATCGACCTCTGGAAAGCGCTCGTGGACGAGTTCCGCGACATCGACCTGGACGAGTTTGTCGCGGACGGGACGATCGTCGCCCACCAGCTCGTCAGCGAAGCCAAGGCTCGAAGCCAGTGGAGCGGCACCGTCATCTCCAACAACGTGCTCGACGAGATGGCGCGGCACAGCAAGGAGCTCTGGCCAACGATGCCGACGGTGCTCCGCACCGACCCGTCCGACCTCGAGGAGCATGCGGCCGCGTTCGGCACGCCGTGGCCCGGCTGGAAGTGGCGACACCTCGATGCAGCCTCGGCGCGATACCTCGTGCGGAAGGGCTCGGTCGAGGACTTCGCTGCGAACGAGCAGGCCTCGGCCCGTCGTCAGCAGCTCGCCCTCGTGGTCGGGCTCAACGTGCTGAGCGGAGGTGACGGCTCGAGCGGAATCCCCAGCCCTCGTCCCGGACTGTGGGCGATGTCACCGGACGAGCTTCGGCGGTACGGATCGACGATGCTCCGTCGAACGACGGCCTGCGCATTCGAGATGTGGCGCTACGAGACCCCGGGCTCGGCGTTCGAGGACTTCCGGTACTTCCGCCGACCGGAGGTCATCGAGGCGGTTACGGAGCTGGCTGCCATCGCGGCGCGGAGCCCGTCGCGGCCCTGCCGCCGGTAGGTAGGTCGATCGACGCCGCGGCGACGGGCACGGCAGACCGCATCCGCGAGCCTGCCACTGCCGACGTCGCCACACACAGCGACAGAAAGACCCAAACGGATTTGCTCTCCTCGAGCGAGAGAGACATCGCTCCGATCGCCAGGACGCTCACCTGCGCAGACCAGTACCACGCGCGCCAACCCGAGAGCATCCGGATCCTCTTGACCACGATGACGATCATGGTGACGAAGATGAGGAACCCGACGATCCCGGTCTCCACGAGCACCGAGATGTAGGTGTTGTGGGCCTCCTTCTCGGCGATCTTGAACGTACGAATGTCGTCCAGGCCGCCGGAGACAGCAGCGCGGTGCGCGTCCAGACCCGCGCCGAGAACGGGTCGATCGAGGAACGCGTGACTGGATTCGACCCAGATTCCCCAGCGACCGCTGAGTGCGCTGTCCTCGCCCCCGAGCTCAGTCGCGGTCGCCGCCGTCTGAATGCGCGCGAGAGGCCCCCGCGGCGCATAGACGACGAGCACGAGGATGGCGGCCGCAAGCGTTCCCACGGCTGCGACCCGAAGCGTCGGGCTGGCGCGCCGTAGCGACCAGAAGACGAATATCGCCGCCGGGACGAGAGCGAGGGTCGCTCCACGCGTCCCCGTGATGGCCACGGCGAACAGACCGGCCGGCACATACGCGAAGTTCAGGAGCCGTCTTCCCGGACCGCTTGGCAGGCGGGTCGGTCCAGCCGCCAGGTACCACGCGGCGGGCACCGCGATCGCGACGATCAGCGCGATGCCGTCGACCTCCGTCCCGAGCCCCCTCAGGCGCTCGTGCTCCGGGAACTTCGCGTCCGGCTCGGAGAGAAACTCGAGGACGATGCTGAAAGCCGCGACATAGGCTCCGAGGACGTAGGCCTGCAACGCCGTCTCGATCGCCCCCTCGGAGTCGCAGAGATCCCAGATGATGAAGAGCATCACGAGGAGCTGTGCGTAGGTGATGAATGCCGACGTCGTCGCGCCCGCGTCGATGCTCCAGTAAAAGGAGAGCCCGCTCCAGACGACGAGCAGGAAGTACACCTTCTGAAACGCGTCCGGCTCGCGGAGCCGTCGTCGCAGCAGGATCGATCCGCCCCACACTACCGCCGCCGCGAGACCGAGCAGCTTGCTGATCCGGCCCAGCTCGCCCAGCTTGATCGCGTTCTCCCAGGGCACGGTGAAGACGAAGGCGATGGTCAACCAGTAGGCGAGTGCACGCATCTCGATCGGATTATCGGTCGAGCAGCTTCTCGAGGGTGCCGCGCGTGCGCCTTCCGCGGTAGAGGCGCAGCACCGGCCGGTAGAACGCGTGACGCTTCACACGCGACAGCGTCAGGTTGCGACGGTTGAACGCCTTCCCGGAGGCATTGCGGTACTCGAGGACGGCCTCGTCCAGGCCCACCCCATACTCACGCTGCAATGCTGGATACAACTCGTTCGAGACGAGCTCGTAGAGCGCGAGGTCCGCCTGGTTCGCATCGACCAGGGCCTGCCGGGTCCGACGGTCTTCGAGCAGCGAGGCTGCGATCGAGCCTTTCTTGGCAACGTTGACCGGCGAGTACGCGATGTTCAGGTCGCGCGCCCGAAGCGCCTTGAGGAGAACCATCGACTCGTCGAACCGCTCCGTGAGGCCGACGAACAGCGACCGCTCGCTGATCACCCGGATCGCGTCGTCGACGCTCTGGGTGCCGGCGATCCGCTGGGTCTGGGCGTTCCGCAGCCACTCCTGCTGGATCCAGTCGTCGAAGACCAGGTGCTTCTTGCGGCGGTAGTCCACGTGGTACTGGAAACGCGACGCGCACAGCTTCACGGGATCGCGGAGGATCGTGAAGTAGGCAAGGTCGGTGCCCGGCTCGGAAAGGTCCACGTAGCCCGTGACCCGGTGCCCGGCGATGCTCGCGAGGTCAGGATAGAGCCGTCGCAGTCGGAGCAGGTCGGAAGCCGAGAACGGCGGCTCTCCCTGAGCGCCGTGCCATG
>JBOHAY010000182.1:0-3074 GCA_050697935.1 Gaiellaceae bacterium | reverse complement strand
GCGCTCGTCGTCGCCGTAGATCCCGCGCAGCATCGCCGGCCACGGATTGCGCAAGACCAGGTAGCCGCCGCCGCCCGGCCCGACCTCCCGGCCCTGCTCGTCGAAGACGGCTGCGTCGACGCCAGGGAAGGGCTTGGTCGCCGAGCCCGGCTTGGTGGTGGTGAGCCCGGGCAGCGGCGTGATCATGACCATCCCGGTCTCCGTCTGCCACCACGTGTCGACGACCGGTGTGCGGCCGCCGCCGACATGCTCGCGGTACCACATCCACGCCTCGGGGTTGATCGGCTCGCCGACGGTGCCGAGGAGGCGAAGCGAAGAGAGGTCGTGCTTCGCCGAATGCTCCGGCCCCCACTTCATGTGCGCGCGGATCGCCGTCGGCGCCGTGTACAGGATCGTCACCTGGTAGCGCTCGACGATGTCCCACCAGCGCCCCTTGTCGGGAAAGTCGGGTGTCCCTTCGTACAGCACGCTGGTCGCTCCGTTGCACAGCGGCCCGTAGACGATGTAGCTGTGGCCGGTGACCCAGCCAATGTCGGCTGCGCACCAGTAGACGTCGGTCTCCGGCTTCAGGTCGAAGATCGCGCTGTGCGTCGCGGCGACACCGACGAGGTAGCCCGCTGTCGTATGCGCGATCCCCTTCGGCTTCGCGGTCGTCCCGCTCGTGTAGAGGAGATACAGGAGATCTTCCGAGTCCATCGGCTCGCACGGGCACGACGACGGATCGGCCGACTGTCCTTCGAGGAGCTGGTTCCAGGTCAAATCGCGACCCTCCACCATCGGCACTTCCGCGCGCGTGCGCTGCCCGACGACCACTCGCTTCACACCTGGGCACGAGAGCAGCGCCTCGTCCGCGTTGCGCTTGAGCGGGACGACCGATCCGCGCCTGAAGCTCTCGTCCTGCGTGAGGAGCACCTCGCAGCGCATGTCGTTGAGCCGATCGGCGAGCGACTCGGCCGAGAAGCCGCCGAAGACGACCGTGTGCGGCGCACCGAGGCGCGCACACGCCAGCATGGCGATCGGGAGCCCCGGGCCCATGCCCATGTAGATGCCGACCGGCGTGCCCTTTCCCACGCCCAGCGCCTTCAGGCCATTTGCGGCCTTGACGACCTCCTCCAGCAGCTGGGCGTACGTGATCGCCGCGCGCTCGTCGACGGGCTCTCCTTCGTAGTAGAAAGCGACGCGATCGCCGAGCCCAGCCTCGACGTGGCGGTCGAGGCAGTTGTAGGTGACGTTGATCTTCCCGCCGCCGTACCACTTCGCGTACGGGAGCTCCCACTCGAGAAGTGAGGTGAACGGTTCGAACCAGGTGACCTGCTCGCGTCCCTGACGCTCCCAGAACTCCTCGAAGGGGATGTCGTAGATGTCGACGGCAACGTTCGCCTCGGCGGCGAACTCCGAGGGTGGTGGATAGCGGCGCTCCTCCGCGAGTAGCGTCTCGATCGCCTTCTCGCGCTTGTCGCCGGCGTCGCCTGACGCTGTCCGAGAAACGCGAGGGTTCGACTCCATCGTCAGACCTCCATCTCGTAGGGGCAGTCCGTCAGAAGCTCGTATCCGTCCTCGGTCACGTACAGGAGATCCTCGACGCGCACGCCGCCGAATCCCTGGCGGTACAGGCCGGGCTCGATCGTGATGACGTCGCCCGCCACGAGCTCCTCGCCGATCATTCCCAGACTCGGCGACTCGTGTACCTCGAGGCCCACGCCGTGGCCGAGACCGTGGTAGAAGCCGTCGAGCAGCGGCTCGCCCTCGGTCTTGGTCAGAAGCGTCGGGAAGCCGCGGTGGGAGAAGAACTCGGAGACGAGGCGGTGGAGGTCGCCACCGTTGACGCCTGGGCGGACCTCGGCCGCTGCGAGATCGAGTGCCTCGCGACAGAGTCGATGCCACTCGCGGAACTCCTCGGGAGGGCTGCCCACGACGAAGGTGCGCGTGATGTCCGCGAGGCAGCTCGACTCGAAGTCGACCGGAAACAGATCGAGGAGAACGACGTCGTCGGCTGCGATAGGCCCGGATCCCATGTCGTGCCCGACGGCGGTCTGGACTCCGTGCGAGACGATCATCTCCTGAGCGATCGCGCCGTGCGCGAGGAATGCCGCCTGAACGTGCTCCTTCAGGAGCTCACACGTGAGCGGCTGTCCCTTCAGTGCGAGCCCCCCGTTCGCGCGCTCCGCGCGGGAAAGGAGCTCGCGCGCCGTGGCCATGCCCGCCTCGGCTGCTCGCTGAGCCCGGCGGATTCCCGCAAGCTCGTGCCCGCTCTTTCGCCGCCGGCGATCGTCGAAGAGGTTCTGGTCGACCGTCAGCTCGACGCCGTTCGTCCGCAATCTGTCGGCGATCCCGAGCGGGAAGGCTCGCGGCACCGCCGCGCGCTCGATGCCCAGACCCCGAATGACACGCGCAGCGAGCTCGTTCGTGTACGCATCGGAATCGAGACCGCTGCGACGAAGCTCGTCCGCGCCGAACTCCTCCGTCGTGTGAACTTCCAAGCCGGTTCCGAGCGCCTCCACGCGCGCGGCCTCCATTGCGCTCGTGACGACGATCCGTCGACCACCGATCTCCGCGTAGAAGAAGGGGTCGGGAATGCCGAGAGGCACTTCGTGGCGGAGCTCGGGCGTGCGGACGGTGTCCCCGACGATCAGGACGCTGGGCATCGGACGCCGATCCTACCGCCGTCGGTAGAGTCCGCCGCGGTGGATGCCGACCTTCGTACGCTCAGGGAGCGCCTGGCAGAGATCTCCGATCTGTTCCGCTCCATGGGCGTCTTGGGCTGGGACCAGAAGGTGACGATGCCGCCCGGCGGCCACCCCGCGCGGGCCGAGGCGCTCGCAACCCTCGGGCGCATCGCGCACGAGCGATTCGTGGACGACGAGATCGGCTCGCTGCTCGAGCGCTTGCGCCCGCTCGAGGAGTCGCTCGAGCACGACTCCGACGACGCGAGCCTCATCCGTGTCACGCGCCGGGACTGGGAGAAGGCCCGCCGCATTCCCGCCGAGCTGCGCGCGGAGATGCTTCGCGCGGGCGCCCAGGGTCATCAGATCTGGGTCGATGCGCGCGCGAGAAGCGACTTCGCGAGCTTCCTG
>JBOHAY010000181.1:0-5944 GCA_050697935.1 Gaiellaceae bacterium | reverse complement strand
GTGCACGAGTGCCGGGAGTGGATCCGGGACGGAGCAGTCGACGCGCTCCAGCCGGACGTGGGTCGCTGTGGCGGGCTCACGGAGCTTCGCCGCATCGCGGACATGGCCGCGCTCGAAGGCGTCCTCGTCGTTCCGCACGGGTGGAAGACAGGGATCACGGCCGCTGCCGGCTGCCACTTCCAGGCCGCGACGGCCAACGCCCCGTACTTCGAGCTCCTCCACCCGGATCTGTTCGACTCGCCTTTGCGGCGCGATCTCGTCCGGCCCGAGCTCGAGCTTCGCGACGGTTGCGTCGCGGTCCCCGGGGCGCCTGGGCTCGGGATCGAGCTCGACGCTGGCGCGGTCGCGCGTTATCGCACGGGCGCATGAGCAGCGAGCACCTGCCGCTCGCGGGCGACGCCGCGCTCGTCACCGGCGCGAGTCGCGGCATCGGTCGCGCGACCGCCGTCGAGCTCGCCCGGCGCGGGGCGGATCTCGCATTGGTGCAGCGCGGCGATGCGGCCGACGTCGTGGCGGAGATCCGAGGCCTGGGCCGCCGGGCTGTGGTCGCTCGAGCCGATCTCAGTGATCCAGGGGCGGCTGACGCCGCTGTCGAGACCGTGGCGGCCGAGCTCGGCCGCCTCGACATCGCGGTGTGCAATGCGGGAACGGTGCGTCGCGAGCCGGCTCTCGATGTCTCGCTCGAGGACTGGCGACGCGTCGTGGACGTGAATCTCGTTGCCACCTTCGCCGTGGCGCGAGCTGCCGCGAGACGGTTCGTCGAGCAGGGCACCGGCGGGCGTATCGTGCTCAACGCTTCGGTTCTCGCCTTTCAAGGCGGATGGATGGTGTCGAGCTACGCCGCGAGCAAAGCGGGCGTCGCGAATCTCACGCATGCGCTGGCCAACGAGTGGGCCGCACTCGGCATTCGCGTGAACGCGGTAGCGCCCGGCTACGTCGCGAACGACCAGACGGAGCCGTTGCGCGCCGATCCCGAACGGAACGCGGCCATCAGCTCGCGCATTCCGCTGGGGCGCTGGGCGACGAACGAGGAGATTGCGGCCGCGGTCGCTTTCCTCGTCTCGCCCGAAGCCGGCTACGTCTGCGGAGCTGTCCTGCCCGTCGACGGTGGCTGGCTCGGGCGCTGAATCGGGCCGCCAGGCTCCAACGCGAGTACAAGATCGCGGGATCGGCTGCGAACCGACGACCCGCAGTGGTCGCCTTCTGCGAGCGGCATGGAGCGACCCGGAGCGCCTCTGAGCCCCTTGGAGCGGGGCACGACTGGCAGGCGGGACCTGTCTAGAATCGGCGAATGCCGCTCGTCGCCGGTCACATGACGAAGAGTCTGCTGACGATCGCGGCCGATGCCACGATCGGCGAGGCGGCTGCACAGATGGCCGCGCGAGGCGTCGGCGCCGTCGTCCTCCTCGATGGGGAGGCCATCTCCGCGATCCTTACCGAGCGGGACGTGATGAAGGCGGTCGCCGCTGGTCACGACGGCAGCGCGCCGGCGGCCGACTGGATGACACGCCATCCCGACACGATCGAGCCGACCGACACGACGGATCACGCGGCGTCGCTGATGATCCACGGTGGCTTCCGGCACCTGCCGGTAGTCGAGGAAGGCCGCGTCGTCGGGATCGTGTCGATCCGCGACCTCATGAAGGTTGCGCTCGACGACCGCTCGCCGCGCGGCGTGTAGCCGAGCGCGGCAGAACGAGGCGCCCGAGCGCAGCATTGTTTCCCGAAGGAGACAGACAGCACCGCGATCGCAGCGGTCGGCTCGTAACATTTCGGCGCTTCGTCGTCGTGTGGACGCTGCTCGCCATCGTCGCCTGGCTCTACGCCGCGAGCTGGGGCGACACAGACTGCCGCGAAACGGACTTTGTCTGCTTCTCCCAAAGAGACGTCGACCTCATCGCAGCCATCGCCGTGGGCATCCCGTGGCTGCTGGGCATCTTCGCGGCGGGCATCGTAGTGGGGCTGGTCAAGTGGCACAGGAAGCTGCGCGAGTGACGGGCTGAGCGCGGCTATGGCTGCGCTCGGACGAGGACGCGGCGACCGGTGAGACTGACGGGCATGCGCCGGACCGTCGCTCCGATCTACGGGCTCTTCCTGCTCGAGACGCTCGTCTGGATCGCGATCGTCCCGCTCGCGCCCACGTTCGCGGACGAGTTCGGGTTGTCGGGAGTCGAGACCGGCATGATCCTCGCTTCCTCGAGTCTCGCGGCGCTGGTCGTCGCGTTGCCGCTCGGAGTGCTCGCCGACCGTTTTGGCGCACGCCAGGTGACGATCGCGTCGGCCTGCCTGTTCACGCTGGCAACTCTCGGGCAGGGGCTCGCCGACGAGTTCTGGTCGCTGCTCGCCGCGCGAGCTGCATTCGGGGTCGCCTTCGGAGCGCTTTGGGGCGCAGGCGCGTCGTGGCTCTCGAACTCGCTCTCGGAGGACCGGCGCGCCGGCGCGCTCGCGGCCGCCACAACCGTAGCGGGTGTCGGATTCACGCTCGGGCCCGTGCTTGCCGGCGTCCTGGCAGATCGCTTCGAGACCGGAACGCCATTTCTCGCACTCGCGGTCGCCGCGGCCATCGTGACGATGGCGCTCTTGGTCGCCGCGCCGGCGGCGACTGGCGACGTGACGCAGCAACCGCTGCGCGAGGTGTTTCGGCTCGTGCGCCGAGACGAGCTCGTGCTCGCCGGGATCGCGATCATCGTGCTCATCGGCCTCGTCGGTGGGGGCGTCAACCTGCTCGTTCCGCTCCAGCTGCGCGAGAACGGCGTGTCGTCGGCCGAGATCGGGCTCCTCTTCTCGGCCGCTTCGTTGGTCTACACGGTGGTGAGCGCGATCGTGGCCCGGCTCGGAGCGCGCTCCGCGACGCTTCGTGTCGGCGGCTTCGCGGCACTCCTCGCCGGCTTGTCGATCGTCCTCATCTTGACCAGCAGCTCGACCCTCGCGGCGGTGGCATTCGTGCTCCTCCGTGCCCCGCCCTGGTCGACGATGGACACGATCATCTATCCGCTGGCTGCTGCGGGCGCCCATCGCTCGGCCCTCGGACGGGGCTCTGTCATGGGCCTCGTCATGCTCGGCTGGGCCGCGGCATCGACGGTCGGCCCGCTCCTCGCGGGAGGCATTGCCGACGCGGCGGGCGCCCGGGCTGCATACGCCGTGATGATCGCGGTCTGCGTGCTCGTCGGGCTCTGGCTCGTTCGCGCCGGCTCGCGCCCCTCGAGCACAGCGCCGAGAATCGATGTGGAACGCCTCTACCGCGCAGCCGATTTCGAGGCACTTCGCACGGAGTACGATCGGATCGCGTCGGCCTATGACGTCGAGCTCGTCGACGGCATGGGCTATCGGGCGCCGGAAGCGGTCTCGGCGGTCGCTAGGAGGCTTCTGGCGTCCAATGCTCGGATCCTCGACGCCGGCGCGGGAACCGGCCTTCTCGGAGTCGCCCTCGCCGACGCGGGTTTCACGCGGTTGGACGGCCTCGACCTCTCGCCCGGAATGCTCGACGAAGCTTCGCGCAAGCACGTCTATGACGAGCTGAGCGAGGGCAGGCTCGGCGACGCCCTCGCCTACGAGACCGGCTCGTACGACGCCGTCGTGTCCGCGGGAGTGCTCACCGCCGGGCACGCGCCGGCCGCTTCGCTGGACGAGCTCGTGCGAATCACGCGGCAGGGGGGTCACGTGATCTTCACGCTCCGCTCGGATCGGGTCCCGCCGGGCTTCGAGCACAAGATCGGCGAGCTCGAGGCCTTGAGTCGTTGGGAGCTGGTCGAGCGAGGCGACGAGTTCCAGGCGATGCCTGAGGGCGAGCCCCACGTGCGCGTCCGGGTCTGGGCGTTTCGTGTGCTCTAGGCTCCTGTGGCGGAGCCCGCGGCTGCGACGTGGTTCTGTCGAGCGGCGAAGACGTAGCCAAGCGTGTACGCCATCACGTACGAGACGAGTCGGGTCGTCACGCCGCCGTACCACGCAGTGTCGACGAGCGGGTTGAGGCACACGACGTCGAAGCCGATCACGTTCGACCGCTCAGCGATGACCTGGACGCAGTCTCGGAACTCCTGGAGCGTGAAGCCGCCCGGCTCTGGCAGCACCGTTCCGGGAACGATCGCGCCGTCGAAGAAGTCGGTGTCGATGGTGACGTAGACGTTCTTCCCGGTTGGCGCGTACTCCGCGACGCAGGCCCCCGGTCCTTTCCTGTGCAGCTCGGACCCCGGTACGACGACGGTGCCGATCTTGGCTGCCGCCGAGAGGGACTCCTTCGACGCGAAGTTCCGGATACCGAACTGCGTGATCCGGCTGACGAACGACAACTCCGAGATCCGGCGGATCGGGCTCGAGTGGGAGTAGGGCGACCCCGCGACGCTGTCTCGTACGTCGAAATGAGCGTCGAAGTGAAGCAGCTCGATCTCGCCCCACGGCTCCATTCCGCGGACGAGGGGGAACGTGATCGAGTGGTCGCCGCCGACGCTGACCAACACGGCTCCGCGAGCGGCGACGTGTCTCGCGACCTCGGTCGTCGTGTTGACGAATGCCCTAAGGTCGCCGGGGGTGATGACGACGTCCCCGATGTCGGCCATCGTCACACCGGCCAGGTACTCCTTCCCGTCGTCAACGCACTGGAACCCCACGCACGGCTTGCTCGGATCAGGCGGCCCGTCGAAGGGGTTCCCGCCGTAGAAGAACGTCGGGTTGGCGCGCACCGCGTTGGGACCTTGCGACTGACCTACGCGGCAGTAGGGAATCAGTGATCCCTGGTCGTAGGGCACTCCCAGCAGCGCGACCTCGTGATCGAACGAGGCGAGGTCGCAGAAGGGAGCGCCGAAGAAGCTGTGCGGCGGGATCGCGACCAGGGGAGACGTCGTTCCTGCACCCTCGAGATCTGCGTGCGGGCCGTTCTCAGAGGACATGTCCTCTCCTTTCCGTGGCTTCGCTAGCCCGAAGCCGCGATCGCCGCCTCGAGGCTCGGCGTGTCGGAGAGCAGCCGCTTCGTGTAGTCCGCCTGGGGCCCATCGAGCACGTCGTCGACGAGACCTCGCTCGACGATGCAGCCTTCGCTCATCACCGCGACCTCCTGTGCGATCGTGCGGATCAGGGCGAGGTTGTGCGTGACGAAGAGCAGTCCGATGTGGAGCTCGCGCTGCAGGTCGGCGAGCACGTCGACGATCGCCGCCTGCACCGACACGTCGAGCGCGGACGTGACCTCGTCGCACACGAGCAGCTGCGGCTCCGCAACAAGGGCACGGGCGATCGCGACGCGTTGCCGCTCGCCTCCCGAGAGCTGATGGGGGTAGCGGTTGAGAACCGAGGACGAGAGCTGCACGCGCTCGAGCGCCTCCGTCGCGCGACGCCGCGCGTCCGCGCCGCCGGCGGCGAAGAACAGGCTCAACGGCTGCGCGATGATCTGGCCGACCGTCTTGCGCGGATTGAGCGAGTTGTAGGGGCTCTGGAAGACGTACTGGATCTCCCGGCGCGTATCTGCGTCGCGCGCGCGCGACCCACACGCCAGCGGTCGGCCCTGGTAGGCGATCGTTCCCGTGAAGTCCTCGTGCAGTCCGCCGACGCAGCGGGCGAGCGTCGTCTTGCCCGAGCCGGACTCGCCTACGAGCGCCAGGCACTCGCGCGGTCTGACCATGAGCTCGACGTCGAACAGCACCTGTCGTGGCCCGTAGGACGCACATACACCACTCACGGAGACGAGCGCATCCTCGACCTCGATCTCGGGCCGGGGCACCGCGACCGGGCGCGAGGCGGCCGCGTCGGCGAGAACGACTGCGTGCCGGAAGCAGCGAGCGACGTGCTCGCTCGCGATGCTCTCGAGGAGCGGCTGGGAAACGCTGCACCGGTCCTCTGCGTAGTGGCAGCGCGGCGCGAAGAAGCAGCCCGCGGGCCGGTGCCCGGGCCGAGGGGCCGTGCCGGGTATCCCGACGAGCGCGTGTGTTCCAGACAGCTCGGGGATAGCCTCGACCAG
>JBOHAY010000180.1:0-3458 GCA_050697935.1 Gaiellaceae bacterium | reverse complement strand
GAACCGGCCTGACGAAGCTCACGAACGAATTGCCGAATGGGTATCTATCGGCCACCTTCTCGCCGGACGGCCGCATGATCGTGACGGCGCGGACTCCTGGAACTGGGCCGGAGGGCGCCGCGGATGTGTTCGTCATGAACGCCGACGGCTCGAACATCCGGCAGATCACGAAGACAAGGCTCTGGGAGAGTTCGGTCGACTGGGGGCCACGTGGCTGACGCTGAATCCGAGATCAATGACCCACTTCGATGTGAGGAGGTTGAGATGCGTACGTTCCTAGCCCTCGTGACGTTGATCCTGATCGTCAGTGTCGGGATCGCCCTGCACGCCGGTACGACCGTTGCCGGCGCACGACCAAGCGGCTTCACGGCCACGATCAGGGTCGTCGAACACAACACGACCGGCGTGGTCACGGACACCGGCGCAAAGGGTGACTCCGCGGGAGACATCCTCACGTATGCGAATGGTCTCTACAACGCGGGCAACACGCGGAAGGTTGGCAGTGACAACGGGTACTGCGTGCGAACAGTCGTCGGCGAAACGTGGGAATGCTCCTGGACCGCGTTCCTTCCCGGCGGCCTGATCACTGTTCAGGGGCCGTTCCTCGACACCCGCCCGAGCAAGGTCATCATCACCGGCGGCACCGGCAAGTACTCTCGCGCCACTGGTTGGATGGACCTCAAGGCTCGCAACGACAAGGGAACTGAGTACGACTTCGTCTACCACCTCCAGAACTGACGCGTGCATGCGCGATGGGCAGAGGCGTCATCGCTTGACGACGCCCGGCGCCTCTGCCCTCGGGCGGCCTCGCTACCATCGACGCGTGGCCGACGAGTCCGGCAAGCCGCTCGACCAGCGCCTGGAGGAGATTGGGGCCCAGCTCGCCTGGGTCCGTGATTACCTTTGACCCGGACCGCCTAGCGCGCCGGCGCACCGAGCTCGAGGACGCCATGGGCGCCCCAGGTTTCTGGGACGACCAGAACGGAGCCACGCGTATCTCGACGGAGCACTCACGGATCACGCGCAAGTTGGAGCGCTACGAGCGCCTCAAGCGCGAGTACGACGACGCGAAGGAGCTCCTCTCACTCGGCGAGGACGAGGACGAGATCGGGCAGCTCGTCGCGTCGCTCGAAGGCGAGCTCGGCCGGCTGCAGGAGGATGCGCTCTTCACGGGCGAGTACGACGCGGGGGACGCGATCTTCGAGGTGCACGCGGGAACGGGAGGCACGGACGCCCAGGACTGGGCGGACATGCTCCTCCGCATGTATCTGCGTTGGACGGCCGACCGCGGATTCGAGACGGAGGTGCTGGAGGCGAGCCCCGGGGAGGAGGCGGGCTTGAAGTCGACTACGGTCGCCGTACGTGGCGAGAACGCATATGGCACGCTGAAGGCCGAGCGCGGCGTTCATCGTCTCGTGCGGCTCTCGCCATTCGATGCCGCGCATCGGCGCCATACCGCCTTTGCCCAGGTGGTCGTCGCGCCGCTCCTCGCCGACGACGCGCCGATCGAGGTCGACGAGTCGGATCTGCGGATCGACACGTACCGCTCGAGCGGCGCGGGTGGCCAGCACGTCAACAAGACCGACTCGGCCGTTCGGATCACACACATCCCGACCGGGATCGTCGTTCAGTGCCAGAACGAGCGCTCGCAGACGTCGAACAAGCAGACGGCACTTCGCATCCTCAAGTCGCGTCTGGCCGAGCTCGAGGAGGAGAAGCGCGAGGCCGAGCTCGCCCGCGAGCGTGGCGCAGCGCAGGACATCGGCTTCGGGAGTCAAATCCGCTCGTACGTGCTTCACCCCTACCAGCTCGTCAAGGATCATCGGACCGACCACGAGGTCGGCAATGCACAGTCCGTGCTCGACGGCGCGCTCGACGGCTTCGTCCACTCGTATCTCCTCGCCAAGGCGGCGGGGAAGGTTCTCTAGGACGGTCTGAAGTGTCAGCTACAATCGGCGCTCCCCCCGAACCGGAGCAGCCGCCCCAGGCTGCCTCAGCCCTTCGCCCGGTGTTGGACGACGACTTGGAAACAGACGGAACGATGACGGCGTTGGCCGAACCAGAGACAAGCGCGGAGCCACTTCCGGCAGTCGCCGATCCGAGCGGCTCCACGATGATCGTGTTCGAGGGCGTCAAGAAGGTCTACGAGCCCAACGTCACGGCTCTCGACGGTGTCTCGTTCACGATCGACAAGGGCGAGTTCGTATTCGTCGTCGGGGCCTCGGGCTCGGGTAAGTCAACCGTGATTCGCCTTCTCCTCAAGGAGCTCGAGCCGACGGAGGGCAGGATCATCGTCGGAGGTCGCGACCTCGGTCGTCTCAAAGGGTCGAAGGTTCCGCTCCTGAGGCGAAACCTCGGCTGCGTCTTCCAGGATTTCAAGCTCCTGCCGAACCGCACCGCTGTCGAGAACATCGGGTACGCGCTGCGCGTGCAGGGCGAGTCGAATGCGCAGATTCGCAAGAAGGTGCCCGAGGTCATGAACCTCGTCGGACTGGCGCACAAGATGAACTCACGGCCCGAGGAGCTCTCCGGCGGGGAGCAGCAGCGCGTCTCGATCGCGCGCGCGTTCGTCAACCATCCGCCGCTACTGATTTGCGACGAGCCCACCGGGAACCTGGACCCGGACACGTCGGTCGGGATCATGCAGCTGCTCTACCGCATCAACCGAACGGGCACGACGATTCTCATGGTCACCCACGACCGCGAGATGGTGGACAAGATGCGCAAGCGCGTGATCGCGCTCGAGGCGGGCAGGCTCGTGCGCGACGAGCGGCGTGGGGGGTACTCGGAGGAATGACGCGCTTCCGCCTGGTGTTCTCGGAGGCGATCAAGTCGATCGGCGCAAACGTGTCGACGACCGTCGCCTCGGCGGTCTCGGTGCTCATCGGGATGTTCCTCATCGGGGTCTTCATCGGCCTCGGCACATGGCTCGTGTCGTGGTCCGACGACAAGAAGCGCGAACTCGCGGTGCACGTCTTCATCAGGGACGGCGCGTCCACGAGGCAGATCGACGAGCTCCGCGTGCTGCTCGAGTCGGATGATCGCGTCAAGGCCGGCGGCATCGACTTCGTCACCAAGGCGGAAGCGCTCGCGATCATGCGCAAGCGCTCGCCCGAGCTCACCGAGAATCTCCTGTCCAACCCGTTGCCTGCGTCGTTCGACGTGCTCCCCGTGAAGGGCGAGGACACCGAGGGGATCGCCCGTACCGTCCAGGGCTCCAAGCTCGCCGCGGTCGGCGAGGTGCGATGGGGCAAGGAGGTCTCGCAGAGGATCCTCCAGATCGCGCGCGCCATTCAGATCGTGTTCCTCATTGCGGTCGTCATCCTGCTCGCGGCGTCGACGATCCTCATCGCCAACACCATCCGGCTCTCCATCTTCGCTCGTCGTCGCGAGATCGAGGTGATGAAGCTCGTCGGGGCGACGAACTGGTTCGTGCGCGGGCCGTTCATGCTGGAGGG
>JBOHAY010000179.1:0-4648 GCA_050697935.1 Gaiellaceae bacterium | reverse complement strand
ACTGGCTCCAGCGCTCGCCGCGGCCCTGCACCGTCTCCAGGTAGGCGCTCTGCAGCTCGCGCGTCACCGGCCCGACCCCGATCTCCCGGTCGTCGATCGCTCGCAGAGGCGCAACCTCCGTCGCCGTGCCGACCATGAAGACCTCGTCCGCGAGATAGAGATCGGTGCGGATGAGCAGCGACTCCTCCACGCGGTAGCCGAGATCCTGGGCGATCTGGATAACCGTGTCCCGCGTGATCCCTGGCAGGATCGACATCGCAAGCGGAGGCGTCTTGAGGACGCCGTCCTTGACCACGAAGATGTTCTCCCCCGGTCCGTCGGCCACATAGCCGCCATGGGAGAGCATGATCGCCTCGTCATAGCCGGCGCGCCGCGCCTCGGTCGTCGCAAGCATCGAGTTCAGATAGATCCCCGTCGCTTTTGCGACATGCGGAATCACATTCGGCCCCACGCGCTCCCAGCTCGAGATCTTCGCCGTGATGCCGGCGTTCTGGCTGTCCTCCCCGAGGTAGGCGCCCCAGGGGAAGCTGATTATCGCCACGTCGACGGGGTTGCCGGCCGTCGCGACACCGAGCTCGCCGTAGCCGTAGAACGCGACGGGTCGGATGTAACAGGATGCGAGCCCGTTGGCCGCAATGAGCTCGTGCACGGCCGAGCGGATCTCCTCGACCGTGTACGGGAGATCCATGTAGAGCACCTTCGCCGAGCGCTCGAGGCGCATGAGGTGGTCCTGGAGCCGGAAGACGGCCGGGCCTGCGGGCGTGTCGTAGCAACGGATGCCCTCGAACACTCCCGAGCCGTAGTGGAGCCCGTGCGACGCCACGTGGATCTTGGCGTCGGCCCAGTCGACGAGCTCGCCGTTCATCCAGATCTTCTCGGTCTCTTGCATGAAGCTCAGCTCTCCTTCTCTCTCGATGAATCGTAGGCAGCGTCGCTAACGACGTCCAACGGCTTCGCTCGGGCGACCCGGCCGAGCTCAACCGGGGCGATCCCGATCATGTGGTGCGACGATCCCGCGCCTGCCCACACGAGCGGGTGCTGCAGGAGCGAGCGTTCCATCAGAACGGTGTCGACGTTCGGCAACGGGAACGGGGCAACCGAGCCCGGAGTGAACCCGGTCGCCTTCTCGACTTCGGTTGCGGAGGCAATCCGAGCCGACTCGGCTCCCACGGCACGCGCGACCTTCACCGGATCGCCGCGCCGGTCACCCGGGACGAGCGCGACGACCGACTTGCCACCGCACACCAGGACGAGGGACTTCACGATCTGGTCGAGCCCGCACCCCACCGCGGCGGCCGCGTCGGCGGCCGTCGGCGTGCCGTCGGGAAACTCCTGGATGCGCGCTTCCGCTCCGGCATCGCGGAGGAAGGAAGACACCCGTTCGACCGGCTCCGGCCAGGTCGCGACCACTGAGCGCAGCCTACCCTCGCGACTCGCCATCGCGCATGATTCGCGCGTGCGGCGCGACCTGCCCTCCGGCACGGTCACCTTCCTGTTCACAGACGTGGAGGGGTCGACACGGCTCCTCCACGAGCTTGGCGCTGAGAACTACGCGGCGGCTCTGGCCGAACATCGGCGGGTCATTCGCGAGGCGTGCGCTGCGCAGGGAGGGATCGAGGTCGACACGCAGGGGGACGCCTTCTTCTTCGCCTTTCCGACGGCGCCGGGAGCGCTGGGCGCTGCGGGTTCCTTTGCCGAGGCGCTCGCCTCCGGCCCCATCCAGGTGCGGGTCGGCCTGCACACGGGGACACCACTCCTCACCGCGGAGGGCTACATCGGATCCGACGTTCACAAGGGAGCGCGGATAGCGGCCGCCGGACATGGCGGGCAGGTGCTCGTGTCGGCCTCAACCGCCTCACTCGTCGAGACCCAGCTGACGGACCTCGGGGAGCATCGGCTCAAGGACCTGTCGGCACCAGAGCGCATCTTCCAGCTCGCCGACGGCGGCTTTCCGCCGCTCAAGACGCTGTACCGGACGAACCTGCCCGTCCCCGCGACCCCGTTCCTCGGGCGCGAGGCAGAGCTCGCCGACGTCGTCGAGCTCCTGACCGGGGACGGCACGCGGCTGCTGACACTCACGGGTCCGGGCGGCACCGGCAAGACCCGGCTTGCCCTGCAGGCGGCGGCGCAGGCTTCGGAGTCGTTCCCGGACGGGGTCTTCTGGGTGCCGCTCGCGCCGCTGCGCGATCCCGAGCTCGTCCTCCCCGCGCTCGCCAGGACGCTCGCGGTGAGCGAGGAGCCCGGCACACTGCTCGAGGAGACGCTCGTCGCGCACCTGTCCGGCAAGACGCTGCTCCTCCTGCTCGACAACGTCGAGCACCTGCTGCCGCCCGCGGCGCAACGGATCGCGGCGCTGCGTGCCTCGAACGGGTCGTGCCTGCTCGTGACGAGCCGCGAGCGCCTGCGCATCGGCGGCGAGCAGGCCTGGCCGGTGCCACCGCTCGCCGAGGCCGACGGGACGGCACTGTTCCTCGCACGAGCCCGCGCCGTCGACCCTACCTTCACCCCTTCGCCGGCCGTCGACGAGCTGTGCGCCCGACTCGACGAGCTCCCGCTCGCCATCGAGCTCGCCGCCGCCCGCACCGCCGTCTTCTCCGCCGAGCAACTGCTCGAGCGCCTCTCGCGGCGCCTCGACCTGCTCAGGGGCGATCGAGACGCGGATCCCCGTCAGCAGACGCTGCGGGCGACGATCGAGTGGAGCCACGAGCTCCTCTCGCAAGAGGAGCAGCGGCTCTTCGCGCGGCTCGCCGTCTTCGCCGGCGGCTGCACCTACGAGGCGGCGGAAGAGGTCGCCGGAGCCGACCCCGACACGCTGCAGTCGCTCATCGACAAGAGCCTTCTGCGCAAGCGCGATACCGGGCTCGAGCCTCGCTACTGGATGCTCGAGACGATCCGCGAGTTCGCGGGAGAGCAGCTCGAGAAGTCGAGCGAAGCCGACGGGCTTCGAGTACGACATGCGGGGTACTTCATCGCCCAGGCGGAGTCGCTGCCGCGGGAGGTCTCGGTGTCGCGGGAGTGGCTCGACCGCATGGAGATCGAGCACGACAACGTCCGCGCTGCACTGGAACGCCTGATCGCCGTGGGCGAGACACAGATGGCCGTGCAGCTGGCTGGCGGCATGTGGCGACTCTGGGCAGTTCGCGGCTACCACACCGAGGGCATGAGCTGGCTCGACCAGGTTCTTGCTGCTGACGCCTCGCCGACCGCCGCTCGTGCGTCCGCATTGACGGGTGCTGTCGGCGCCGCCGTCGACGTCCGCGAGTACGAGCGGGGCCGCCTGTTTGCGGACGAGGCGCTCGCGCTGTACAGCGACCTGGAGGATGACTGGGGGATCGCCCGCGCTAACTTCTTCCAGGGCTATGTCGCAATCGAGTCGGGCGACCCCGCGCGAGCGCAGCCACCCCTCGAGGATGCGCTGCGGCGTTTTGCCGAGCTCGGCGCCGAGCACGACGTTCAGCTCGTGCGCTTCAACCTCTCGTGGGCCTACCAGGAGCTCGGCGACCTGGAGCGAGCGCGGGAGCTGGCCGAGGAGCTCCTCCAGACAGCCCGAGCCACGGGCAACGTCCGGGATCTTGCTTTTGCGCTCGACCTTTCGTCGTCGCGTGCTCGCGACGGGGATCAGTTCGATGACGCCATCGAAGCGGCGCGGGAAGGTCTGCGAATCAGGCGCGACGAGGGCGACGTTCAACACATGCTCGACGGCATCAGCCGCGTGGCCGCGATCCATGCACGAGCAGGTCACGTCGAGAGCGCCGCCCGGCTGCTATCGAGCTCACTCCACTTGCACGACGAGCGAGGCATGCACGTGCCGCTCTACCAGGAGGAGAGAAACGAGGCGACACTCGAGCTCATCCGTGCAACGCTCGACGAGGCCGCCTTCGCCGAGGCCTGGGAGAGGGGGACGAAGCTCACACTGGACGAGGCGGTCACGCTCGCCCTCGGCGAGTCAGTAGAGGAAGGGGACGAGCCGGTAGCGAGTGCGTGAGCAGTACTCGTCGTACGCGGGGTACCGCTCCCGCAGGAACCGCTCTTCGACCCGCGCCTTCAACGCCCACAGGACCGCGAGAGCAGCCGTCGCAACGAGGGCCCATAGCGAGAGAACTAGCGAGATGCCCGCGAAGAAGAGCACGCCGCCCGAGTACACGGGATGGCGGACGACGGCGTACGGCCCAGTCTCCACGAGTTCACCTGCGTCGGCAGGCTTGGGAAACGGCGTGAGCTCCGAGCCAAGCGCGCGACCGGCCTTCACGAAGACGAGCGCGCCGCCGAACACGAGCAGCACTCCCGCGCCCTTCAGCCACCAGCGCGCGGAGTCAGGCCAGCTGGGGCCCGCGACGCCCAGGACGAGGATCGTGGCCATGAGCGCAAATTGCAGCGCGACCCAGCCGCCGCCGCGCTCGCCGAGCCGCGGCAGCTCAGCCAAGAGAGATGAACCGCGCGTCATCGAATCCCGAAGCCGTCACCTTCTCGACGAGCTCAGGCGGGGCCGGCGAGTCGATGGAGAAGACCATGAGCGCCTTCCCGCCTTCCGTCGTGCGGGAGACAGCCATGTTCGCGATGTTCACGCCCGCGTTTCCGAACATCGTCCCGACTCTTCCGATCACACCGGGAACGTCGTCGTAGACGAGAAAGGCCATCCATGGAGCGA
>JBOHAY010000178.1:0-5865 GCA_050697935.1 Gaiellaceae bacterium | reverse complement strand
TACTCACACAATCCAAACACCTATGACAGAAACTAACTGCAGTTAAACTTATTATAACATAGCTCAAATACTAAAATGAAGAACCCTACTACACCCAATCACTCTTACACCGAAGATTCCGCCTCGTTCTAGATCATGTGGTTCATCCAGAGGTACATGCAGTTCGGATTGGCAGCCTTGGAGTAGATCATCCAGGTGTCCGACCACCCGGTCGTTCCCTCCTTGGGCTTGATGGTCTCGACGGGTTGCTTGTCCGCCTTGAGCAGGACTCCCTGGATCGGCCACGTCGTTCCAGCGACGCTGTCCTTGTTGGCGAACGACTGGATCTGCTTCGTGTAGTCCGCCCAGTACTCGCCGACGTTTGGGTTGAGCTGCTTGAGGAGATCGACCGCGGCCTGGAACTGCGCCTCATCGAGCTCGTACGGGTCGGTGATGTTCAGGTCCGGCTGCGTTGCCTTCAGGTAGACCGCAGCGTCGGCAATGAAGATCGAGTCGTCGTAGATCGAGAGCTTGCCCTTATTCGCATTCGGGTTGTCCCAGACCACCGACCAGCTGTCCGGCGCCGGAGTTACGACGTCGGTGCGGTACATGAGGAGATTCGGCCCACGCCCGTGTGGCGCACCGTACGGCTGGCCGTCGAGGCTGTTGTACTCCTGGTTCTTGATCCCCTCTTGGACATCCGCGTAGTTCGGGACGAACTCTGGGTTGATCGGCGCGACCTCACCGGTCGTCATCAGCCGGATGCTGGCGTTGCCCGAGGCGGACACTCCGTCGTACGCGCCCGTCTGGAGCAGGCTGATCATGTCGTCCGACGTAGTTCCGTCCTTCGTGTTGACCTTGCAGCCTGTCGCCGCGGTGAACTCGTCCGTGAGCTGAGCGTAGCCCGGCCATTGGACGATGTTGACCTCACCCTCGGTCTTCGCATTCGCCTGGATCTCTTCGAGCGAAGTGCCGAGGCCTTCGATCTCTGTACTGGCACCAGCAGAATCGTCACCGCCGCCGCAGCCTGCGGCGACCACGCTGAGCGCCGCGACGAGTAGGCCGGACACGGCCCAGCGGGCGACGCGAATCTTGCGTCCCTTCATTCGGATCCTCCCTCCGATTCGTCTAACACCGACTCCTGCTCCGGGCGCCACTCGAGCAAAACGCGACGTCCTATTGCCTCGAGTACCTCGCTCGAGCCCTCCTCGAGATTCTGCGCGAGCACCTGGAGCTCACCACCGCGGTCGAGCGTAACGTGGTAGCGAGTCACGGGCCCGACGTACTGCACATCACGAACGAGCCCCTGCTCTACGTGCGCGCCCGGCTGCGCCTCCTGTCCGTTCATAAGGATGTTGATCTTCTCAGGTCGGACCGTGTAGCGTCGCCCGTCGCGCTCGATCACGTTCGAGACTCCCACGAACCCGGCGATGAACTCGCTTTGCGGGTGCTCGTAGACCTCCGCGGGAAGCCCGATCTGCTCGATCCGCCCGTTGTTGAAGACGGCGAGGCGATCCGACATCGTCAGCGCCTCCTCCTGGTCGTGGGTCACGTAGACGAATGTGATCCCGACCTCGCGCTGGATCGACTTGAGCTCGATCTGCATCTCCTGGCGCAGCTTGAAGTCAAGCGCACCGAGCGGCTCGTCGAGGAGAAGTACCTTCGGGCGGTTCACGATCGCGCGGGCGAGAGCGACGCGCTGGCGCTGGCCACCCGAGAGCTGTGACGGCTTGCGATCTCCATGTGAGCCGAGCCTCACCATCTCGAGCGCCTCCTCGGCCCGCTCGCGACGCTCCCCCTTCTTGACCTTCTTCACCATGAGGCCGTACTCGACGTTCTGCTGCACGGTCATGTGCGGAAAAAGCGCGTAGTCCTGGAAGACGGTGTTGACGGGCCGATCGTAGGGCGGCAAACGGGAGACGTCTTCTCCGGCGAGCTCGATCGTTCCCTCGTCAGGGATCTCGAAGCCGGCGATCATCCTGAGCGTTGTCGTTTTGCCGGACCCCGACGGGCCGAGCATGGTGAAGAACTCGCCTTCCGAAATGTCGAGGTCGATGGCGTCGACCGCGACGACATCTCCATAACGTTTGGTCAGGCCCTTGACGCTGATGTCCGGCGCACCGCTAGATGCTTGGTCGGAAATTCGCGCGGGCCGGATGACGGCCACGACGCTACGCCGGATCGCCACCCTCGCGCGTCGCACCGGCTTCGAGCCTGCACGACGCGTGAGTGCGGCGCCCAGCTTGGTCGTGACCGCCCCCGGCTGCACGCCAATTTCCGACAAAACATCTAGGCGCCAAGCGACTCCTCCAGGATCGCGAGACCCTCGTCCAGCTCGTCGGTCGCGATGTTGAGCGGGGGCAGTAGCCGGATCACGTTGCCGTAGAGGCCGCACGAGAGGAGCACGAGCCCGCGATCGAACGCCGCCGAGACGACGGCGGACGCCCGATCGGGCGAGCGCTCGGCGAACTCGAAGGCGAGCATGGAGCCGAGGCCGCGTACCTCTCCGATGTCCGCGTAGCGGGCAGCGAGCAACTCGAGTCGTCCGCGCAGAGTCTCGCCGAGCTGGCGTGCGCCGGCGAGAAACTCCGGATCTCCGACGATGTTTAGAACGGCGAGCGCGGCGGCGCACGAGAGAGGATTCCCGCCGAACGTCCCTCCGAGCCCGCCCGGCGGCACGGTGTCCATGACCTCAGCGCGACCGGTCACTCCGGCCAGCGGAAGACCTCCACCGATCGACTTCCCGGAGACGACGATGTCCGGCTCGACCCCGTCGTAGTGCTCGATCGCCCACATCGTCCCCGTGCGACCGATTCCGGACTGCACCTCGTCGTCGACGTACAGGATCCCGTGCAAGCGGCACAGCTCCTGCAGGCGCGCCGGGTAGTCCGGCGGCATCGCGATGAACCCGCCCTCACCCTGCACCGGCTCGAGGACGACGCACGCGACGGTCGCAGGGTCGACGTCGGCCTTGAAGAGATGCTCCAGTGCGGCGATGGCGTCATCGGACGAGATCCCGTGGTAGGGGTACGGAGCCGGCGCCCGGTAGACCTCGGGCGCGAACGGGCCGAAGCCCGCCTTGTACGGCTTGACCTTGCTCGTCATCGTCATCGCGAGAAGCGTTCGCCCGTGGAACGCCCCGTCGAAGACGACCACCGCTTGCCGTCCGGTGGCCGAGCGCGCGATCTTGACCGCGTTCTCGATGGCCTCGGCGCCCGAGTTGACGAGCAGCGTGCGCTGCTCGCCCTTCCCGCACGGCGAGAGCTCGGCAAGTCTCCGGCAAACCTCGACGTACGGCTCGTAGGTCCCGACGATGAAGCACTGGTGCAGGTACCGGTCGGCCTGCTCCTTGACGGCTTCGACAACAGCGGCGTGGCGATGACCGGTGTTCTGGCATCCAATTCCGCCGGCGAAATCGATGAAGGAGCGGCCGTCGACGTCGGTGATACGCGCACCATCGGCCTCCGCGACGACGAGTCGCGGAGTCGTCGCGCCAGGGGCGACGTAGCGCGCCCGCGCAGCCGCGATTCTCTCCGCCTGAGTCCCTTCCGTCACGGACACGGCGCGATTATGCA
Source organism: Gaiellaceae bacterium (assembly GCA_050697935.1). Classification (GTDB taxonomy): domain Bacteria; phylum Actinomycetota; class Thermoleophilia; order Gaiellales; family Gaiellaceae; genus GMQP-bins7. The sequence goes on along the minus strand of JBOHAY010000178.1, from coordinate 2,311 downwards.
CATGTCCGGGCGATATGGACAGATCTGCGCTGCCGGCATCTACCATCAAGGGGCGCCGGAGTAGCTCAGTTGGTAGAGCAACGCATTTGTAATGCGTGGGTCGTGGGTTCGAGTCCCTCCTCCGGCTTCAAGTGAATCGCATCGTCACGCGAGTACCTCGCGCGTCTTCTGGTGCGCGAGGATCTTGCGCTTGACGCGCTGGAGCGCGTTGTCGATCGTCTTCGTGTCGCAGCCGAGATCCTCTGCCATCTGCTCGTACGAGTTCCCCTCGAGGTAGAGCGTCAGAGCCTCCGACTCGAGCGACGAGAGACCCGTGCCGAGACAGCCGACGAGGCTCTGCAGCTCCTCGGTCGAGATCACGCAGACGGACGGGTCGTTTACGCTCGGCCCCGGGAGCGCATCACCGAGCGTGCAATCGCCCTCGGACTCCTGGCCAGCCGGCGTATGACTGAATGACACGTACGTGTTCAGGGGTGAGTGCTTGAAGCGCGTAGCCGTCTTGATCGCCGTGATGATCTGCCGGGTGACGCAGAGCTCGGCGAAGCTGCGGAACGACGTCTCCTTGTCGGGGCGGAAGTCGCGCATCGCCTTGTAGAGCCCGATCATTCCCTCCTGGATCAGGTCGTCGCTGTCGCCGCCTGCGAGGAAGTACGAGCTCGCCTTGAGTCGAACGAAGCCCGTATACCGCCGCATGAGGCCGTCCAGCGCCTCCTGGTTCCCGTTTCGCGCCTTGAGGACGAGCTGGAGATCTTCAAGCTCTCGTTGAACTTTCTGAGCAGTCTTTGGTGCTGCGGCAGTGCGGGCCGCCATCGCATTACCCCCGTAGTCTGGCGTCGTTGAACGGTTCACCTGAATGGCCTGACCTGCCTGACTCACTCAAGTCTCACCTTGAAGTTGAGGAAGAAGCTAGCACTATCAGGCGAGCGTTACAACCCTTTTGCGAAAACTCCAGAATGCTAAGAACATATGTTCGTGTCGACGGTGTGGTTCTCCGTACCGCGCGGCACCAGTTCGTGTGCCACGATCGACCTGTGCGTCAAACAGTCCTCATCGTCGATGACCATCCCAGCTTCCGCGCGTCCGCGCGCGCCATCCTCGAGTCCGAGGGATTCGACGTCGTCGGCGAAGCCGAGGATGGGACCGCGGCGCTCGCCGCCGTGGAAGCGCTCGGACCCGAGATCGTTCTTCTCGACATACAGCTTCCCGACATGACGGGATTCGACGTGTGCGACGTGCTCGGCAGGCGCAATGGTTCGACGCCCGCCGTCATTCTCGTTTCGAGCCGTGACGTCTCCGACTACGGCGATCTGATCGCCGCGTCGTGCGCGCGCGGCTTCGTTCCCAAGGCCGAGCTCTCGGGCGAGGCCGTCGCGGCGCTCCTGGCTTGAGCCGCTTCACGCTCGCGATCGGCATCGCTCTACTCGTCGTCGAGGCGAGCGTGGCGGTAGCGATCCTCGCGACGAGCGACGAGATCGAGAGCCCGTGGCTCGCGATCACGCTTGCCGTGTCGGCGGGCGCTGCGTTCGTCCTCAGCGGGCTGATCGCCCTGATCCGGAGACCGGAGAACCGCACCGGCGTGCTCCTGGCCGCGACAGGTTACGTCTGGTTTCTCGGCGCGCTCTCGACGTCGACGAACGACTGGGTGTTCACCGTGGGCTTCGTACTCGGGAACCTCGTCTGGGTGCCGTTCAGCGCTCTCGTCCTCGCCTATCCGACGGGCCGTCTCGAGACACGGCTCGAGCGCGCGATTCCAATCGCGGTCGGGATCGTGCTCATCACTCCAGCGCTCTTGGCTGCGCTGCTCGACCCGCGCCCGGCCACGAACTGCTCCTCGTGCCCTGACAGCGCGATCGCGATTGCAGACCTGCCCGGAGCGGCCACCGCACTCGATGGCTTTACCACGGTCGGCGGCCTGGCCCTTATCACAGTCGTCGTCACCATCCTCGTCCGGCGCTGGAGAAGCGCCAGCTCCGCGCTTCGGCGCCTCTTCCGACCCGTGATCGGGGCCGGAATCGCGACGCTGCTCGCAGTCGCGCTCGTAGTGATCGCGGAGCAGGTCTCGTCGACCGCAGCCGATGCGCTCCAGCTGCTCTTCTTCGGGGCCTTCGCCGCAGTCCCGATCGCCTTTCTCTTCGGCATCCTCCAGAGTCGCCTCGCGCGATCGTTCGTCAGTGACGTCGTCGTCTCCTTGCAAGCCGGCGTGCCACTCCGAGACGCACTCGCCACAGCGCTCGGCGATCCGACACTCGAGGTCGTCTATCGACTCGACACCGGCCGATGGGTCGATCCGTCCGGCCGACCAGTGCCGGAA
>JBOHAY010000177.1:0-25972 GCA_050697935.1 Gaiellaceae bacterium | reverse complement strand
GCGCTCGTGACCGTTGACGGCGGGGCGTCCGCACGCTGCTTCGCGTATCCGCCCGATCCTGAGATTGCCCGCGCGGCGATTGGCGGTTAGTGTCACCACAACTCACACGGCAGGCACAAGGAGGAAGCGATGAGTGACCTGAAGTGGCAGGAGGACGCGCTCGCTGAGGAAGCCGAGGAGTCACTCCTAACCCGCGGCGACCTGCTGCGATCAGCAGCGGTCGGAGGCGCCGCGCTTGCGGCCGGAGGCCTCCTCGCCGAGCGCGCGCTTGGCGGGCTCGTGCAGCAACCGAAGCGCGGCGGTCGCCTCCGGGTCGCGCACGTCGGCGCCGGGAAGCTCGAGTCCTTCAACCCCGGACGCGGATCGAACTTCATCGACGCGTCGCGGTACTTCAACCTCTACGACCCCCTCGTGCGCGTGCGTCCCGATCTGACGAGCGCGCCGGGCCTCGCGCTCGAGTGGATCCCGAACAAGGACTCGACGCAGTGGCTCGTCCGGCTGCGACCGGACGTGACCTTCCACAACGGGAAGGACTTCACCGCCGACGACGTCATCTACACGCTGCGCTCGATGGGCAACCCGAAGCACGTCGCGCACGCATCGGTGAGCGGAATCAGGCTCGGGGGGCTCAAGAAGGCGGGGAAGCTCGCGGTGCGCGTCCCGCTCACCTCCCCCAATGCGCGGCTCTTCGACAACTTCAACGTCCAGAACAGCGTCGTCATCCCCGTCGGCCTGAAGGACTTCTCGAGGCCAGTCGGCACCGGGCCCTTCTCGTTCAGGTCGTTCACACCGGGCCAGCGCAGTCTCTGCGTTCGCAACGCAGACTACTGGGAGAACGGCAAGCCGTACGTCGACGAGTGGGAGGACATATCGATCGACGAGCCGTCGGCTCGGTTGAATGCCCTGCTTGCGGGTGACGTCGACATGCTGAGCCAGCTCGATCCGCGGCAAGCCCGATCACAGCTTTCGAGGAAGCAGATCGTCGTCCTGAACGCCCCGAGCGCCACGGTCCAGGTGTTCTCGATGGCGGTCGACATCGCGCCGTTCGACGACAAGCGCGTTCGCCAGGCGTTCCGCCTGATCCCCGATCGACAGGCGCTCATCAACGGGGCACTCGCCGGCTTCGCGACCCCCGGCAACGATCTTCCCGGACGAGCCCTGCCCAACTGGCTCTCGTCCCCCGTCCGAAAGCGCGACCCCGAGCGCGCGAAGTTCCTGCTGAAGCAGGCCGGACAGGAAGACTTGGCGGTCACGCTGCAGACCTCGAACGTGGTTCCCGGCTTCATCGAGGCGGCGACGCTGTTCGCGCAGCAGGCGAAGGCTGCCGGGGTCGACGTGAAGGTGAAGAAGGAGTCGGCCGCCGCCTACTTCGACACGTCGCTCCTCTACACGAAGATGGCATTCGCGCAGTCCTTCTGGACCGTGACCGCCCTCGGGCAGTGGTATCCGCAGTCGCTCTTCTCGAGCGCAGTCTGGAACGAGACGCACTGGCGGCAGAAGTCGTTCGACAAGCTCATCCAGTCCGCGATCGGCGCTCCCAACGCTGCGCTTGCCAAGAAGCGCTGGCGCGAGGTCCAGGAGATCCAGTACGCCGAGGGCGGCTACATCGTCTGGGCAAACATCAACCTCGTGGACGGCGTCGGCAAGCACGTCCGCGGCGTGAAGCCGAGCTCGTTCTTCAACCTCGGTGGCTGGAACTACCGGGACGTCTGGCTGACCTGATGTCGACCGTGAGCGCGGCCGCCGGCAACGTGCGGCGGCCGCGCGTTCACCCCTTGCTGCGTTTCGTCGTCCTGCGCGTGCTCGCGGGTCTCGCGACGCTCCTCGCAGTGTCCGCTCTCGTCTTCCTCGGCACGGAGGTGCTGCCCGGTGACGCCGCGAGTGCGGTTCTCGGCAGGACCGCAACCCCCGAGGAACTCGCGGAACTTCGAGCACAGATGGGACTCGACCGCCCGGCCGTGGAACGCTACCTCGACTGGCTCAGCGGTCTCGTCGTGGGCGACCTCGGCAACTCGGCTGCGGGCTTCGCCGAGGGCAGCACGCGCCCGATCTGGGACGAGATCTCGGGAGCGGTGGCGAACTCCCTCGCGCTCGCGCTCGTCACGGCGCTGATCATGGTCCCGCTCGCACTAGGACTGGGCGTTCTCGCAGCGATCCGAGCAGGGCGCCCCACCGATCACACCGTGTCACTGACGTCGCTCGCGATCGTCTCGCTGCCCGAGTTCATCATCGGCTCGCTCCTGATCCTCCTCTTTTTCTCGTGGCTCGGCTGGCTGTCTCCGATCTCCCTCATTCCCCCGGGAGAGAGCCCGCTTTCGCATCCAAAGCAGCTCGCCCTTCCCGTGCTCACGCTCCTCGGGGCATCACTCGCGGCCTCGATCCGCATGGTGCGCGCGGGGATGATCGAGGCGCTCTCGTCCGACTGCGTCCAGATGGCGAGGCTCTCGGGCTTTCGCGAACGGACGGTCGTCCTGCGCTACGCGCTTCGCAACGCGCTCGCTCCGAGCGTCCAGGTGCTCGCGCAGAACCTCCAGTACCTCGTCGGAGGCATCATCGTCGTCGAGTATCTGTTCGCGTACCCGGGGCTCGGCAAGGAACTCGTCGACACCGTGGCGATCCGCGACGTCAGGGCTGTGCAGTCCATTGCGATCCTCATCGCCGCCGTCTACATCGCGATCAACATCGTCGCGGACCTCCTCGTCGTGCTCCTGGTGCCGAGGCTCCGGACGGCGTTGTGAGAGACCGCTTCCGTTTCGCCCGAACCCCTACGGGCGCGATCGGGGTCGCGCTCCTCGTCGCCGTCGTCGCGCTCGCGCTCGTCGGACCTGCGTTCTCGCCCCATCCACCTGACGAGCCCGTCGGGATCCCGCTCACGGGCCCGGCCGGGGACGCGCCCTTGGGCACCGACTTCCTCGGGCGCGACGTCCTGAGCCGCGTCCTCTGGGGAGGACGAAGCGTGCTTCTGTACGCCGGCCTTGCAACACTCCTCGCGTACCTCGTCGGTGGCACTGCCGGCCTGGCAGCCGGCTACAACCGGGCGCTGGCGGACTCGGTGCTCATGCGATTCGCCGACGTGCTCTTGTCCTTTCCGCCTCTCATCTTCCTGCTCGTACTCGTCACGGGCGCAGGGACGAGCCCGTGGATCCTCGTGATCGGCGTCGCTCTGATACAGGCGCCGCTCGTTGCACGCATCGTGCGCACCGCAACCGCGGAGCAGGCCGTTCGCGGCTTCGTCGAGGCCGCGGTCGCGCGGGGAGAGCGGCCGAGCGCCATTTTGCGGAGGGAGGTCCTGCCGAACATCGTCGGCCCGGTTGCAGCCGACGTCGGTCTTCGCTTCACGTACTCGATCATCCTCGTGGCCTCGGTCAACTTTCTCGGTCTCGGGCTGCAGCCGCCCGCCGCCGACTGGGCGCTCATCATCAGCGAGAACCGCACCGGGCTCGATCTCAACCCGTTCGTGATTCTCGCTCCTGCCGTGCTGATCGCGGTGCTGACGATAGCGGTCAGCCTCGTCGGCGACGCCGTCGCGAGGACGCTCGGGCGCTCGACCGTGGGCGACACGAGATGACCGCACCCGCCCTCTCCGTCCGCGACCTCCGCGTCGAGCTCGTGTCAGGCCTCCCGGTCGTCGACGGGCTCACACTCTCCGTCGCGCAGGGCCAGATCGTCGGGCTCGTTGGAGAGTCGGGAAGCGGCAAGACCACCGCTGCCCTCGCCCTCCTCGGGTACGCCCGCCCGGGGATGCGAATCGCGGGAGGCACGGTGGAGATAGCGGGCAGGCGGATCGACGGTAGCGACGAGCGCACCGCGCGCCGTCTGCGCGGCAGCGTCGTGTCCTACGTCCCGCAAGATCCCGGCAACGCGCTCAATCCCGCTCTGCGCATCCGCGCAGCGATCGAGGACATGCTCACCGAGCACGAGGATCGCCGCCCGGGGAATGCCACCGTCGAGGGCGTGTTGGAGAACGTCCACCTCCCTTCGGCGCGGGCGTTTTCCAGCCGCTTTCCGCACCAGCTCTCGGGCGGGCAGCAACAACGCGTCACGATCGCTCTCGCGCTGGTCTGCGAACCCCCGGTGGTGGTGCTCGACGAGCCCACGACCGGCCTCGACGTCATCACACAGGCGCGCGTGCTGGACGAGATCGAGCGCCTGCGCCGGGAGCGCCGGCTCGCGATGGTCTACATCTCGCACGACCTCGCGGTCGTCTCGCAGGTCGCGGACTGGGTCGCCGTGCTCTACGCGGGGCGGATCGTGGAGGAGGGGGCGACGGACGCCGTACTCACACGGCCTCGCCATCCGTACACGCGCGGCCTCGTCGCCTCTATCCCCGACCACAGACAGCCTCGACGGCTCCGCAGCATGCCGGGGGTCGCGGTGGGCGTCGACGAGCGACCCCACGGGTGCGCGTTTGCGCCCCGCTGCCCCCAGCGAGTCGAGCGGTGCGTCTCGGAGCTCCCGGCGCTCGAACCGATCGAGCCGGGGTTGTCGGTCCGTTGCTTCGAGTGGCGATCGACTCCCCCGCTCGAGCACGAGCCGCCGCACTCGCCTTCGGGCCGGTCCGTCTCCGAGGCGCCGCTCCTGCTGGTCGAGACGCTGCAGGCCGGGTACCAAGGACGGCACGAGCGCACCATCGCCGCAAGCCGGGTCAGCTTCTCCGTCGAGCAGGGAGCGTGTGTCGCGCTCGTGGGAGAGTCCGGCAGCGGCAAGACGACCATCGCGCGCTGCGTCGTCGGGCTCCACGAGCCCGACTCGGGCCGCATCCTGCTCGACGGCATGCCACTGGCAGGCAGGGCTGGAAGGCGCACCAGGGAGGAGCGTCGTCGCATCCAGATCGTCTTCCAGAACCCGTACGAGTCGCTCAATCCTCGACAACGGGTAGCTGAAGAGATCGCACGCCCGGCGCGCGTCCTGCGAGCGCTCTCCAGAACCGACGCAGACGTCGAGGTGGAGCGCCTGCTCGAGAGGGTGCGGCTCCCGACGCGGCTCGGCCGGCGATTCCCGAGCGAGCTGTCCGGAGGCGAGCGGCAGCGAGTCGCGATAGCGCGTGCGCTCGCCGCGCGGCCCGACCTGATCGTGTGCGACGAGGTGACCTCTGCGCTCGACGTCTCGGTCCAGGCCGCCGTGCTCGAGCTTCTGGCCGAGCTGCGAGAAGAGCTCGGCCTCGCCCTGCTCTTCATCACGCACGACCTCGGGGTCGTCGCGAGCGTCGCGGACCGGGTGCTCGTGCTCGACCGCGGCCAGGTGTGCGAAGAGGGCACGATCGAGCAGGTCCTGTCCGCGCCACAGCACGAGTACACGCGTCGCCTGCTCGAGGCCGCGCCCGCGCTACCGGCCACCGTCTGACGGTGCCGCACCTCGTCGGCGTCGAAGTCGCGCCCGGCTCGCAGGGTGGCGCGCCGCTGAACGGGTGCCGGGATCCGTCCGCGACGCACTCCGCGCGTTGACTGCGAGTATCACGGAGTCGTGACCCCATCTGTACGCGTACTCGCCTCTGGGCTCGGCTTCCTCGAGGCGCCTGTCGTGCTCGAGGACGACCGTGTCGCCTTCTGCGACGGTACGCGCGGGCTCGTTCTCGCACTCGCGGACGGCGCTGTCACCGAGATCGCGGACGTCGGTGGGCATCCGAACGGACTCGCCCTCGGGTCGGACGGCGCGCTCTACCTCGCCCAGTTCGGCACATGGCCTCAGGATCCCGTACCGGTTGCCCCGTCGCTCGTGCGGATCGAGCGGGACGGGAGACCGACTACCAACTCGACCGACGGCCGGATCGCCGCGCCCAACGACCTCGCCTTCGGGCCTGACGGACGACTCTGGATCACGGACTCCGGAGACCCGGATCACCTCGAGCCGAAGAGGCGGTCAGGGATCTTCGCGCTCTCGCGCGCAGGCCTCGAGCTCGTCGTCGAGCTCGAACCCGTGTTCGCGAACGGTATCGGGTTCGACCCGGAGGGTCGCCTGCTGTGGACCGAGACCGCGACGCGACGTCTCTGCCGACTGGAGAACGACGGCACGCACGTCGTCGCCGAGCTGCCCGAGTCGCACCTCCCAGACGGCTTCGCGGTGGCGGCGGACGGCCGCGTGTTCGTGGCGACCCTCACCTCGCGAGGTATCACGGTTCTCTCCGCGAGTGGCGAGCTGCTCGATCATCTCGAGGTCGGCATGGAGCCGACCAACTGCGCGTTTCGCGGCTCGTCGCTCGTGGTAACCGCCTCGACCGATTCGAGCGGCCTCCCGGGAACAGGGAGCCTCTTCGAGCTCGAGACCGATGCGACACCGCTCCCACTGCGTGGCGGGAGCCAGACCTTACGTATCGTCTCCGCGTGACGCTTCGGCTGGCAATCATCGGCGTGGGCGACGTTGCCCAGCGCGACTATCTCCCCGAGCTGGGACGGCTCGCGGATCGCGTGGAGCCGGTCGTCACCTGCTCACTCGGAGCGGAGCGCGCCCGCGACGTTGCCTCGCGGTTCGGGATACCTCGCTGGACGACGTCGTACGCGGAAGCGATCGGCGCTGACGACGTCGACGCGGTCGTCAATCTGACGCCCATTGCGCTTCACGTCGACGTGACGCTCGCAGCACTTGCGGCGGGAAAGCACGTGTACTCGGAAAAGCCGCTGTCCACCTCCTCGATCGAGGCGGGAGCGATCGCCGAAGAGGCGAAGCGACGCGGATGCGTCGTCGTGGCCGCGCCGTGCGTCATGGTGTTCCCGCAGGTGCGACGCACGCAGGAGATCCTCGTAGACGGCGAGCTTGGGCCCGTCTTCACCGCACGGGGCCACGGCCAGGGCGGTGTTCCGCCGTGGCACGGCTACCTTTCGGATCCCTCGCCATACTTTGCCGCCGCCGCTGGCCCGCTCGTCGACATGGCCGTCTACCCACTTCATGCGCTGACAGGCCTCCTGGGACCGGTGCGCGAGGTCACCGCGCTTTCCGCCAGGACGCGTGACTCGTTCGAGATCGTGGACGGCGAGCGGGCCGGAACGTCGATTCCGGTCGAGGCGGACGACAACTGGCATCTGCTCGTGCGCTTCGAGGACGGCGCCCTCGCGTCCGTCGAGGCGAACAACTGCGCCGGAGGCGCGGCCGGGCCGGAGCTCGAACTGCGGGGTGAGAGGGGAGCCCTCGGGATCAGCCTGCTCGACCCGTCGCAGCCGGTGCATGTCGCCGTGGACGGCGAGACGCGATCGGAGTTCGTTCCCCACGGGCGCACGGACGGACCTGATCACATCCTCGGGATCGAGCACCTGGCGGACTGCGTCGACAACGGGCTCGAGCCCGTCCTGAGCGTCGCACACGCCCGGCACGTGATCGAGGTGCTCGAGGCGGCGGCACGCTCGACCCGCGAGCGGGCAGCCGTCGCGATCGACTCCGACTTCCGGCGGGACACCGTTGTCGTCGAGGGAGCCGATCGTGCCCGCTGAGCCCCTTCGGATCGGCGTCGTCGGGGTCGGGGCGCTCGCGCTGCGCGGCATCCTGCCGCACCTGACGCAATCCGACGTCTCCGATCGCGTTGTGGTCGAGGCGCTCTGCGATCCCGTTGCCGAGCGCGTCCAGGGAGCGGCCGAGCAATTCGGTGTCCGCAGGACGTTCACGAGCATCGACGACCTGCTCACTGCCGGCTGCGTCGACGCGGTCACGATCGCCTCGCCGATCGGCCTGCACTTCGACCACTGCCGGCTCGCGCTCGAGGCGGGCCTCCACGTCCACGTGAACAAGACGCTCTCGACGACCGTGCAGGAGGCCGACACGCTCATCGCGCTCTCGCGCGACCGCGACCTTCGACTGGTCGCCTCCCCCGGTGAGGTGCTGCGGCCTCAGATCACCCGGGCGCGTGAGCTGATCGAGTCCGGCGCGATCGGCGACGTCGCGTGGGCGATCTGCGGAGGCGCGTTCGAGACCTACCACGAGGCCGAAGAGCCCGAGCGGCTGCACGCGCCGGGCGGACTTCCCATCAATCCCGGGTGGTACTTCCGGAAGCCGGGCGGCGGGCCGATGTACGACATAACGGTGTACGCGCTCCATCAGCTCACGAGCGTCCTCGGGCCCGCACGCAAGGTGACGGCGGTCTCGGGCGTCCGCGTGCCGCACCGCGAGTTCGCGGGAGAGCGCATCGCGACGGAAGCGGACGACAACACGGTTCTCCTTCTCGACTTCGGGCAAAGCGTCTTTGCGGTTGCCTTCGGCACCGCCGCCGGCGCCGTGTCCGAGCAGTTCGGCGCAGGGGTCTACTACGGCACGCGAGGCACGATCGACGGCGTCCTGCTTGACGGCGAGCCGTTCGACTTCCCCGGCCGCGAGGCGACGCTGCACGGCCCGGTCACGGACTGGGACGCGCAGATGTGCGTCCTCGAGCACGTCGTCGGCGCGCATCGACAGATCCCGGAGGCACATGTCTTCGAGGACATCATGCAACTCGTGCGCTGGGTGCTCGAGGGCGTCGCGAGCGCAGTCACGGCGGAGCATGCAAGGCACGTCGTCGACATCATCGAGAGCGGCTACCGGTCGGCAGCGAGCGGAACGGCCGAGACGCTCTCCACGACGTTCGACCACTCGGCAAACCGCGAGCCGGCGGTCGCCCGATGAGCGAGAAGCCCGGCGTGCGCGGCTACTCCCCTTCGCCGCGCCCGAACTTCACGACGCCCACTGCGATCACGCGAGCCAGCGTCACGCGTCACCTCTGGGGGGACGACGAGTCCGGCGTCGTGGCCGACCTCATCTACGCCTCGACGGAGGCGATCCACGCGCTGGTGTTCATCCTCCCGCCCGGCGGCGCATTCCGCCACTCGCCCGAGTACCGGACGGTGTTCGGTGCGGACGAGCTGCTGCACGTGCTCTCCGGGACGATGGTGATCGCGAATCCCGAGACGGGCGAGGTTCAGCGTGTCCCACGCGGGGGCAGCCTCTTCTTCGAGAAGGACACGTGGCACCACGCGTTTGCGCACGGCGGGGAGCCGCTGCACGTGCTCGAGCTCCTCGCGCCACCTCCGGCCTCGGGCTCGACCGGTGCGTACGCGCGCTCGCGCCCGTATCTCGACGACCCCGTCTATGCGCGGAGGGATCCAAGTGGTCCCGACACGCTGCGTGTCGTGCGAGACCAGGACGTCGTGTGGCGCCGCGATCTCGGCGTTCTGGCGGGCACGCTCACGGAGTCGCCGCGGCTCACCGTGCAGACGATCGAGGTCAATCCCGGCGAGTCGTCCGCCGCGCACGCGCATGCGGGCGACGAGCTGCTGTACGTCCTCGAAGGACAGCTCTGGGTTCACGCGCTGGACGGCGACACGAAGCACGTGTTCGAGCTCGGCCCGGAAGACGCGTGCCTGCTGCCGGCGGGGTGCGAGCACGAGTACCGGAACTACGGCGCCGTGACCACCCGCACTCTGGTCGGCGTCGCTCCGACATCGGCCGGGTGACGGTCGTCGGCATCGACGTCGGCGGCTCGAAGATCGCCGCGGGCGTCGTCGACGTGAAGACGGGGGACGTCCCGAGGGAGCTCCAGGTACCGACGCCGGTCGCGTCGGGCGGCGGTGCAGTTCTCGCAACGTGTGTCGAGCTGGCCGACGAGCTCGTGCCCGCGGGCGCCGCGGCGGTAGGGATCGGCCTCTGCGAGTTCGTAGACGCGTCCGGGACACCGACGAGCGGTGTCACCGTGGATTGGCGTGCGCTGGACGTCGCTCGGGCGTTCGGGGAGCTCGGGCCGGTGCGAATCGAGTCGGACGTGCGCGCGGCGGCGCTGGCGGAGGCGCGGTTCGGCGACGGTGGACGCTTCGAGTCGTTCGTCTACGTCAGCGCCGGCACAGGCGTCAGCTACTGCCTCGTGCTCGACGGCGAGCCGTACGTTGGGGCACGCGGCAATGCGATCGTCGTCGGCGCGCCGCCCGTCGAGCGGGTTGCGAGCGGGCTGGCGATCGCGCGGGCGGCCGGCGTGGAACGAGCCGAGGAGGTGCTCACCGATCCTATGCTGTCCTCGATCGTGGACGACGCAGCCGCCCAGCTCGGGCTGGCGCTCGCGACGCTCGTGAACGCGCTCGATCCGGAGGCGGTCGTCGTCGGTGGTGGGCTCGGTCTCATCGACGGCTTTCGCGATCGCGTCGTCGCCAAAGCCCGCGCCGCGATCGAGCACGAGGAAACCAGGGAGCTCCCGATCCTCCGCGCGACGCTCGGTGCGCGAGGTGGCGTCGTCGGTGCAGCGCTCGTCGCCATTCGCTGACACAACGGGCTCGTCCGAGAGTGGTTATCGTCGGCGGCCGTGACCGAGCTCCGTGATCTCGGCGAGGGCGTGTCCGTTTCGCAGACGGCGCTCTGGCAGACGAACGCGGTCCTCGTCACGAGCGGTGACGAGGCCCTCCTGTGCGACCCGTCCCTGACGCCCGAGGAGATCGAACGGCTCGCAGCGCTCGCACGCGAGGCCGGCGGAGACATCCACGTCCTCGTCACGCACGGTGACTACGACCACGTGTGCGGAATTGGCTACTTCCCGGAGGCCGTCGTCGTCGCCGGCGTCAACACTGCCGAGCGGATCGCGAGCGGCACGGCAAGCGAAGAGCTCGCAGCCGCAGGCGCCGAGTGGGGCGTCGACTGGCCGACCGAACTGCGCGTCGACCGCGTGGTCCGGCCCGGCCGCTTCGACTGCGGCGCCTTCGAGGTCGAGGCGATCGAGGCAACGGGGCACACGGTCGACGGTCTGGCGTACGTCCTCGTCGACCAGGGAGTGCTCCTCCCGGGCGACTACCTGTCGGACATGACCTACCCCTTCGTCCTCGGCGGGCTCGACGAGACCATGGCGTCGACGCGTCGGCTCCTCGACACTCTCGAGTGCCAGGACCTGCGCTGGGTCGTCCCAGGGCACGGCCGCTTCCTCACGCCGGAGGAGGCAGCAGCGGTCGGCGCTGGGGACATCGCATACCTCGAAGAGCTGTCACGCGCTGTCGCCGAGGCCCGTGCCGCGGGCCTCAGCCCGAGCCGGGCGCTCCTGCACGTGTACGAGGTCGAGCCGCCTCGAAAAACGACGCCTGACTTCGAGATCTACGCCCTCCGGAGCTTCAACGCGCGGAGCGTACTGGCGCATGCCTGAGCTCGCCGGGATCGTCACAGGTGCGAGCCAGGGCATCGGGCTCGCGATCGCACGTGCTCTCGCAGCAGACGGAATTCGCCTCTGCTTAGTCGCTGCGCCCCACGACGAGGCTCAGCTCGAAGACGTTGCGAGAGAGCTCGATGCCGTCGCGCTCGCCGCCGACGTGGGCGAGCCCGAGACGGCAGAGCGGGCGGTCGGGTTGACGCTCGAGCGGTACGGAAGGCTCGACCGGCTCGCATCGAACGCCGGGATCGCGTACTTCGAGCATGCCCTCGACGCGCCGCTCGAGCACTTCGACCATACGATGCGCGTCAACGTCCGCGGCATGTACCTCATGACGATCGCCGCCGCGAAACACATGGCCGGACACGGTGGCGGCGCGATCGTGTGCACCGCGTCGACGGCCTCGATCGCGGGCGAGGAGCTGCAGGCGATCTACAACGCGTCGAAGGGCGCGGTGGCCCAGCTCGCACGCTCGCTCGCGGTCGACCTCGCGCCCCAAGGCATCCGCGTCAACGCCGTCGCGCCCGGCTGGGTACGCACTGCACTGACGGACGACATCGTCCGCGACTCCGCACAATGGTCGAAACACCGCTCCCGGATTCCCCTGGACCGCCCGGCGGAGCCCGAGGAGATCGCCGCTGTGGTGCGCTTCCTGCTCTCCGACGACGCCTCGTACGTCACCGGGTCGCTGGTCATGGCCGACGGTGGCCTGACTGCGGGGTACCGCTTCACGGAGTGGGAGGCCGTGCCCGTCCCGGAGGCGCCAAGGCCCGTGCGCGAGCACGGAGGGGAATCGTGAGCGGCCGGGTCGGAGGCAAGGTCGCGCTCGTCACGGGCGCCGGCACGGGCATCGGCCGGGCCGTGTGCGTGCGGCTGGCCGAGGAGGATGCCGAGGTCGTCGTCACGTCGCAGACGCCTGCGAACGTCGAGGAGACGCGTCGTCTCACCTCCGAGGCCGCCGGGCGCGAGGCGCTCGGACTCGAGCTCGACATCGGCGACAGCGCTGCCGTCGACCGGGTCGTTGCGCATGTCGTCGAGCGCTTCGGCCGCATCGACGTGCTCTCGAACAACGCAGGAATCGAGCTTGTGCACGGACCCTCGGTGGTGGAGACGACCGACGAGGAGTGGGAGCGCGTCTTTCGCGTGAACATGGCCGGGACGTTCTACGCGTGCCGGGCGGCGGTGCCGCACATGCCGGACGGATCCTCGATCGTGAACATGGCGTCGATCAACTCGTTCGTCGCCTGGGAGAACGACGCGCCGTACACAGCGACCAAAGGTGCGGTGCTCCAGTTCACTCGCGCGCTCGCGCTCGAGCTGGCGCCGCGCCAGATCCGGGTGAACGCGGTCTGCCCCGGCGTGATCGACACTCCGCTGACCGATGCCTTCCTGAGCTTGGCCGACGATCCGGAGGCCCTTCGCCGGGAGTACGCGGCCACGTCTCCCATGAACCGCATGGGAACCGCCCGCGAGGTCGCGAACTGCGTGCTCTTCCTCGCCTCCGACGAGGCCTCGTTCGTGACCGGCTCGGCGCTCCTCGTGGACGGCGCGACGACGGCGCGCTAACGGCCGAGAGCCGTCACGACGGCCGCTACGTGCTCCGGCGTCACGCCGCAGCAGCCACCGACGATCCGGGCGCCCTCGACGTCGCGCCAGCGGATCGCATCCGCCGCATACGCCTCGGGTGTCACAGCATCGTCGAAGTTCCAGCCCGGGTCCCGGTACGTGCCGACGTTCGGATAGACGCCGAGCGGCAGCGTCGTGGCGCCGCGGAGGACGGGAAGCATCCCAGGGATCGACTCGCGCGGCAGGCAGTTCACGAGCAGCGCAGACACGCCGAGCTCCTCGAGCGCGGCCGCAGCTCGGGCGAGCAGTGCGCCGTCGGCGTCCTGCAGCGTCCCCGCCCACGGCAGGATCCCCTGATCCCGCAGGTCGGGTGGCCCGTCGACGGTCCAGCGGTAGGAGACCCACAGCGGCAGCTCGGTCGCCAGCAGCAGTTCGAGGACGGGGAACCGCACATCCGGTGGGATCGTCTCCGCGGTCTCCGCGAGGATCAGGTCGGGCCTAGCCTCGACGATCGCCTCTGCGAGCTCTTCAGTGAACGCCGGCTCGAGGGGCTCGGGCCAGACGCTGAAGGCAACCGCGGTCTCGGGGCGGCCGAGCTCCCCGGCGGCATCGCGAGCGAGCTCGACCGCGCGGCACGCGGCCTCGCGCATGCCGTGGCGCACGCCGTCGATCCGCCACGTATGCGTCGTGATCACGTCGGCACCAGCGCCTACATACCGGCGGTGGACCTCCTCCGCGACCTCGGGCGCCTCGAGCACGGCGACAGTGCCCCAGAGCTCGCCGACGTTCCGATCACGCGAGAACCCGACGCGCTCGAGCTCCGAGCCGACCCCGCCGTCCAGGACGACGACACCATCGCCGGCCCAGATCGACTCGAGGCGCCTGTAGGCCTCGCTCTTCACGGCACGAGCATCGTCTTCAGGCCGCGGAGCGCCTGGACGTCTGCGAACGCGTCCTCGAGCCCGTCCAGGTCGCAGCGGCCCGTGACGAGCCGCTCGAGCGAGGCACGGCCGGACACGAGCGCCTCGAGCGCGGCTGCGTAGTGCTCGCTTCGCTGGTTGGGCGGTGTGCCGATCCACTCGCTGCCGACGACGGCGATCTCCTGGTAGTGCAGGAGATTGAGATCGAGTTCCACGCGTGGCGCGTCGCCGAAGCCGGCGAAGAGCACGACGCGCCCTCCGGGGGCGGCGAGCTCCACGCACTGCTCCACGAGCGCGCCGACGCCGATCGAGAGAATCACCGCGTCCGCCTTCTCGCGGATCTCCGCGACGTCTGGGGCGGCGAGCTGGGCGCCGAGCTCGAGCCCGAGGGACCGCCGCCCGCCGTGCGGCTCGATGAGAGTGACCTCCGCGCCCGTGAGCGCGGCGGCGACGACGAGCTGCAGCCCCATCTGGCCGCCGCCGACGACGACCACGCGAGCTCCCGGCTCGACGCGCGCCTGGTCGACGACGGCGTGGAGGCAGTCCGCGAACGGTTCGACGAAGATCGCGCGCTCGCGCGCGAGGCCCTCCGGGAGGCGCAGCGGCCCGTGCGACCACGGGCCCGGCCTGATCGGTAAGACCGCGAGCTCCGCATAGCCGGCGTAGGTATCGCCGTAGATGCGCTGCCCGATCTCCCAACCATCGAGGTCTACGCCAGCTCCCAGCGCCTCTACGTGCCCGACCCACTCGTGACCGGGGTTCAGCGGATAGCCGTCCGTCGTGCCCAGCAGGTACTTCCGCACGTCCGTGGGGCAGACGCCACACGCCTCGATGCGAACGAGCAATTCGCCGGAGGCGGGAGCGGGATCGGGCAGCTCCTCGACCCGGAGGTCACGGACGCCATGGAGACGGGCCGCACGCATCACGCGTCGCTCCGGGTGAGCCGGTGTAGCACCGGCGCAGTCGCAGGATAGAGCTCGCGGTAGACGGTGTAGAGCTCGTCGAACCGAGCGCTCCGTGCCGAGTCGGGAGTGACCTCCTCGACGACTGGCAGCGAGACGTCCACGCCACTCGCCTGGAGTGCGAGCACCGCCGGGCCGACCGCATCTCCAGCGTGAGCGACCACGTCGAGCGGCGCACCGATCGCGTCGCAGGTCGCCCGGAGCCAGGTGGCGTCACGCGTGCCACCACCGCTCGCACGCCACCGCGCGGGTTCCAGGCCCACGGCTCGCAGTCGCTCGACGTGGTCCCGTGCGGACAGCGCGATCCCGTCGACGAGCGCGCGGTAGATCTCCGCGCGGGTCGTCGCGAGCGTCAGCCCGACGACGACGCCGCTCGCCTGCGGATCCCATACGGGCGAACGCTCGCCGGCGAGGTAGGGAAGCACGAGAAGGCCACCTGCGCCGGGCTCGAGCCCGTGGACCTCGTCGACTGCTCCGAGCTCGCGCCGGAACCAGTCGAGGGCGGCGCCGGCCGTCGCAGTCCAGCCCCCCAGGAACAGGCCGGCACCCGGGTACGACGAGAGCTCGAGGCCCGGGCAGTCGATGCGCTCCGCGACGACGCACCCGATCACGAGCGTCGAGCCGAGAAGAACGCAGGCGTCGCCGGGATGCCGCACACCCGCTGCGACGAGGTCGGCGTAGGTGTCGTACGTCCCGGCGACGACGGGCGTCCCCGCCGCCAGGCCGAGCGCGCGCGCAATCTCGGCCCCGAGGCCGCCCGCCTGCTCGAGCGGCTCCAGAGAGTCGCCGAGCGGAAGCGGCAACGGCTCCGTTGCGTGCTCGTAGTCGGCGCGGGTGATCGTGTCCTGAATCGGACGTCCTGTGAGCCGCGCCACGAGGAAGCCGGTGACGTCGAGAGCAACAGCAGCGCGCCGCCAGAGTTCCGGCTCGTGCTCGCGCCACCAGAGGAGCTTCGGCAGCGCGTGGTCATGTGTCGTACCGAGCCGCTCGCTCTCCGCCTCGGCACGACGGTCGAGCGAGAAGAGGAGCGCGGGAGTGAGCGGCTCGAGCGACCCGTCGACGAGGATCGGGGCGGGGCCGAGCGCGCAGATGGCGACCACCTCTACGCCGTCCGATCCGCGAACGGCTTCGCCTCCGGCGTCGAGCACGGCTTCGAGCACCGTGACGGGGTCGAGCTCGGCTCGGCCGCGGCCGAGCCGTGGGCGCAGCGGCCGACGGCTCGCGGCGAGGAGGCGGCCGTCCTCGTCGAGGACGGCCGCACGCACGCCGCTCAGCCCGACGTCGATCCCGAGCGCCGCGCGCGGTATAACGCGCCTCCGTGCTTGCAGCGACGTTCCTCGGCCCTCGCGAGTTCCGGCTCGAGGACCTGCCCGACCCCGTTCCCGGCCCGGGTGAAGCCGTCGTGCGCGTCCGCTCGGCCGGTATCTGCGGCGGTGACCTCCACGAGTACCGGACGGGGGCGCAGCTGTACCCGACACCGTATCCGCGGCCGGCCCAGGGGCACGAGCTCGCCGGGACGGTGACTCAGGTGGGTGCGGAGGTCACGCACGTCGCTCCCGGCGACCGCGTCGCCGTGCAGCCGATGATCTCCTGCGGGGTCTGCGACCTGTGCGAGTCCGGCCAGAGGGCGCTCTGCGACGAGCTCGAGCACATGGGCATCGCGCGGCCGGGAGGGTTTGCCGAGCTCTGCCTCGCGCCCGCGCTGAACCTCTTTCCGCTTCCGCCGGAGGTGAGCGACGACGAGGGAGCACTGCTCGACTGCACCGCCGTGGGGGTGCACGCACTCGCGCGTGTCCCGGTCGCGCGCGGTGCGCGCGTCGTCGTGCTCGGGGCAGGAGCGATCGGTCTGTCGGTCGCGCAGCTCGCAAGACTGGAGGGCGGGCACGTGACCGTCGTCGCCACCCGCCCGCGGCCGCTCGAAGTCGCGCTCGAGCTGGGCGTCGACGAGGTGGTCGACCTCGGTGCGGGAGAAGAGCCGCCGACCGACGCAGACATCGTCTTCGAGACGGCCGGCGGCCCGACCCTCGTCGAGCGTGCGCTCGCGGCAGCGGGGTCTGGAGCGACGATCGGCCTCGTCGGCGAGGCCTTCGGCCCCCAGCCGCTCGAGCCCGCCGCGGTGCTTCCGAGAGAGCTCACCCTCGCCTTCGTCTGGAGTCACGACGGCGGGGCCGAGTACGCGCGTGCCCTCGAGCTCGCAGCGCACGGCGAGGTACGGCTTGCCCCTGCGGTGACGCACCGCTACCCGCTCTCCGAGCTCGATCGGGCGTTCGAAGCAGCGTCGGACCGAGCGCGATCGGACGCGATCAAAGTCATCGTGACTCCGTGAAGTCGAGCAGCACCTTGCCGAGCTTGCCGCGCCCTTCCAGCCGGTCGAACGCCGCCCTGGCCTCCGCCGCCGGGTAGATCGAGTCGACGATCGGACGCAGCCGGCCCGAGGCGAGCCCGGGGACGACCTCGCGCTCGAAGGCGCGCACAGCCGTCGCCTTCTCCTCCAGCGGGCGGGACCGGAGTACGGTGCCGCGCATCGTCGCACGTTTCTGCATGAGCGCGAGGAGCGGGAGCTCGATCGCGTTCCCTCCTGCGACCGAGACGATCACGATGCGTCCACGGGTCGCAAGCGCCTCGAGATTCGCCGGGAAGTGCACGCCGCCGACGAGCTCGAGGATCACATCTGCGCTGCGGGGCAGCGCCGCCGGAAACGCGTCCTCGCTGACGATCTCGGCGCCGAAAGCCGCGACGGCTTCTCTCGCCTCCGGCGAGCGAACGACAGCAACTACCCGCGCACCCGCGGCCACGCCGAGCTGGATGGCGGCGGTACCGACTCCTCCGCTCGCGCCGTGCACGAGCAACGTCTCTCCGGGCCGCAGGCCAGCCTGCGAGAAGACCGCGTCATGGGCCGTGATGAACGCCTCGGGCACGGCCGCCGCACCCTGCTCATCGAGCGCGTCAGGAACGCCCGTCACGCAGCGCTCGTGGACGAGCACTCGGTCCGAGAGGCCGCCCCCGCCGACCAGGCCGAACACGCGATCGCCGACCCGCCAGGTCGAGACCCTTTCCCCGCAGCGCGCGACCATCCCGGCAACCTCGAGCCCGGGTATGTCGGGCGGGCTCCCGGGTGGAGCCGGGTAGTTGCCGGCGCGCTGGACGAGGTCCGCCGGGTTGAGGCCAGCGAATGCGACGCGGACGAGGACGTCCTCCGGACCCGGCTGTGGATCGGGCCGCTCCTCGACGGAGACGACCTCGTTGCCGCCCGCGCCCGTGAAGATGACCGCTCTCACGCGGTAAGCCTACGGAGCAGCTCGAGCGAGGCGGCGAGCCGTTCCCGCTGGTCGTCGCGGTCGGCGTAGTTGTCGAGCCCCTCGACGGAGAGGTGGAACTCGCGACCGCCCACGCCAGCGCGAAGTGCCGCCATCAGCGCCCCGAGATCCGCGACACCCTCGCCGGGATACCGGTACCGCACCGCGAACCCGCGCCGGTGGTAGCCGTCGTCCGTCGGGATGGACTCGAACACGTAGTCCTTCACGTGGCCGGCCACCGCGAGCGGTGCGAGCGCGGTGACGACAGGCACGGGGTCGTCCAGGGCGGCGATCGGGTTGATGACGTCGAGAAAGACGCGGGTCGAGCCGCCCGCGTCGGCCACGAGCGAGCGGTACTCGTCGATCGTGAAGTCCGAGTGGTTCTCGACGAGCAGCGCGACTCCCGCAGCATCGGCGGCAGGCATCGCGCCACGCAGGACGGATACGACGTAGCGGCGCTCGGCCTCGATCACGTCGGGCTGCCCCTGAAGCTCGGCACGGTAGAAGCCCGAGACGACGCGGAGCACGGGGCTGCCGAGCGCGACCGCACGCTCGAGCCACGCGTGAACACGACCGATCCCGACGTCCGGCTCGTCGCCCATCCGCGCCTGGCCGAGGAAGTCACCGGAGGCGAGCAGCTCGACACCGAGCGACTCCGCGCGAGCGGCGAGCCCACGGAGATCGTCGACCTCGCGACCGCGCACGTGGTGGAGGTTGACCTGCACGAACTCGCATCCGAGCGCATGCGCGTCGTCGAGCACGTCCTCCACCGTGACCGCTCTGTTCTCGAGGCGCAGGTGCCAGCAGAGCGTGTCGACTCCCAGTCGGATCATCCGCGCACGCTCGCAGCCGCCCGCGTAGAGTCGCGCCCGTGGCGGCGCCCGCGTTCCCGGGGCCGGCAGCTGCGATCGTCGGCCTGCCGGTCGGTCAAATCGGCATCGTCGTGCGCGATCTCGAGTCGGCGTGCCGCCGCTACTCGGCCCTGTGGCAATGCGGGCCGTGGCGGTTGTACACATACGGGCCTGCAATCCTTTCGCGCCAGACGTACCGAGGCGAGTCGTCGCAGTTCTCGGTCCGCATCGCGCTGAACCCGACCACACCACAGATCGAGCTCCTGCAGCCGCTCGAAGGCCCGAGCGTGTACGACGACTGGCTCGAGCGGCGGGGTGAGGGGCTCCACCACCTCGCAGCGTACGTGGAGGACGCCGGTCAAGCGATCGAGTCGCTCGCCGGGGCTGGGTACGACGTCATCCAAGAAGGACGGGGCTTCGGCGTGGAGGGCGACGGGGCGTTCGTCTACTTCGACACGGAGCACGACCTCGGCTACCTCCTCGAAGTCGTCCAGCCGCCGAACGTTCGGCACGAGCCCGAGCTGCTCATCCAGTGACTCTCTGCGCAAGAGCGGAATCCGCTAGCCAGCTGGAAATCGATTCCGTACCGTGGTACGTTCGCGCGCATCGTGACGCGACCCACCAAGCGGTTCGGGGACGCGCCTGGCGCAGGCATTCACGTGACCGTGCGGTTCGCCGCCCGAACAAGGAGGCAGGGGTAGATGGCCGACACCATCCCCGGACGTAACGGGTTACTGACGACGCTGGTGGAGTTCGAGCACAGCCGGCTGAGCAGGCAGATGCTGCTTCGCCGCGGGGGCGCGGCGGCGCTCGGGCTCGGGCTCATGCCGACGCTCCTCGCAGCCTGCGGCGGCGGTGACGAGGCCGCAGCGCCGGAGGCGAGCGGGACCATCGACTACCTGTCGTGGACGGGCTACGACATTCCCGACCCGATGAAGCCGTGGAAAACGGAGAACTCCGTCGACGTGAAACCGACCTACATCGGCAACCACGACGACATCCAGGCCAAGATCAAGGCCGGCGGAGGGTCCTACGACCTGATCACCTACTACCAGGGCTACAAGGACCTCTACACGGAGCTCGACATTCTGAGCACGATCGACACGAACAAGATCCCGAACATCGAGGGTCTCTTCCCGGTGTTCCGGGAGGCCGACTCACGCAATCTGTGGATCGAGGAGGACGGCGACTGGACCGGCGTGCCGTGGACGTGGGGCTCGATCGGGATCACCTGGGACGACAAGACGCTTCCGGGCGGTCTCGAGTCATGGCACGACCTGCTCGACCCGAAGTTCAAGGGCAAGGTCGCGATGGTCAACGATCCACTCGGCGCCTTCACCTTGACGGCACACATTCTCGGCAAGGATCCGGCCGCGCTCCCGAGGGCGGAGTACGCGGAGATCGAGGACTTCCTGACGAAGATGGTCGCTCAGGCGAAGACAGTCTCCCCCGGCTTCCCCGAGATGACGAAGGCGCTCGTGGACGGCGAGGCGGTCGTCTGCTACCAGGGCTGGGCCTACCAGAACTATCTCGCAGCGCAGGCGGGCTCGAAAACCGTGAAGACCAAAACGCCGAAGGAGGGCGCGTTCTCGTTCTGCGACCTCTATGCGATCCCGACGACGACAGACAACGCCGACACCGGGCACGCCTGGATCAACCAAGCGCTCGACCCCGTCGCGAACGCACGCATCGCCGAGTACCTCGTGGCGGCAGTGACCGTCGAGGCGTCGGCCGCGGAGATCAACGCCGACACGAAGGCGCTCTACCCCTACGACGACCTCGAGCTCGGCGACACGACCGGCGACCGGCTGAACAAGCTCTTCGAGCTGGCGCCGTTCTACGGCAATCCGCCGATCGAGTCGGACGAGTTCGTGACGTTCAGCGAGATGTCCGAGAAGTGGGAGGAGATCAAGCAGAGCGCGTGAGATCGGTGGCCGCGTGAGCTCGACAGCGGGTGCCGATCTCACGGTCGACAGACGCCGGGCCCGCCCCGGGCCCGGCGTTCTCACGCTGCCCGCAGCGCTGGGGCTGCTCGTCCTCTTCGTAGCGCCCTTCGCGACATTCTTCGTCTACAGCTTCCTGACGAACTCGCTGTACGAGGTCTCGCGCCCGGCGACGCTCGACGCGTACCGCGAGGCGTTCACGACCGACGTCAATCGCACGCTCGCCGTCAACTCGCTCGTCGTCGGCTTCAGCGCGGCGTTCTCGACCGTCGCCATCGGCCTGCCCGTCGCCTACTGGCTGCGTTTCGCGGCCGGCCGCTGGCAGATGCTCGTGCTCTTCCTCATCACCGCCACGCTCTTCGCAAGCTACATCGTCCGCATCTTCGCGTGGCAGTCGATCCTCGGCGGCAACGGTCTCATCAACTCCGGCCTGGAGCGGCTCGGCGTCATAGACGAGCCGCTCGGATTCCTTCTCTACAACCGGTTCAGCGTCACGGTCGCGCTCGTCCACATCTTCCTGCCGTATGCAGTGCTCGTCCTCTATGCCGGCTTTCGCCCGATCTCGCCTGCACTCGTAGAGGCGGCACAGGATCTCGGCGCGAATGCCCCGACACGGTGGCGGCGGGTGATCCTGCCGCTCATGGCGGCGCCAGCATGCTCCGTGTTCATGCTCGTGTTCGTTCTCTCCGCAGCGGACTACGTGACGCCGCAGTTCCTCGGCGGCACGGACGGCGCCCTGCTCGGCGTTCGGATCCAGGCGGCGCTCACCGGCGTCGGGAACTGGCCACTGGGTGCGGCGCTCTCGTTCCTCATGCTCGCGGCGTTCCTCCTCGCCTACCTCCTCACGGTGCTCGCGTTGCGACTATTGCGACTCGACCGCATCCGCTTCGTCTCATGAACGAGACCGAGCGCAGCCCGGTCACCTTCGCGATCACGATCGCGGCACTCGTCTTCCTGTTTCTGCCGCTCGTGCTGGTCGTGCTCTTTTCATTTCACACGCTCGGCACGGTCACGTTCCCGTTCGAGGGGTTCTCGCTGCGCTGGTACCGCGAGACGCTCGGGAACGAGATCTTCCGCTCGAGCCTGTGGAACTCGACAATCGTCGCCGTCTCCGTCTCGCTGGTCACGCTCGCCATAGGCACGATGGCCGCCTACGGGCTCACCCGCTGCACGCCCCGGTTCCGAGTGCCCCTCGCGCTCCTCTTCTTCCTCCCCATCACGCTGCCGGGGCTGTTCATCGGGATAGCGATGCTCGTGTACCTCGCGCGACTCGACGTCCAACTCTCGCTGACGACCGTCGCCCTTGCCCACTTCGTCTACGTATTCCCATACTTCCTCCTCGTCGCGAAGGCGGCACTCGACCGACTCGACCCGGCGCTCGAGGAGGCTGCGGCCGATCTAGGCGCTTCTCCCTGGAAGATCTTCCGCAAGGTGACACTCCCGCAGATCTGGCCGGTGCTCGCCGGTGCGACCGCGCTTGCCTTCGCCCTCTCCTTCGACGAGTTCATCATCACCTTCTTCGTGGTCGGGCCGGACCCGACGCTGCCGTTGTTCGTCTTCTCCCAGCTGCGACGGACGGTCGACCCGTCGATCAACGTCGTGTCGACGCTGCTCATGTCGATCACGTTCCTCGTCTGGGTCATCGCATTCCTCTTCGTCGTGAGGGCCGCGCGTGGGCGGGCACAGGCAGAAGACGCGCTTCTCGGAGGCCGGGCCGCGTGACAGGCGAGAGCCACCTCCTGCTCGAAGGAATCACGCAGCGCTTCGGCGCCGTGGAGGCGCTTCACGACATCTCGCTCGCGATCGACGAGGGGGAACTGGTGACGCTGCTCGGGCCGTCCGGGTGCGGCAAGACGACCCTGCTTCGGATCATCGCGGGCTTCATCAGGCCGAGCGAAGGGCGGCTGCTTCTCCAGGGACGAGACGTCACCCATGTCCCCCCGCACAAGCGGCCGGTCAACATGGTCTTCCAGCGGGCTGCTCTCTTCCCCCACCTCGACGTCTTCGAGAACGTCGCTTTCGGCCTCCGCGTCGGCGGCATGTCGAAGGGCGACGTGGCCCACTCCGTGGCCGGGGCCCTCGAGCTCGTACGTCTCGAAGGCTTCGAACGGCGGCGGGCGCACGAGCTCTCCGGCGGACAGATGCAACGCGTCGCACTCGCTCGCGCGCTCGTGAACCGGCCCCGCGTACTGCTGCTCGACGAACCTCTCTCCGCGCTCGATCTGCGAATACGCCTCGAGATGGAGGTCGAGCTCCGGCGGCTCCACCGCGAGACGGGAGCGACGTTCGTCTACGTCACTCACGACCAGGGTGAGGCCCTGTCGCTGTCCGACCGGGTCGTCGTGTTCGACCAGGGCCACGTCGAGCAGATCGGCACGCCCGACGAGATCTACCGGAGGCCGGCGTCTCCGTTCGCAGCGCGCTTCGTCGGGAACGCCAACGTCATTCCAGTCGAGCTTCTGCAGCGGAACGGGACGCGGGGAACGGTGGACGTCGCGGGCTCGCGCATCGTCGCCCCGTGCGGCGCCGAGCAGGCGACGGGGCCGGCGTGGCTCGTCGTGCGACCCGAGGTCGTCCGCCTCGGCCCCGATACGGGCAATCTCTCCGGTGTCGTGCTCGACGTCGGCTTCCGCGGCTCCGGATTCACCTGCATGGTCGAGGTCGACGGCCTTCCCGAGCCGGTGAAGGTGGAGCTTCCGGCAGGGTCCGGCACGGCACCGACTCTCGGTGCGACTGTCGGCATCGGCTGGGACGAAGCGTCCGTCTGCCTTCTTCCCCGTCCGATCGAGTGAGAGGAGAGAGCGCTGCTCGTCTACGTCGAATACATCAGCCGCCGACCCGGAGTGTCGGTCGAGGCCTTCCACTTCGCCGCGGGACGCGGTCAGGACGGATGGTCGAGCGAGCACGCGGACGACGTGCTGCTCCTGAACTTGGGTCGTACGTTCCGGACCGGCCCGGAGCCGGAGTACGTGGCGGCCTGGTACACCCCGAACGCAGGCCTCGAGCGGATCGGCGAGTGGGAGCGGATCTTCGCGTCGGGCGAAGCCGATCACCTCGAGGAGACGTTCCGCCTCGCGGCCCGGATCGACACCGCCGGCTGCTATGAGCCCTTGCTCGAGCCCGTGCGAGGCCGCGACGGGCTCTACTACGCGGAGTACCTCGACATCCCGCCAGGTGTGCAGCAAGACGAGGTGACGTCGTATTTCGCGGAGCGCCGGGATCGCCACGGAGTGACGCTCAACCTGCTCTGCGACCGCATCGGCGGCCTCGGTCCCGACCCGCGCTCCCTCGCCGTGTGGACGGTCTCCTCGTGGGACGGGCTCGATCCGCTCGTTCGCGACCTCGACGGGGTCCAGGCACCGGTTCGCCTCGTGCACGGCGCCCTCTACCGCGATCTCGGCGCCGAGACGTTGTGAGCTCGTCCCCCTTCGGCGTCGGTTTCATCGGAGCCGGAAACGTCCTTCCGGCGTACCTGCAGGTGCTCGACCGGATGGTTCCCCGCGGCCAGGCGCGAGAGGGGCCGATCTGCGCGCGGGAGCGGGAGACGTGGCCCGAGCTCCTGCGGCGGCGCCCCGGAGCGCGGCTCGTCGAGCACGTCGAGGAGGTGCTCGAATCGGACGTCGACATCGTCGTCGTCGTCACGCCGCCCGACTCGCACTGCGAGCTCGCGCGACGAGCTCTCGAGCATGGCAAGCACGTCGTCGTCGAGAAGCCCTTCGCCGCCTCGCGCGTCGAGGGCGAGGAGCTCGTTGCGCTTGCGGCCGATCGCGGACGACATGTACTTGCCGCGCCCTTCGTGCAGCTCGCGCCAACGTTCCGTGCTCTGTGGACGATCGTGTCGGACGGTGAGATCGGCCACGTTCACTCGGCTCGGGGTCTCTACGGGAACGCCGGTTCGCACTGGACGACCTGGTACCACTCGGGAGGCCCGGGCCCGCTCGGCGAAGCGGGCATCTACAACCTCAAGAGCCTGACGGCTCTACTCGGCCCGGTCGTCGAGGTGCTTGCCGTCGAAGGGCTGGCCGTGTTCAGACGGCAGGCGGGTGGCGTCGAGCTCGAATCCCCCGATCCCGACGTGTCGCATGTCGTCATCCGGCACGCACGAGGCGCGCTGTCCAGCATCGTCTCGAGCCAGGCTATCCAGCGCTACCGGCGGCCGGCGCTGGAGCTCTACGGCACCGAGGGCACGGTGAACCTGCTCGGCGACGACTGGGACCCGCGCGGGTTCGAGGTATGGAGGAACGCAACCGGCAGCTGGGAGGAGCACGAGTCTATCGAGCCGACCTGGCTGTGGGCCGACGGCCTGCGCGAAGCCGTGGCAGCTCTACGCGAGGGACGCGAACCGCTCCAGAGCCTCGAGCAGGACCTGCACTTGCTCGACGTGATCGAGGCGGCTCGCCGGTCGGTGGCCGACGGGGCCGTCGTTTCCGTCACGTCGACGTTCGAGCCACTCGACCTCCGACTCGAGCGCCCGACGGGCGTCGAGCACCTGCACGACCATACGCGTCCCGCGGACGAACAGTAGGCCCGAGCTCGTGGGCGTGCCCGGCTGGCGGCGGATCCTGGTGCTCGCCGCTGCCGTGGGCTTCGTCGAAGCCCTCCTCTTCGCCGTCCTCGTCCCGCTCCTCCCCGGCTTCGAAGAGGACCTCGGTCTGTCGAAGGCGGGGGCCGGGCTGCTGACGTCGGCGTATGCGGTCGGCGCCTTCGCAGGCGCCGTACCGAGCATCTGGTCGGCGCGCCGGTTCGGGGTCAAGGCAACCGTGCTCGCAGGACTGATGCTGCTCGCACTCTCGAGCGCCGCGTTCACCGTTCCGGAGTCCGCGTGGCTCGTATTCCTCGCCAGGCTCGGTCAGGGCTTCGGCAGCGCGTTCGCGTACACCGGGGCGCTCGCCTGGGTGGCTGTCGTCGCACCCCGCGCCAGGCGTGGCGAGGCGATCGGATTCGCGTTCGCGGCGGCGTTCTCGGGTGCGCTCGTCGGCCCGCTCGTCGGCGCCGCGGCCGAGTCCGCAGGCTCCGCAGTCGTCTTCTCCGCCGTTGCTGCCGTCGCAGTGCTCCTCGCGGCTGTCGCCGCAACGGTCGAGAAGCCTGCCGCCGAAGGACTCGGCGGAACGCGCCTGCGTCCGCTCGCACGCGATGGCGTCATCCGCCTCGGGATCTGGCTGATCGCCCTCACCGGACTCCTTCTGGGAGTGCTGGGCGTCCTGGCGCCGCTCCGACTGGACGAGCTCGGCTGGGGCGCCGCGGCGATCGGAGCCGTCTTCGCGATCGCGGGGGTGCTGCAGACTGTTGCCAATCCGATCGTTGGACGCCTCGCCGACACGAGAGGCGGCACGTTCCCTCTCCGCGTCGGTCTGATCGTC
>JBOHAY010000176.1:0-11124 GCA_050697935.1 Gaiellaceae bacterium | reverse complement strand
GAGCGCTACGACATCCGCCCCGACATCGTCACCATCGCGAAGGGGCTCTCCTCGTCGTACGCGGCTATCGGCGGGGTCGTGGCGACCGACAAGGTGATGGAGCCGTTCCTTGGCGCGACGTCGATGTTCTCCCATGGGATCACGTTCGGCGGCCACCCGGTGATGACCGCGATCGCGCTCAAGAACATCGAGATCATGAAGCGCGAGCGAATCATCGAGCACGTGCGCGAGAGCGAGGACCCGTTCAAGGCGACGCTCGCGCAACTCCTCGACATCCCGATCGTGGGCGACCTGCGGGGGGCTGGCTTCTTCTGTGCCATCGAGCTCGTCAAGGACAAGGACACGCGCGAGACGTTCTCGGATGACGAGTGCGAGAAACTCCTGCGCGGCTACCTGTCGAACGCGCTCTTCGATGCAGGCTTGATCTGCCGCGCGGACGATCGCGGCGACCCGGTGCTGCAGATCTCGCCGCCGCTCGTCGCCGGTCAGGCCGAGTTCGACGAGATCGTGGGGATCCTCGGCGAGGTGCTGACCGAGGCGACGGCTCTCATGCGCTAGTCGAGGCTCTTACATCTGATGCGCGGCGTGGTAGAGTCTGATGCGTGCCACGCACGACAATCGACATCGACGCGGCAGTTCTCCGCGAGCTCGAGAACCGAAAGCAACGTGAGGGCAAGACTCTTGGACGACTCGTCTCCGAGTTGCTCGCGGTTGCCCTCGCCCGGCACGACGAACCGACGCCCGCTTTCGAGTGGTACAGCCAGCCGATGCACGCCCGCATCGACCTGGAGGACAAGGAAGCCGTGCGTCGGGCACTCGACGCCGGGTGAGCGTCACACTCGACGCCAACGTTCTGCTCTACGCCTCGGACGAGTCCAGCGAGTTTCACGGGCAGGCGCGCACCCGGCTGGAATCGCTCACGCGCGGCCCGGAGATCGTCTACCTGTTCTGGCCGGTCGTCATGGCCTACCTGCGGATCTCGACCCATCCCACCGTCTTCGATCCGCCCCTTGCTCCCGCCCGGGCGATCGCGAACGTCGAGCGCATTCTCCGACTTCCACATGTCCAGACCGCGGGTGAGCAGACGCGTTTCTGGGAGCGCTATCGGGACGTGGCCGTCGAAGCGGACGTGCGCGGCAACCTCGTGTCGGACGCTCATGTGGTCGCGCTCATGCGAGAGAACGGCGTCCGCTCGATCTGGACGCGCGACCGCGACTACCGGCGCTTCCCAGGGATCGCGGTCCTCGATCCGTTCGCCGACGAGTCGTCGCCGGTTTGAGCGACCTCAGCCGGCCGAGCCGGCGCCGCCGACCGCGTAGACCTGCCACTCGCCCGGCACTCCCTTGAGTACGTGCGTGCCGCGGTCGCCGAACTCGATCCCCGAGCCGACGACGAGGTCCTTGACCGTGCTCGACGTCAGCAACTCGCCTGGCTCGGCAAGCGCGGCGACTCGAGCTCCGATGTGGACGGCGATGCCCTCCACACCGGTCTCGGCAAGCTCGATCTCGCCCGTATGAAGCCCGGCCCTGATCTCGACTCCGAGTGAAGCGAGGGCGCGCTGGATCGCGGTCGCGCAGTTGACTGCGCGCGCAGGCCCGTCGAAGGTCGACAGCGTTCCGTCGCCCTCGATGCGGACGACCTTGCCGCGATGCCGCTCGAGCTCCGCGCTCACGACGCGGTGGTGCTCGGCGAGCAGCTCGGTCCAGCGCCGGTCGCCGAGCTCTGCGGCGCGCTCTGTGGAGCCAACGATGTCGGTGAAGAGCACGGTCGCGAGGACGCGATCGGGCTCGCGGGCGCGTCGTGAGCCCGTGAGGAACTCCTCGACCTCGTCGAGGAGAGCGTCCATGTCGCCGACGAACGGAAAGTGGTCCTGCCCAGGCAGCTCGACAAACTTCGCGTCGGGGATGTGCTCCGCCAGGTAGCGGCCCGACTCGACGGGAATGACACGGTCTCCCGAGCGGTGGATCACCAGCGTGGGGACGCGGATCGCCGGGAGCACCTCGCGGATGTCGATCTCCATCGTGATGCGGAACCATTCGCGTGCGGACGCGGGCGTGCCCGAGAAGCGCTGTGCCTGGGCGTACCAGACCTGGAAGCGCTCGTCGTCGGCGAGCGTCGGCGCGATCGCACGCGCGCCGAAGCCGATCCTCCCCCAGCGCTCCTCGTACCCGTCGAGGATCCGCTTCTGCGCATCCTCGTCGAGGCCCCAGGGATAGTCCGGCGCCCACCTCCGCCGGGCGTACGAGGCGCCGAGCACGAGGGCCGACGTGCGTTCGGGGAACGTGGCTGCAAACAAGGCACACATCGGGCCGCCTTCGGCGCCGCCGAAGAGCGCCGCGCGCTCCGACCCGACGGCGTCCAGCACGACGCCGATGTCGTCCATGAGCTCCTCGAACGATCCGAGTGCCAGGATGCGATCCGACAACCCGGTGCCGCGACGGTCGAAGACGATGAGGCGGGAGAACGACGCCAGCTTCTCGAAGAACGCCGCGTACTTCGGCCACCACTGGTTCTGCTCGAGGTGGGAGAGATACCCGGGGGCGAAGAGAAGATCGATCGGGCCGCCGCCGTGCACCTGGTACGCGATCCGCAGGTCGCCGCTCTTCGCGTACTGCGTCTCGCTCACTTGGGCAGTCTCACAGTTCTAGACTGCCTCGATGCGCCTGTTCAGCCAGAACGTGAAAGTGGAAGCGCTCAAGCGCGCGCCGCTCTTCGAGGGGCTGTCGAAGAAGGAGCTGATCGAGCTCGCGCGCGTCACCGACGACCTCAAGGTCGGGCCGGGAACCGTGCTCTGCCGCGAGGGGAAGGTCGGTCGTGAGTTCTTCGTGATCGTCGACGGTGAAGCCCGGGTGACGAAGGGCGGGAAGCACATCGCGGTGCGCAAGGGCGGTGACTTCGTCGGCGAGATCGCCCTCATCACCACCAAGAAGCGTACGGCGACGGTGACTACGACGACACCGCTGCGCTGCTTCATCCTCACGCAGAGCGCCTTCCGGCGCGTGCTCGACGAGAACCCGGGAGTTCAACGCAAGGTGATGGAGGCGCTCGCGGAGCGTCTTGCCGCCGACGCGGATCTCTAAGAGCCCAGCGCTACGCGTCCCGCGCGCAGCGGAACCCGGAGAACCCCTGCCGGCTGCTCGGCTGCTCGAAGCTCCGGAACGACGTGCGCGCAACCAGGGCGTCGGTAGCCCAGGAGCCGCCTCGCCGCACGCGGTACTCGTTGCCGAAGTAGATCTCCGAGTACTCCGGATACGGGAAGGCGAGAAACCCCGGATAGCGCTCGAAGTGTGACGAGGTCCACTCCCACACGTCCCCGCCCATCTGCACACAGCCGACCGGGCTGACACCGCCCGCGTAGGACCCGACCGGGGCAGGCGAGAAGCGTCGCCGGTCGAGGCTGGCTTCGAAACCCATCCACTCCTGACCCCAGGGGTAGCGGAACTTGCCTTCATGGTCGTGCCAGCCTGCTGCGCGCTCCCATTCGAGCTCTGTCGGTAGACGCTTCCTCGCCCAGCGCGCGAACGCCTCGGCCTCGTACCAGGAAACGTGTTGCACGGGCTCGTTCGGCGGCAAGGGCTCGCGGCGGCCGAAGCGAACGCGCTGCCATTCGCCGTTATCGTCACCCCAGTAGAGCGGTAGGTCCACGTCTTCGCGTTCCCGCCACGCCCAGCCTTCCGGGCTCCAGAGTCTCCTCGACCGGTACCCCTTGTCTTCGACGAACTCGGCGAACTCACGGTTCGTGACGGGCGCGCGATCGATCCAGAAAGGACGTAGCTCGACCTCGTGTGCGACGAGCTCGTTGTCGCATGCCCAGGGCTCGTCGACGGCGCCGAGCATGAACGAGCCGGCAGGGACGTGGATCTCGTCGGTCCCGCTCGGAGCCCGATCCGGAGTCGCACCGCCGGGCACCGAGTACGCGGACGCGGTCTGCAACTGGAGGGTCTCCAGGATCGACTCCTGCTGCTGGAGCTCATGCTGGATCACGAGTCCGAACACGAAGCCATTGCGCAGAAGCGCGTTCGGGGCGTCCAGATCGAGGTGCTCGAGCGCCGCGAGGACACGTGCGCGCACGTCCTCTGCGTATGCCCGCGTGGCGGCGGGCCGCAGCAGGGGGAGTCCGTTGTGTGTGCCGGGGTCTCGTCGAAGAGCGCCGTAGATCTCGTCGTGGAGATACGAGATCGGCGGGTCGCCCTTGACGTTTCGGAGCAGCCAGAGCTCTTCGAAGTACGCGATGTGGGCGTAGTTCCACACGAGCGGCGGTCGGTCGTGGGCAACTTCCGCGACCAGCTGCTCGTCCGGCACCGGCTCGAGCAGTGCCTCGGTTGTGTCACGGGCCCTCTGAAGGGCCGCGCGGATCTCGAGTCGCGTCTCCACATCTCAACTGTGCCCGAGTCGGGCACGTACGCCTAGATCCGATAGGGGGAAGTTCGTTATCCGAGCGGTGCAACCACGGCACAGCTGCAGCGAAACGGTCGCCGTCAGCGCGCACGTGCGACCGGATTCCGCGCTAGCGGAATCCGGTGGTGCGCAAGCTCGCTAGCCTTACGCACTCGATTCGAGAGAGGAGCTGGGAGGATGAGCGAAACGCAGAATGGTGCGGTCGTCGTCGCGCACGACGTGAGCCGCCGTTATGGGGAGGGCGACACCGCGGTTGATGCGCTGCGGGGCGTCACCGTCGAGATCGCACCGGGCAAGGCAACCGCCGTCATGGGGCCGTCGGGCTCCGGCAAGTCGACGCTGATGCACATCCTCGCCGGCCTCGACAAGCCGACGTCCGGCACCGTCGGCATCGCCGGAACGGAGATCACGACCCTCGGCGACAACGACCTGACGAAGCTCCGTCGCGAGCACATCGGCTTCGTGTTCCAGTTCTTCAACCTGCTTCCGATGCTCGATGCGAAGGAGAACATCCTTCTGCCGCTGACGATCGCCGGCGAGAAGCCCGAAGACGGGTGGTTCGACCAGCTCGTCTCGGACGTGGGCCTCGGAGATCGATTGTCGCACCGGCCCTCCGAGCTCTCCGGCGGCCAGCAGCAGCGCGTCGCGATCGCTCGCGCACTCGTCTCCAAGCCGACGGTGCTCTTCGCGGACGAGCCCACCGGCAACCTCGACTCGTCCACGAGCGCCGAGATCCTCGAGCTCCTCCGACGATCGGTCGACGAGTACGGCCAGACGATCGTGATGGTCACGCACGACGCACGTGCCGCCGCAATCGCGCATCGCGTGCTCTTCCTCGCCGACGGCGAGATCGTGCGCGAGCTCGGTGAGTGCGACGCCCACACGATCCACACGGTCATGGACGAGCTCGCGGCGGCGTGACCAAGGTCGCCCTTCGCGGGCTCGCGGGGCGCAAGCTCCGCGCGTTCCTGACCGGTATCGCGATCGTCCTGGGCGTCGCGATGATCAGCGGCACTTACATCCTCACGGACACGGTCCAGCGCGCGTTCAACAACCTCCTCGTCGACTCGTACGCCGGAACCGACGCGGTCGTGACCGGCAAGGGGCTGGACATCTCGGTCGACGGCGAGAAGCCCCCTCCGCCACCGGTGGACGCCGCGCTCCTCGACGTCGTTCGCGGCGTCGACGAGGTCGTGCTCGCGACCGGAAGTGTGCTCGACGAGCGGAACACGAAGATCCTGACGCCGGAGGGCGAGGCCCTGAACTCGGAGGGCTGGCCGACGCTGGCTTTCGGCATCGACACCGATCCGGCTCTCACGCAGTTCAATCCGCTCAATCTCTTCGAGGGGCGGTGGCCTGCAGCCGACGACGAGGTCGTCATCGACGTGGGGACGGCCGACAAGCACGACTACGCGGTAGGAGACACAATCGAGATCTCGACCTTGCAGCCGAAGCGGGCGTTCGAGCTGGTCGGAGTCGCCAAGTATGGCGAGGTCGACAGCCTCGGCGGAATCAGCTTCGTGGTCTTCACCATTCCAGCCGCACAAGAGCTTCTCGGACGGGAGGGGCAGTACGACGCTATCTCGGTCGCGGCGCAGGAAGGAGTCTCCGAGGATGAGGTGGTCGCGGCGATCGCCCCGGTTCTGCCCGGCGACGCCGAGGTGGTCAGCGCGACAGCAGAGGCCCAGCAGCAAGCGGACGAGGTGAGCGAGTTCACGTCGATCTTCCGCTACTTCCTCCTCGCCTTCGGCGCGATCGCGCTCTTCGTCGGGGCGTTCGTGATCTTCAACACCTTCTCGATCACGGTCGCGCAACGCACGCGCGAGTTCGCGACGTTACGGACGATCGGGGCGACGCGGCGGCAGATCCTCGGCTCCGTGATCCTGGAGTCGCTCGTCATCGGGTTTCTCGCATCGCTCATCGGGCTCGGGCTGGGGGTCGTTCTGGCCGAAGGGATAGAGGCGCTCTTCGGTAGCCTCGGCGTCGATCTCCCGAGCGCCGACCGCGTCTTCAAGACGAGGACGGTCGTCGTGGCGCTCGCCGTCGGCGTGGGCATCACGTTGCTGGCGGGTCTCTTCCCGGCGATCCGCGCGACCCGCGTGCCGCCGATCTCGGCCGTGCGCGAGGGCGCGACACTCCCACACGGGCGCTTCCATCGCTACACGCCATGGGTCGCGGCGCTCGTCGTGGTCGGATCGCTGCTCCTCCTCGCGCGTGCGATGTTCACCGACGAGCTCGGCACCGGTGACCGCCTGCTCTCGATCGCCGGCGGCGTGCTCCTGCTCTTCCTCGGCGTCGCGATGCTCTCGTCGAAGCTCGTCCGGCCGATCGCCGCAGTGGTCGGGACCCCGGCGCGCCGCGCAGGCGGTGCGGCGGGACGGCTCGCGAGCGGCAACTCGGTGCGCAACCCGGGCAGGACTGCCGCGACGGCGGCCGCACTGATGATCGGCATCGCGCTCGTCTCGTTCATCGCCACCCTCACGAACGGGATGAAGACGTCGAACCGCGAGGCGATCGAGGAGCAGGTCATCGCGGACTACGTCGTGACCTCGCTCGACGGGTACACGCCGTTCGTTGCGGCCGCGGGCGATGCGCTCACCGCGTCTCCCGTGCCGGACGTCGTGACGAGTGTGCGGTCGGAGGCCGGCCAGGCGAACGGCGACACGGCCGAGATCGGCGGCATCGAACCCGACACGATCGCGGACGCGTACGTCTTCGACTGGCAGGACGGCGACGACAGCGTGCTCGCGACGCTCGGCATGACGAACGCCGTGGTGAGCTCGAACTGGGCGGAGGACCGCGCCATCGGGGTAGGCGACACGGTGACGATCCGCTCGACGGCGGACAAGACAGCCGAGGTCACGGTCGTGGGCACGTTCAGGCCGCCACCGTTCTACCCGCTCCTCGAGAGCGTCAACGTCTCGACCGAGCTGTTCGACTCGCTCTACGACCGCCCGCGCAACCGCTGGACGTGGGCGAACGTCGCAGACGGGTCGACCGACGAGACGCGTGCCCAGATGGAAGAGGCGATCTCGGGCTTCCCCGACACGCAGCTCGAAACGCGCGACGAGTGGATCCAGCGCGAGGACTCCGACTTCAACGAGTTCATATCGTTCCTCTACGTGATGCTCACGCTGGCTGTCTTCGTGAGCGTCTTCGGGATGATCAACACCCTCGTCCTCTCGGTGTACGAGCGGACACGAGAGATCGGGATGCTGCGAGCGATCGGCATGACGCGGCGCCAGGTGCGCCGCATGATCCGCCAGGAGAGCGTCATCACCGCGCTCATCGGCGCGGCGATCGGGCTCCCGCTCGGGATCTTCCTCGCCGCGCTCGTCAACCGCGCGCTCTCGGAGTACGACGTGCGCTTCGCGATTCCGTGGGCCCAGCTCGTCGTCCTGACGATCGTCGCGATCGTCATCGGGATCCTCGCTGCGATCATGCCCGCACGACGGGCGGCGAAGCTGAACCCGCTCGAAGCAATTGCGTACGAGTAGGAGCACATGACGCACTTCGCCATACGCGGGCTCCTAAGTCGCAAGCTGCGAACGGCGCTGACGGCGATCGCCATCGTGCTCGGCGTTGCGATGATCAGCGGCACCTACGTCCTCACGGACTCGATCGACCAGGCGTTCGACCGTATCTTCACCGACATCCGCAAGGGCTCGAGCGCGGTCATCTCCGGCAAGTCGGCGTTCGACCTCTCCGAGGGAAGCGGCGTCACAGAGCCAACCCTCGACGAGAGCCTTCTCGCGCAGGTTCGCGAGCTCCCGAGTGTCGCCGAGGCCGAAGGCAGCGTCGATTCGGATGCCACGCAGTTGATTGGAGACGACGGGAAGGTCGTCGTCTCGGGCGGCGCGCCGAACCTCGGCTTCTCGATCGCGAACGGCGACTCGGTGTTCAATCCGTTGACGCTCGTGGATGGGGATTGGCCCGGCCCGCGGGAGCTGGTCGTCGACAAGGAGACCGCCGCCGACGAGGGCTTCGAGGTCGGTGAGACGATCGGCGTGCAGGCCGAAGGGCCGGTCCAGCGTCTCGAGGTGTCCGGAATCGTCCAGTTCAGCTCCGGTCTCACGATCGGCGGGGCGACGCTCGCCGGCTTCGATCTCCCGACAGCGCAACGGTTGTTCAAGAAGGTGGGCCGACTCGACGAGATTGCAGTGGCGGCGAAGCCCGACGTTCCCGATGCCGAGCTCGTACGCGAGATCAACGGGATCCTCCCACCGGGAGCTCAGGTCAAGACCGGCGCGCAGCAAGCCCGGTCGGACTCCGAGGAGACGAGTGAGTTCATCTCGTTCCTCCAGGCGTTCCTCCTCGCGTTCGGCGGCATCGCGCTCTTCGTCGGGTCATTCGTGATCGCGAACTCGCTCTCGATCACGATCGCCCAGCGGACGCGTGAGTTCGCGACCCTCCGGACACTCGGTGCGACGAATCGCCAGGTGCTCGGCTCGATCATCGTCGAAGCGCTCGTCGTCGGGGTGATCGCCTCGGTCGTCGGGCTCTTCCTCGGGCTCCTGCTCGCCAAGGGTCTGTTCAAGCTCTTCGACGCAGTCGGCTTCACGCTGCCGAACTCGGGTCTCGTCTTCGAGCCACGGACGGTCGTCGTCGCCCTCGCAGCGGGGATCCTCGTGACACTCCTCGCCAGCGTCTACCCCGGCGTTCGCGCGACGATGGTGCCGCCGATTGCGGCCGTGCGGGAAGGTGCGGTCTTGCCCGGCGAGCCGCTCGACGGCGTGAGGAGCATGCGGGCGGGGGCGCTTACGACCGGTGTCGGCGTGATTGTCGGCGTGTTCGCGATCACGACGACACCCGGCAACACCCTCGTCAGCTCCCTCCTGGCCGTTTTGGGTCTCATCCTCACGCTGCTCGGCTGCGCGCTCTTCCCGTCGCGCACCATGGGCGCGATTGCTTCCTGCGCTCTTGGCTTCGCGGCCCTGCTCTACGGGCTGTTCGTCCCCGGCCTCGGGACGACGAGCGTGCTCCTCTGGATGGGCGTCGGCGTGCTCCTCGTGTTCTTCGGCGTCGCTCGCGTCACCACGCGGCTCATTCCCAGCCTGTCGGCCTTCATGTCTCCGATCGCGCGTTGGTCCGTCTTCGGGTTGCTCGTGCTCTTCTGGCCGTTCTTCACACTGCCGTACTGGCTCCTCCGCTACGGCGCATGGGGGCCTGGCCCGGCGGGCATGCGGGCGCTCGCGTTCGTGGGTGGCGCACTGCTCAACCCGCTCATCCTCGCGATCGTCCTCGTGATGTGGCTCCGCAAGGCTGTCAGCCGCTGGGAGCCGGAATGGCCTGCCGAGTTCCCCGGTGTCATTCCGGATCGCTCGACGACGCGTGTCGGTGGGGAGAACGCGCGGCGCAACCCACAGCGGACCGCCTCGACCGCGGCTGCGCTCATGATCGGGCTCGCGCTCGTGACGCTCGTCGCGACACTCGCGGCGGGGATCATCGCGTCGTTCGAGGGCGCGGTGAATGATCTCTTCACGGGTGACTACGCGATCACGGCGGAGAACAACTTCTCACCGATCCCGATCGACGCGGCCGAGGCAGTCGCGAGCGCGCCGGGAGTGACGGCCATCGGCAACGTTCGAACGGGCGAGACGCTCGTCTTCGGAAAGCCGGTGTTCTCCACGGCCGTCGACCCGGGAATGCAGCAGGTCATAAGCATGAAATGGAAGGAAGGCTCGCAAGAGGTGCTCTCGAACCTCGGTGACGACGGTGCGTTCGTCGACGATGCGTTCGCAGACGACCACGAACTCCAGGTCGGCTCCCCGATCGAGGTGACGTTCCCGAACGGAAACGCCAGGGCCTTCGTCGTAGAAGGGGTCTTCGATCCGCCGACCGGTGGCTCGCCGTTCGGCAACGTCACGGTCTCCGCCGCCGCGTGGGACAGCGAGATTCCGCAGCCGAGGAATATCTTCTCCTTCCTGAAGATGGAGGGCGGCGCGACCGACGCGAACCAGGCTGCGCTCGACGCAGCGCTCGCTGACTTCCCGAACGCGAAGGCGCAGACGCGCCAGAAGTTCATCGACAATCAGATCTCGGGGCTCAGCTCAGTGCTCAACATCCTCTACGTGTTGCTCGCGTTGTCCGTGATCGTCAGCCTGTTCGGGATCGTGAACACGCTCGTCCTCACGGTCTTCGAGCGGACGCGCGAGATCGGGATGCTGCGTGCGATCGGGATGACGCGGCGCCAGGTGCGGAGGATGATCCGACACGAGAGCGTCATTACGGCGCTGATAGGTGCGCTGCTCGGGATCGTGCTCGGGATCGTGCTCGCGGCACTGCTCATCGCACGCGTCGACTTCCTCGTCTTCTCGTTCCCCACGACGCAGGTGATCGTCTTCGTGATCGCGGCTATCGTCGTCGGGCTCATCGCCGCGATCTTCCCCGCGCGCCGGGCGGCCAAGCTCGATCCCCTCAGAGCGATCGCGTACGAGTAACGCGGTTCTGCCTTGAGGCTCTGAGCCACAAGGTTCTCAGGCGAGCCTGATCACACCGTCGGTGGCGAAGGCATCGATCTCCTCCGCCGAGTAGCCGACCTCCGCGAGCACGTCGGCCGTGTGCTGGCCCACCGACGGTGGAGGAGAGCGGTGCGCAGCGCGCTCACCGTCGAATGACAGCGGTAGTGCCGGCAGGCGAAGCTCCGGGATCAACTCGTGCGGAATCGATTGCAGCATTCCGAGTGCTGTCGTCTGCGGTGCGGCGACAACATCTGCGATATCCGCT
>JBOHAY010000175.1:0-10418 GCA_050697935.1 Gaiellaceae bacterium | reverse complement strand
ACCCGAATCCGCACTCGCGGATTCTGAATCTTCGCCCACAGAAACGACCATGACGACCATAGACACAGCGGCCGCGAAGCGGACGCCTTCAGGGACTTTCGCGCGATCAGAATCCGCACTCGCGGATTCTGATCTTGCGCCCAAGTAGATGTTCTCCTGGCTCGCGAACGCTTGGCGGGTACCTGAGCTCCGGGAGCGTGTCCTCTTCACGGCCATGATCCTGGCGATCTACCGACTGGGATCGTGGATTCCGGCGCCGGGAGTCAACTCCCAGACGATCGAGGACTACTTCTCAGGTCGCGGCGACACGATCCTGGGACTGCTCAATCTCTTCTCCGGCGGCGCGCTCTCTCAGTTCTCGCTGTTCGCGCTCGGGATCATGCCGTACGTCACGGCGTCGATCATCGTCCAGTTGATGACAGTCGTCATCCCGCGGCTCGCCGAGCTGCAGAAAGAGGGCGAAGCCGGCTACGCGAAGATCACGCAGTACACGCGGTACCTGACCGTCGTGCTGGCAGCAGCGCAGGCGACCGGCTACGCGTTCCTCTTTCGAAATCAGGGAGCGCTCGACGCCGGCTCGGGCGAGCTTGTCCTCATCGTGGTCTCTCTCACCGCGGGCACCGTTCTGCTCATGTGGATGGGCGAGCTGATCACCAAGCGTGGCGTCGGAAACGGGATCTCGATCCTCATCTTCGCCTCCATCCTCGTCGGTGC
This sequence comes from Gaiellaceae bacterium, assembly GCA_050697935.1. Lineage (GTDB taxonomy): Bacteria > Actinomycetota > Thermoleophilia > Gaiellales > Gaiellaceae > GMQP-bins7. Next base: position 9,704 of record JBOHAY010000175.1, on the reverse strand, counting down.
TCCGATCGGCATCGCGGCCTGGTGGAACGGCGGGCCGATGGAGAAGCTCTTCTTCCCGCTGATCGCCGTCGGGATCTGCGCGGCCGTCGTGTTCGTCCAGGAAGGGCAGCGCCGGATTCCCATCCAGTACGCCAAGCGGATGGTGGGTCGGCGAATGACGACGGGTGGATCGACCTATCTGCCTCTGCGGGTCAACATGGCCGGTGTCATCCCGATCATCTTCGCGGCAGCGATCCTCGCGTTTCCGCCGACGATGGCGCAGTACTTCCCGGCGACTCAGGACTTCGTGAACAACTACTTCCAGCCGGGCGACTGGATCTACCTGCTGATCGAGGGCATGATGATCGTGGTCTTCACCTACTTCTACACGGCCGTTCAGTTCAACCCGGTCGACCAGGCCGACAACCTGCGCCGCTACGGCGGGTACATCCCGGGAATCCGCCCGGGCCCGCCGACAGCTCAATATCTCGACCGTGTCCTGTCTCGATTGACGCTTCCAGGATCGCTCTTCCTGGCCTGCGTCGCGGTCCTCCCGAGCCTGTTCATCGCGTACGGCGGCTTTTCGCAGGCGAGCGCCGGAGCTCTGGGTGGGACGTCCGTCCTCATCGCCGTCGGCGTTGCGCTCGACACCATGCGCCAGATGGAGTCGCAGATGATGGCGCGCTCCTACGAGGGCTTCCTCAAATAACCGGCGTGCTCCGGTGCGAATACTGATCCTCGGGCCACAGGGGTCCGGCAAGGGAACGCAGGCGAAGGCGATCGCCGCGCTTCACGACACGCCGCATGTCGCTACAGGTGACATCCTCCGCGCGGCAGTCGACGACGGGAGCGAGCTCGGACGCCGCGTCAAACCGATTCTCGAGCGCGGCGATCTCGTGCCGGACGACCTCATGGTCGGTCTCATCCGAGAGCGGCTCTTGGACGAGGAGGGCTTCGTGCTCGACGGTTTCCCGCGAACGGTGCCCCAAGCGGAGGCCCTTGACGCGATGCTGGACGAGATCGGGAAACCGCTGGACGCGGTGATCCTGCTCCAAGTCTCCGACGAGGTGGCCACGGCGCGGCTGCAGGCCCGAGCGGCTGCTGAAGGCCGCGCGGACGACTCGCCGGATGCGATTCGGAACCGGCTTGGCCTCTACCACGAGCTCACCGAGCCGGTTGTCGAGCGCTACCGGGCGGAGGGAACACTCGTCGCCGTCGACGGTGACCGGACGATCTCGGACGTCGCATCGACGATCGAGGACGCGCTGGCGCAGGTCGGGGCGCGGTCGTGATCATCCGCAAGAGCTCGCGTGAGATCGAGAAGATCGCTGCCGCCGGCGGGATCGTCGCCGAGACCATCGCGCACGTCGGCACATTGCTCGCGCCCGGCGTAACGACCGAGGAGCTCGACACGGCTGCCGGCGCCTTCATCCGTGCGCACGGCGGTGTTCCGACCTCCGAGGGATACAAGGGATACCCGAAGGCGATCTGCATCTCGGCGAACGACGTCGTTGTCCACGGCATTCCCGATGCATACGTCGTCGGCGAGGGCGACCTCGTCACGATTGACGTCGGCGTCACGCTGGACGGCTACATCGCGGACAGCGCATATACGTTCGGCGTGGGCGAGATCGAGCCCGAGTCGCAGAGCCTCCTAGACGCGGCACAGGATGCGCTCGCCGCGGGGATCGCCGAGGCGGTCGAAGGGAACCGAGTAGGCGACGTCTCGCACGCGGTGCAGATGGTCGTCGAACGCGCCGGCTTCTCCGTCGTACGGAGCCTCGTCGGCCATGGGGTCGGGCGGCACTACCACGAGGACCCTCACATCCCCAACTTCGGCCAGCCCGGCCGAGGGCCTCGCCTCTCCGACGGGATGACCATCGCGATCGAGCCGATGATCACTGCCGGAGACTCGGAGGTGATCGTCATGGATGACGGCTGGACGATTCGGACGGCCGACGGATCCATGTCGGCGCACTTCGAGCACACGGTCGCAATTACGCCCGATGGCCCGAGAGTTCTCACTCCACGCGTGGGATTGGCCAGGAGCGTCGAGGTTTGAGACAACCCAGTGAACGCGGAGCAGAGAGGCCCTGAGAGCCTGGACGTGCGCCGGAAAGCCTGTGGTACGATGACCGGCCGCGGCGCGGAGCTGCTCGTTTGCGCCGCCGCTATCGAATCGGTGTTGGCGTCAGAATCGATTCCGACCCCAACACCGTTTTAACCAACGACCGAAAGGCGTCGGCTGTACGAGGTTGAGGCTGGGCACGAGAGTGGCAGTCAAGGAAGAGAAGATCGAGATCGAGGGCGAGGTCGTCGAAGCGCTACCCAGCACGATGTTCCGGGTGCAGCTCGACAACGGCCACAGTGTCCTCGCCCGTATCTCCGGAAAGATGCGCAAGCACTACATCCGCATCCTGCCGGGCGACCGGGTCAAGGTCGAGCTCTCTCCCTACGACCTCACCCGCGGTCGCATCACCTTTCGGATGAAGTAACGGAGCCCCATGAAAGTTCGCCCGTCCGTCAAGCCCATGTGTGAGCGCTGCCGCGTGATCAAGCGGCACGGCCGCACGATCGTTATCTGCACCAACCCTCGGCACAAGCAAAGGCAGGGCTGAACCCACGTGGCACGCATCGCCGGCGTCAATCTCCCCACGCAGAAGCGGCTCGAAATCGGGCTGACGTACATCTACGGCATCGGCCGCTCGACGGCGCAGAAGACCATTCGCGCGCTCGAGCTCGATCCGAACCAGAAGGTGCGCGACCTCACTGACGAGGAGGTCACGAAGCTCCGCAACTACATCGATTCCGAGCTGGAGGTCGAGGGCGACCTCCGGCGCGATCGTGGGCAGGCGATCAAGCGACTGACGGAGATCGGTAGTTATCGCGGAATCCGGCACCGCCGCGGCCTCCCGGTACGAGGACAGCGGACGAAGACGAACGCGCGCAGCCGCAAGGGCACGAAGAAGACCGTCGGACGCGGCAAGAAAGCAGCTGCCAAGTGATGTCAGTCGACTCACTCGCACCTCGAGCCTGCACGCGCGCTGCAACGCTTCGCATCGCTGCGTCCTCGGTCGCACCCGTACCTTTCAGGTACGAGCGCTCCCTGCGTCCTTGCGCTGCTCGCGTTTCGCGGCGTGCAGCCTCGATCTGCTCGCGAGGCGACTGATGGCGCCTCCTCGTAAGTCCGCGGCTCGGGGTCGCACACGACGCCGGGTCCGGAAGAACATCGCCATCGGCCAGGCGCACATCAAGACGTCGTTCAACAACACGATCGTCACGCTGACCGACAGCGAAGGAAATGTCATCGTGTGGGAGTCGGCCGGTTCGGCAGGCTTCAAGGGATCGCGCAAGTCCACCCCTTTCGCAGCACAGGTCACCGCCGACAACGCGGCGCGCAAGGGGATGGAGCATGGCTTGCAGAAGGTCGAGGTCTTCGTCAAAGGACCCGGCTCGGGACGAGAGACTGCGATCCGCTCCTTGCAGGCCGCGGGCCTCGAGATCCTCGGGGTCAAGGACGTCACGCCTCAGGCGCACAACGGTGTTCGCCAGCGCAAGCGGAGGAGGGTTTAGTGGCCAGGGACCTCGGACCGAAGTGCCGGCTGTGTCGCCGCGAAGGCCTCAAGCTCTTTCTGAAGGGCGAACGCTGCCTGACGGAGAAGTGCGCAGTCGAACGCAGGAGCTATCCGCCGGGCGAGCACGGCCGTGGACGCATCAAGCAGAGTCAGTACCTGCTCCAGCTTCGCGAGAAGCAGAAAGCGCGGCGGTACTACGGCCTGCTCGAGAGGCAGTTTCGCTCGACGTACGAGAAGGCTGCCCGCGGGCTCGGCGCTCCCGGCGAGAACCTGCTGCGGATGCTCGAGACGCGCCTCGACAACGTCGTCTACCGTCTCGGCTTCGCGGGCTCGCGGGCGCAATCGCGCCAACTCGTGCGCCACGGGCACTTCCTGGTCAACGGCCGGCGCGTAAACATCCCGAGCTACACGGTCAAGCCGAACGACGTGGTCTCGCTCAAGCAGGGAAGTCCGGTTGAGCAGCTCGTCCGCGACGCCACCGACCTCACGGCCGCAGTCGCTCCCTGGCTCCAGGCCGACCACGACGGGCTCACGGGCACGGTGCTCAAGTGGCCCGAGCGCGACGAGATCGACGCACCCGTCCAGGAATCACTGATCGTCGAGCTCTATTCCAAGTAGTAGGAGCCGGGCATGCCCGGCTCTGAGTGAACAGAAACACGAAAGGATCACCTTGGCCATACGAACAAGCTTGATGGAGTTCCAGATCCCGAGGATCGTCCACGAGGACGCCGACGACCATCGTGGCGTCTTCGCGATCGAGCCGCTCGACCGCGGCTTCGGTCACACCTTCGTCAACTCGCTTCGGCGCGTGCTGCTGTCCTCACTCGACGGCGCGGCTGTGACCGCCGTGAAGATCGAGGGCGTCGCCCACGAGTTCACGACCCTGAACGGGGTTCGCGAGGACGTCACCGACATCATCCTCAACCTGAAGAACCTCATCGTCCGCCTCCACGGCGCGTCTCCCGAGATCGAGGTCTACATCGCCAAGAAGGGCGCGGGCGTCGTCACGGCCGCCGACATCGAGGCGCCGGCCGACCTCGAGATCCTCAACCCGGAGCTGGAGATCGCCCACGTCTCGGATAAGGGCAAGCTCGAAATGACGCTCACGGTCGGGCGAGGCCGAGGTTATGTCCCGGCCGAGCTGAATCGCGGCCCCGAGACCACGATCGGCGTCATTCCGATCGATTCGATCTTCTCGCCGGTGCGGCGCGTCGCCTACGAGGTCGAGGCTGCGCGTGTCGGTCAGCGGACGGACTACGACAAGCTCGTCCTCGACGTCACGACCGACGGCTCGCTCGACCCGCGCGACGCCATTGGGCAGGCGGCCGAGATCCTCATCCGCCAGCTCGCGATCTTCACCGATCTCGACGCGATCGAGGGGCTGGGCGAGACGACGGCCGAGGCGGCGGCGGAAGCACCCGTGATGCACGGGATGGAGAACTTCCCGATCGAGGAGCTCGAGCTCGGCGTCCGCTCCTACAACTGCCTCAAGCGCGTCGGCATCGAGACCATCGGCGATCTCACCTCCAAGTCGGAGAACGAGCTCGTCGCGATTCCGAACTTCGGTCGCAAGTCGATCGAGGAGGTCCGCTCGGCGCTCGGCGCACACGGGCTGACGCTCAAGGGCGAGGAGCTGGTCTAGGCGCAATGAGGCACCAGCGGTCAGGCAAGAAGCTTGGGCGGTCGCCCGCCCATCGCAAGGCGCTCTACTCGAATCTCGCAGGCGCCCTGATCGAGCACGGCCGGATTTCTACGACTGAGGCCAAGGCGAAGGCGGTCAAGCCCTTCGCCGAGAAGATGATCACGTTGGGCAAGCGCGGCGATCTCCATGCCCGCCGGCAGGCGCTCGCCGCGCTGCGCTCGAACGACGTGGTCCACCTGCTGTTCGCGGACGTTGCGCCGCGGTTTGCCGAGCGGCCGGGCGGATACACGCGTATCGTCCGGCTCGGCCAGCGGCAGGGTGATGCGGCCGAGATGGTTTATCTCGAGTTCGTCGACTACGAGCCGGCTGTCACGCCCTTCGCCGCAGCGCGCGCGCAACGCGAAGAGTCCGCTCCCGCGGAGGCATAAAGGCACGACGTCGGGGGAGTACGCTGGCTGCGTGCTCCTCCTCATCGGGATCCTGCTCGCGGTCTTCGTCCTCCCGTCGCCGTGGGGGCTTGTCGCGATCGCCATCGGCGCGATTCTCGATATCGCCGAGACCGGCTTCTTCATCCGCTGGTCGAAGAGGCGCAAGGCGTCTGTCGGCGTGGACTCGCTCGTGGGGAAGAAGGGCGTAGCCGTCGACTCCCTCTGGCCCGACGGTCAGGTGAAGGTGAACGGCGAGATCTGGAAAGGGCGATGCGCGGGGGGTTGTGATGCCGGAACGGCAATCGTCGTCCGTGCCATAGACGGCTTGACGCTCGATGTGGATCCGGCCTGACGTGATGCGTTCGACTGCAGGAGCGATCCTCGTGGCGTTCGTCGCGGCCGCGACTGCTGGGGCGGCTGCTCGGGACTGGGAGGAGCGCGCGCCGATGCCTGTTCCGCGCACCGAGGTCGCAGCGGCAACTCTCGGGAGCGAGATCGTCGTTCTCGGAGGGCTCACGCTCGACAGGGGCGCGTCACGGCGGGTGGATGCCTACTCGCCCGAGCTCGACCGCTGGCGTCGTCTGCCCGACCTTCCGATCGGCATCCATCACGCGATGGCTGTTGCGGAGGAACCGCGGCTGTACGTTCTCGGCGGCTACACGGCGCAGGGTGTGCCCCTGCGGACGGCGTTCGTCCTCGAACGTGGCCGCTGGCGCGCACTCCCCCGTATGCCGTTCCCCCGGGCTGCTGCAGGCGCCGGCATGGCCGCGCGGAGGATCGTCGTCGCGGGCGGCGTGGGTGCGGCTGGACGGCTGGCTCGGAACACACTCTCCTTCGATCTGCGCTCACGTCGCTGGTCGGTCGTGGTCGGCCCGACCCCTCGTGAGCATCTCGGAGTTGCCGGGTACCGCGGAGTCGTCTACGCGGTCGGAGGCCGGACTGCGGGACTGGACACGAACCTGCTCGACTTCGAGTCGTATCGGCCCGGAGAGAGAGCCTGGCGCCGCCTGGCGCCCGTCCCGGACTCGCGTGGAGGCACCGGTGCGGCTGCTGTGGCCGGTCTCGTCGTGTCCGCAGGCGGCGAGGAGCCGGACGGCACGATCGCCGAGGTGCTCGCGTACAGGATCGCGGAGCGGCGTTGGGCGCGGCTCGCGGATCTGCCGACGCCGCGCCACGGCGTCGGCGTCGCGGCTCTGGGTGGTCGCATCTTCGTGATCGGAGGTGGCCCGGAGCCGGGGCTCACGGTCAGCTCGGCGAACGAGGCTCTTATTGCCCCGACGAACTAGATGCGTGATGTGAAGTTCGTCGCTCTCTAGCCCATCTCGATCTCGCGACCGACTGAATCGAGGATAGGCCGCCGGCGCCGCGCCACTACGAGCCCGGCTCGCCAACCGGGCGCTCGCCCTCCCGCTGGCGGATTCACCGACTCGCCGTGGAGGTCACTGCAGGCGATCAGCCAGGAGATCAACGAGTTGGAGTTCCACATCTCTCCAGCTCGACTCTCGTCGCGTCCCCAGACGAACGCCGGCGCGAGGGGCACGAGGTCAAGGACACGTTGCGCGCGTAACAGGTCTCCCGTCAGCCGTTGTGGGCTCTCGACTGCCTCCCCGATATCAGGGATCACTCCGTCGCGCCAGCGGCGCACCTCATAGCGGAAGAGCCGGAAGCGTCCCAGCCTGCGGCTTCCAACAGCACCTTCGACGACAACACCACGGTCCCGCCCGCTGTTGTCTCGGACTGGCGCCTGCTCGATCACGAACCTGCCCTCCGGCACCCGCACCTCGAGTGCAGAGTGGTAGAGGTCGCACGCAGTCCGCCGTTCGACTCGGGCGGTCACGGCCTCGAAGACGCGCCCGTTTAGCCGCACCGAGTGGCCCCCCGCGCCGAGCGGGAGCCAGTAGAGGTCGACCCCGGGTCGGGACTCCGCCTTCATGGCACCCATCGTTGCAAGCGTGAAGGCGCGCAGGTCCGCTGGCATCCGAGATGAAACTGATCAGGCAGCGGTCAACTACGGTCGCGCGAGGTTGAGCCGGAGTCGAGCCGTTCGCAGACCTTGTACATCAAGCGGAACTCATGGCTGTACAGGTCGTACTTCTGAGACGTCGCCATCGGGTCGCCATGATGTCAGTCGTGAGGCTCAAGCTCACGCTCGAGTACGACGGGACCGGGTTTCGCGGCTGGGCTCGCCAACCGGGTGAGCGCACGGTCGAAGGAGTCGTCAGAGAGGCGCTCGGCGCGGTCTTTCCGAGCTGGGACGGCCTGGCGGTCGCCGGCCGCACCGATACGGGAGTCCATGCCACGGGTCAGGTGGCGAGCGTCGATGTCGAAGGCGGACCGCCTTCCGAACGCGCGCTCGAGGCCCTGAACGCCGCGCTTCCCGACGACGTCGCCGTTGTGCGAGCTGAGGAGGTGAGCGCTGAGTTCCACGCGCGCTTCTTGGCGCAGTCCCGCTCCTATCGGTACCGGGTGTGCTCGGGGCGCGCTCGCTCCCCGCTCGACTCCAGGCGGGCCCTCTGGTGGCCTCGGCCGGTTGATCGCGAAGCACTCGCGGCCGCGGCGGCACTCCTTCCAGGAAAGCACGACTTTCGCGCGTTCACCCCCACCGAGACGCAACACGAGGTGTCGCGGCGAAACGTGCAGGCGGCGCGGTGGGACGTAGCGGGCGACCGGCTGGACTTCACGATCACGGCCGACAGCTTCCTGCGGCACATGGTGCGGACCCTCGTCGGGACGATGCTCGAGGCGGGCCCGACGGCGCCGGAGCTCATCCGAACACTCCTTGCTGGCAGACCACGCGCTGAGGCGGGTCTCACCGCTCCGCCGTGGGGCCTCTATCTCGAGCGCGTGCAGTACTGACTGACGGGGCCATGTCTGGGGGTCTGACCCCGTCGCTCGTGGCTACGATCGGCGGATGCGGTTCCCGATCGTTCTCTTCGACCTCGACGGCACCCTGATCGACTCGGGACCCATCATCCTCGCCTCGATGCAGCACTCGGTTCGCACCGTGCTCGGCCGTGAGATACCCCCTGACGAGCTAGGTCTCACCATCGGCGGCCAGGGGATCGTCGCGCAGATGCAGGCGATCGACGCCGATCGAGCGGATGACCTGGTCGAGGCGTACAAGGAGCACAACGACGGGCTCCACGACACGCTCGAGGCGTTCGACGAGCTGCTCGAGCTCTTGCCAGGGCTGAGAGCCGAGGGGAGGAAGCTCGGGATCGTCACCGCCAAGCGTCATCGGACCGTCGCGCTCGCGCTCGAGCGGTTTCCGGCACTCAGGGACGAGTTCGACCTCGTCGTCGCGCACGAGGACACAAAGCGGCACAAGCCGGATCCCGATCCGGTGCTCTTTGCCATCGAGAGACTCGACGGCACGCCTGCGCAGTCGGTCTACGTCGGTGACTCGCCGTTCGACATCAGAGCCGCCAAAGCCGCACGCGCGTTCGCCGTCGCGGTCGGGTGGGGAGGGATCCATCCGGACGAGCGGCTGCTCGCGGAGGAACCCGATGCGTTCGTCCGGTCCGCAGCGGAGCTCGTCGGTGTCCTCTAAGGCGGTCCCCAAAGCCGTCTCCGTGGAGAAGCGTGCGGCCGAGCTGCGTCGGCTGATCGAGCATCACAACTACCAGTACCACGTTCTCGACGATCCGGAGATCCCGGACGCCACATACGACGCGCTCTTCGACGAGCTGAAGTCGCTCGAGGAGGAGCATCCCGCCCTCGTCGCACCCAACTCGCCGACGCAGCGCGTCGGAGCGCCGCCAGCGGAAGGCTTCCGTAAGGTCGACCACCTCTCTCCCATGGGCTCGCTCGAGAAGGTGACGACCGCCGAAGCCTTGTCGAAGTGGGCCGACGACGTGCGCAAGCGGCTCGGTACCGACGAGCCCGTCGCATGGGTGATCGAGCCGAAGATCGACGGATCGGCGATCTCGCTCGTCTACGAGCAGGGAACGTTCGTCCGGGGCGCCACGCGCGGAGACGGCGAACGCGGCGAGGACGTGACGCAGAACCTGCGGACGATCGACGCGGTCCCCCTCCGGGCCCGCGTCGAGGACGGCGAGGCCCCGCCCGCGCTGCTGGAGG
>JBOHAY010000174.1:0-4514 GCA_050697935.1 Gaiellaceae bacterium | reverse complement strand
CCTCGAGCGCTTCGACCGCGGCTCCGAGCTGGCCCTTGCCGCCGTCGACGAGGACCAGCTCGGGCAAGTCCTTGCTCTCTTCCAGCAGGCGCTTGTAGCGACGCCCCACGACCTCGCGCATCGAGGCGAAGTCGTCGGGGGCGCCCGAGACGCTCTTGATCCGGAACTTGCGGTAGTCGGCCTTCTTCGGCAGGCCGTTCTCGAACACGACCATCGAGCCCACGATGTCCGCGCCCTGGATGTTGGAGATGTCGAAGCACTCGATGCGAAGCGGCAGGCTCTCCAGGTTGAGGACCTCGCGGAGCTCCTCGAGCGCCGCGACCCGGCGCCGCCGCGTCGCCTCGCGTTGAGCGGTGTCGGAGTCGAGCGCGAGGCGCGCGTTCTCGACGGCGAGCTCTACGAGCCGTCGCTTCTCGCCGCGCATCGGAGCTCTCACCTCGACCCGCGACCCACGCCGCGAGGTGAGGAACTCGGCGATCGCGCTCGTGTCGGCGACAGTGGCCGGAACGAGCACCTCGGGCGGAGTCGCAGGCGCCCCGCTGTAGTACTCGATGACGAATGCCTCCAGCACCGTCTGCGGATCGTCGCCCGCGACGTTCTCGAGATGAAACGCGTAGCGGTCGATCATCTTCCCGTCACGAAGCGGAAATACCTGCACGGCGGCGCGATCCGCCTCGACCGCGAGCCCGATCACGTCGACCGTCCCGACGGCTCGCTTGTCGGATGCCTGGCGCTCGGCGAGATGTCGAATCGAGAACAGCCGATTGCGATAGCGAGCGGCCTCCTCGAATCGCTCGTCCGCGGCAGCTTCCCGCATTCGCTCTTCGAGCTGGCGCTGGATGGTGTCGGTGTCGCCGGAGAGAAAAGAGCTGACTCCGTCGATGATCTGCGCGTAGTCCTCCCGCCCGATCGCGCCGATGCAAGGGGCGAAGCAGCGATCGATGTGGAAGTCGAGGCACGGGATGCCCGAGTGGCGGCCCGGGCGGGGCCCCTCGCAGGGCCTGAACCGAAACACACGATTCAAGACATCGAGCGTCTCGCGGACCTTCTTCGCATTCGCGTACGGGCCGAAATACGCCGTCCCGCGTCGGTGACGCTCGCGCGTGAACATCACGCGCGGATACTCGTCCCCGAGCGTTACCGCGATGTAGGGAAACGACTTGTCGTCCCGGAGTCGAATGTTGAAGGGAGGTCGGTGGCGCTTGACGAGGTTCTGCTCGAGAAGGAGCGCCTCGGCCTCGGTGCGTGTGACGATCACCTCGACGTCGGCGATGCGCTCGGCGAGCTGAGCGGTGCCCACCCTGCCGTCGCCTCGCTGGAAATAGCTGCGGACGCGCGACCGCAGCGACTTGGCCTTGCCGACGTAGAGCACCTCCCCCGGCTCGTCCCGGAAGAGGTACACGCCGGGCCCGCGCGGGAGCGAACGGAGCTTTCCTTCAAGGTTTTCACGCATTCCGTCGCTAGCGTATCCCCATGCGTCTGGGCCTCCTGGCGGCGCTCGCGGCCGTTCTCGGCTTGGCGGCGCCGAGCCTTGCGACAGCAGGGCCGGGCCTCGTCGGCGGTGCCGTGGAGGACGATGTGCGCGCTTCGACACTCGTCGAGGCCGAGACGAGGATGACCGCTCTTCGCGTTGCGGGCTATCGCGCCGTACGCGTCACGAGCTTCTGGACGCCGGGGTCGACGACACCGTCGGCCGGTGAGCTCGAAGTCCTCGAGAACGTCGGCGCGGCGGCTGAACGAAACGGCGTGCGGGTCTACGTCACCGTCATGCACGCGGGCTCGCGAACGACTCCGCTCAGCGACGAGGCGCGGGGGGAGTTCGCCTCGTACTCCGCCGCAATCGTACGACGCGCTCCGTCGCTACGGCACATCATCGTCGGGAACGAGCCGAACCTGAACCGCTTCTGGCTTCCCCAGTTCGCGCTCGACGGCTCCAACGCTGCGGCCCCGGCCTATCTCGCGCTGCTTCAACAAACCTACGACGCTCTCAGGGCTGCTGCCCCCGAGGTTCGGGTGTACGGCGGTGCGCTCTCACCCCGGGGCGCCGACAATCCTGCCGGCTCGCGTCCGACGCACTCGCCGACCGCGTTCATCCGGGATCTCGGGGTTGCGTATCGCGCCAGCGGCCGCGACCGCCCCGTGATGGACGCTTTCGCGATCCACCCGTACCCCGACAACTCGAGCCAGCCGCCCACCGTGGCACACCCCCTCACGACGACGATCGGCGTCGCCGACTACGGGAAGCTCGTCGCGCTGCTCGGTGAAGCCTTCGACGACACCGCCCAGCGCGGTTCGGACCTCCCGATCCTGTACGGGGAGTTCGGCGTGGAGTCGGAGATCCCCGCAGCGAAGGCGGCGCTGTACACCGGGACCGAGCCCACGACGACGAGGCCTGTCGTCGAGGAGACTCAGGCCGCCCACTACGAACAGGCTCTCGCTCTCGCGTTCTGCCAACCCACCGTCGAGGGAATGCTGCTCTTCCTCTCGCGAGACGAGCGCGCCCGCGCCGCCTGGCAGTCGGGCATCTTCTACGTGGACGGCACCCCGAAGACCAGCCTGCCGCGTGTGCGGGAGGCCCTCGATCGCACGACCGGTGGCTCGATCACGCGCTGCCCTGGAGTACAACTCGCGGTTCGCGCGGCCTTCCTGCGGTTCGGGACGCGATCGGCCGCGAAACGTGGCGTGTTCAGGACGAGTCTGCAGTGCGATCTCGACTGCGTGTACCAGGTCCGCCTGGAGAACGCGTCGACGCACTCGACGAAGCTCGTCTCTCGCGGTCGAGCAGAGGTCGGTGAGCTCATCAGGGTCGATCTCGGCTCGAGATCACTCGCACCCGGGCGCTATCGCTACACACTACGGCTCGTCCATCCGGTGAACCCGGCGCCCCCGACGCTCCGCCAAGGCCCGAGTTTCACGCTGCCCTAGTTCTGGGGCACCCCATCCCACCACCCGCCTCCAGCGTAACGAGGATGAGTTGACGGGTGGTATGCGCATCGTGCCGATAGCGCACGGACTTCGAAACAGAAGTGTCGCCGGGCCTCCGCCTCAGTACCGGTGCTCGAGGCGCCAGACGCGGACGACGACGTACGCGCACACGGCGAGCACCATGAGGAATGCGAACGCGCCTACTCCTGCAGGGAACCCGAAGCCGATCGCGAGGCCGATGTCCACGACAGCGAGGACGATCGCGGCGTAAAACAGCTTGCGGTTCCAGTCCGACCACGCCTCGAGGTCTCCCCTGCGCTCGCGCCACAGCAGGAACAAGAAGAACGCGATGGCCAGGAAGAAGGCGATCTGCAGCAGGCCTCCCACCGTCGCCACCACCGGTTCCAGCGACAATACGACGACGACCAATGCGATGACCGCGACGATTCCGAACCCGCGCACGAGCGCGGGGATCCGATCCCAGAGCCTCCTCACGACCCGGTCATGAACGCCCGCACTGCGAGCGCCCCCGCCACAAGAGTGGTCACAGCGAACCAGAGGAGGCGCCTCTGCCCCACGCGCGGAGCGTAGAACCAGGGCGTCAGCGCAAGCCCCAGCGCGAGCGCGCCGTACGTGTAGTGCAGCCGGTCGGGCGCGCGCCGGCCGTCGGACAACAAGAGCAGCCCGAGAGCCGCCTGTGCGATCAGCAACGTCTGAGCCAGCGCGAGACCATGCGAGACGAACCCCGGAGCTGCGGCGTGCCTGCGGTATGCGGCGAACCCGAGCAGAGCGCCGCCCACGCACACGGCGATCACCGCCACGCCGACGGCGACATGGAGGGCTACCATCGCGCGCACCCTATCGAGAGGCAGCTGGCGCAATGGTCGAGCTGGGCCGGGCCGGCATCGACGGTCGGCCTCTGTTCGAAGCGTGGTAGTCCGTCCTCGTCAGTGAACCCGGGCGATTCAGGCGTCGGCGACCGCGATGACCCTTACATCGAATGTCCGGGAGGTCAGGGATTCGAGGACGTTACCGGGCCGACGAACTCGTGAGGGCCGTCCGGAAACGAGACCGACGCGTCCTCTATCCCACGGACGACACGCGGCCCATGAACTCACAGTAAGGATCGCGAGAGAGCACGTTCTTACTCGGGCGCTACGTGTGACTCAGCGACCAGCAGCAGGGTCCGCGCGCGGTCGAGGGTGGCAACGACCTCCGCGTACGGAACATCGAAGTGCGTGCCATCGAACCACATCCGGACGACCGGGCGCGCGGCCTCGACGCGACGGGGGCCTTTCGCAGACTCGTGGACGCTGTCGAGATAGATCTCCGCCCAGGTGTAGTTCGCTCCTGCCGAGTCGACGCTGATCTCGGCGAAGCGCGGGTCGTCTTCCGCGGGAGCGCACAACGTGAGCCGAAGCTCATGGCGCCTCATCTGACGCAGCGTACAAGCATCGCTGGTTAGCATCCTTGCGCGAATGGTGACCGATGGAAAGCCTGCTCCAGGGTTCACGCTCACGTCCGATACGGGCGACGAAGACGCGCTCGAGTCGCTTCGCAGGCGTCAGGTGGTGCTCTATTTGTACCCT
>JBOHAY010000173.1:0-16105 GCA_050697935.1 Gaiellaceae bacterium | reverse complement strand
CGGGCTTCGGCCGTGGCGCAGGGCTGAATCGCGCGCCCGAGGACCTCCGGGTGTACGGCATACGATTCCTCGAGCTCCTCTTTCCCTCGCCAGGGAATCTCTTTCTCGGGGACTGGGTGGACGGGATCTTCGCCGACCGGCAGCACGGATCGAACCCCACAGAGACCCGCAACTACCTCGGACTCGTCACCCTTACGCTCGCGCTCGCGTGGCTCGCCATTGCCTGGCGGACCTGGAGCAGTCTCTTGCCGCGTTTGCGATCGACTACGGCTGGGCTCATAGGTGTCTTCGTTGCCGCGCTGTTGCTTGCCGCCCCAAGCCCAATCTCCATCCTCGGACACGAGCTTTGGATGCCGTCTCGCTTCCTCTGGGAGATAGTCCCCGCCGTGCGGGTTCCTTCGCGATGGATGGCACTCGCAATGACGGCTCTCGTGCCTCTGGCAGCGCTCGGTCTGCAAGCGGCGTGGAAGAGGCTCGCGGGCGCGGGCCCACCGCGTCCTGCCGCGTACGCACTCGTCCTCGCCGTCGCTCTCGTCTCGTTCGTGGAGCTGACCATCCACCCCACCCGCCCGAGGCTCGAGACGTCTCCTCCACCGCGAATCTACGAAGCTCTCAGGAAGCTGCCGCCGGGTATCGCAGCCGAGTACCCGCTAGTCACGACGAACGAGCACATCATCTGGCAGACCGTGTATCGGCGGCCGCTTCTGAACAACGCCGGCTTCGGCACGCAGGCCGATCAGGCTCGACGTATGGTCCTCAACCCGCGCGTACCGGGCGTCGCCGAGTCGCTAGCGCTTCTCGGCGTGAATGCGATCATCACGCACCGCGACGCTCTCAGGTACGTCGACAATGCGAGTGACGTCCCGAATGCGAGCTGGGGTCCCGGTTATGAGCTCGTGACCAGGGCACGCGACGGCTCCTCACTCTGGCGTGTGGTTGCACCGGCGGCACCAGTTCTCGTCACGCTTCCGGGCGGGTTCGGAGAACCGATTCCGACGGAGGACGGCCTCGTCGGTTATCCGCTTGTATCACCTTCTGGAGTCGGAATCATCGAGTTCTCCGCCAAAGCCCCGGCAACCGTTCGACTGCAGTTCGCCGCTACTCCACCACGATCCAGGCAGATATTGCGCCTGGTCGACGCCGACACCGAGCTGCCGTTCAGGCTCGGTGGTGAGACGAATGTCGCTGTCCTGGTCGACATTCCTCGTGGGCATTCATTCCTTACGGTGAAGACCGACCCGGCAGCCACCTCGGAAAAGGACGCGATCGTACTTTCCAAGCCGCGCGCCAGCACCGCCTTCGGGACACCAGAACTCGTCGCCGAGCTGATCTCGCCGGACCCGGGCTTTTGAGCGGGATCACGGATCCCGGACGGTTCAGGTGGCCTCGCCCGCCGGTTCGCAACACATGCGCATCCTGATCCTCAACTGGAAGGACACCGCTCACCCGCTCGCCGGTGGAGCCGAGGTCTTCACCGAGGAGGTCGCACAGGCGCTCGTCACCCGAGGGCACGAAGTGACGCTCTTCGTCGCTTCCGTCGACGGGCGCGCCGACCGCGAGAAGACGGGCGGAGTGGACGTCGTGCGTCGAGGAGGGCGGCTCGGCGTGTATCGAGAGGCGCGTCACTTCTGGAAAGAGCAGCCAGCCGGAAGGTTCGACGTCGTCGTCGACGAGATCAACACTCGACCGTTCATGACGCCACGATGGATACGCGGCACGCCAATCGTCGCACTCATCCACCAGCTCGCTCGCGAGATCTGGTTCTACGAGACGCCGTTTCCGGTGTCCGTGCTCGGCCGCTACGTCCTCGAGCCGTGGTGGCTGCGCGCATACCGAGACACACCGTCGCTCACGGTCTCCGAGAGCAGCGCTCGGTCGCTGATCGAGCACCACGGCTGGCGAAACGTCACCGTTGTGCCCGAGGGCTGGTCGCCCCACCCGGTCCCGAGCGTCCCCAAAGAGGCCGAGCCCACCGTCGTCTTCCTCGGCAGGCTCGTTGCCATGAAGCGACCCGAGGACGCCCTGCAGGCGTTTCGAATACTGAGCGGGAGGTTTCCCGCGGCGCGCATGTGGCTGATCGGGGACGGGCCCCTCCGCGAGCGGCTTCGATCCGGGGCTCCCGCTGGAGTCTCGTTCCTCGGACATGTCGATCGCGATGAGCTGCGAGAGCGGCTGGCGAGGGCCCATGTCCTCGTCGCCACCTCGATCCGCGAAGGCTGGGGTCTCAACGTCAGCGAGGCGGCCGCGTGCGGGACACCGACGATCGGATACGCCGTGCCCGGCCTTGTCGACTCCGTCAGTGCCTCGGGAGGTGCTCTCGTCGAGCCGTCGCCCGAGGCTCTCGGGAAGGCTCTCGTGGGCTACCTCGACGGAGAGCTGATCCTCGAGCCGAAAATCTCGACCGTGGACTGGCCGGAAGTCGCTGCCCACATCGAGCGACGGTTGTTCGAGGTCGCGCGCGCGCGGTAGCCGAAACGATCTCTGCCGAGCCGCAGCTCTTTGCCGTCACAGACTGGCGACGAAGCGCGATCAGATCTCCGACGCCGGCGCTTGGTCACGTCGAGCGACTCGCGAGCGCACGAGCATGATGAGCCCTTTCCACATGCCGACACCGTGGGCGAGCGCGTAGATCGGCGTGACGAGAGCCAGAGCGCGGATCTCATGCCGGGTACGTCGAGCGCGCACGCCGAAAGCGGCTGCAGTCGCGCTGCAGAGGAAGGCGGTTGCGGGCGCGATGGTCGGGCGCCTCACTGCGGCGAGAACGAGGGCCATGCTGATTGGGAAAAACGCGATGACGACGGGGAAGAACCGCGATTCGACCCGACCGTGCCCGTCGACGAAGACGACGCCACGATGAACCGAATGTCTCAGAAACGCGCGGATGTTCGCTCTCGGCGAATACGTGCATGCAAAACGTGGCGAGACGCCGATGCCGCCACGCTCAGCGATGTGCCGCAGGATCGGCGTGTCGTCGTTGGCATTCCGTGTGTCCACGTACCGCGACTCGAAGCGAGCCATTGCCTCGAGCAGCGTCTCGCGCGGTGCAACGAAGCACGTTGTTCCCTTCGGATAGCGGTCGAAGTCTTCGACCCCGAAGGTTGTCGTCCGTGGCTCGTCGAAGTAACCACGCCACGCAAGCTCGGCGATCAGCCGCCAGAACGTCCCAAGGACCGAGTCGCCGGCGACGTGGACGTGCCCGGTCCATACACACTGACCGCCTCGAACCATGTCGTGCACGAACCGAAGTGCGTCTCGCTCGACTAGAACGCGGCCGTCGAGCAAGAGGACGAGCGAGGCGTTCGCCGCCTCGATGCCCGCACGACGCGCCGCGAGTCGTCCACGGTTTTCCTGGCTGATCACGCGCGTCGGGATTCGGCCGTGAGCCGCAGCACGCGCGATATCGCCACTCCCGTCATTCGAGCCGTCGTCGACGACGACGAGCTCTGCGTCGAAACCGCTCCGCCCGATCGCGTCGACCAGCGCAGCGATGGTGGCCGGAAGGTACTTCCCTTCGTTGTAAGCAGGGATGACGACAGAAAGAGTCGGACCGGTCAACGCGTCAACCCTAGCCTGGTGCGACCGATCAAGCGCTAAGGTGGCGTGGTGGGCGTGATTGCCCCCGGAACGACGGCCACGCCACTTGTCGACCTCCTGCGATGCCCTGCGTGCGGGGGAGTGGTTCGGGTCGACGAAACGGAAGTCGTGTGCACGAACTCGAGACACCGTTTTCCCGTGGTCCAGGGTATTCCGGTTCTCCTGGACGAGGAGACCCTGCAGGTCGACTCTCACTACGGTCGACAGCGAAGATACTTCGACGAGGAGTTCTCCCGATATCGCCGGTACGAGCTCGAGCCGTGGCGTCGGAGCTACCTGCGGCGTCTTCGCACCGGGGGCCTACTCGACGATCATCGAGGACCGATGCTGGATGTCGGGGTCGGCGGGTCCGGATACACGGTCATCGAAGCCGCCAGGTCCGGTGTCGACGCCATTGGCTGCGATCTGTCGTTCGAGGCATTGCTGCGAGCTCGCACGTTCGCCGAGGACGAAGGAGTGACAGCAAGGACGCTCTGGGTGTGCTGCTCGACGGAGAGTCTCCCTTTTGCAGCCGGGGTGTTCACATCGGTCGTTGCGATCGCTGTGTACGAGCACGTCCCTGACCATGAAGCCGCATGGCGGGAAGCTGCGCGTGTGCTCCGTCCCGGTGGACGTCTATGGGTGACCGTGCCTCACGCGCTGCCGAACATCGCGCCCCTCTTCAGGCCTCCGAACCGACGTCACGACCGAAGGCTCGGGCATCTGCGCCGCTATGAGTCGCACGAGTTGATCGCCGCTGCCCGATCGTGCGGGTTGACGGCCGCGGAGGTCCAGTTCACGGGACATTCGATCAAGGCGCTTCAGCTCGCACTCACGGACAAGCTCCCGATGCGCGTCAGAGAGCGATTTTGGTGGTGGTGCGAGCGCCGCGACCTACGCAGCAAGCACGTTCGCCGTGGTGCGATGCAGCTCAGCGCGCTCTTTCGACGAGACGCGTGACGCGAGCCCGCTCCTTCGCAGTCGTCGCCAACGGGTTCGCCGACGGGCCGGCGCAAGCGCTTCGCACGTACCTCGTTGCGCGGGGAGCACACGTGATCGAGGTGACGCACCCGTTGCTCCCGGAAGATGGGACGCGCCACGTCGTCACCACATACAGATCCGGCGCGCTCCTCGACCGACGCGCGATCCGCCTCGCCTTGCGCCCCCCATCCTCGTACCTCCTCGACCCTTTGGTTCCTCTGCGCGTGCCGAAAGTGGATGTGTGGTTCGGATTCAACCCGCTCGCGTGCGCTCGCGGGTTGATCGCTCGAGCGATGCGACGAACGCACACAGTCGTCCTCTGGTCCGTCGACTTCGTTCCGGATCGATTCGGTCGAGGAACCGTTCTCACACGCGTCTACGACAGGCTCGATCGACGCTGCTGCCTCAAGGCGGACGTGCGAGTGGAGCTCTCCGGGGAAGCCCGGGAGGCGCGGAATCGCCGGCATTGTCTTCCGCCCGATCGAGCGTCGGCTCGTGTCGTCCCGATGGGTGCCTGGCTCGATCGCACGCCGACAACCGATGAGGAGGGCTATCGCGCACGCATCGTGGTCTTCCTCGCGCATCTCGTGCGACGGCAAGGTCCGGACATTCTGCTCGACGCGCTCGCGACGCCGACCGCGCGTGCACACGGCATCACCGCCGACATCATCGGGACCGGCCCGCTCGAAGTGGGTCTGCGAGGACGTGCGAGCGCCCTGGGGCTTGACGACGTCGTTCGCTTCCATGGGTTCGTTCCCGACCATCGAGAAGTCGAGCGAATCCTCGCCCGAGGATCGGTCGCCGTCGCACCGTATCGACCAGGCGAAGAAACGTTCACTACGTACGCCGACCCCGGCAAGCTCAAGGCCTATCTTGCCGCCGCCCTACCGATCGTGTTGACAGAAGTCCCGCCCAACGCCAGTGATCTGGCCGCCAAAGCTGGAGCCGAGATCGTTCCGTTCGACGCGCACTCCATCGCGGATGCGATCTCGCGCGTCCTCGACTCCCCCGAGACCTGGCGGGCGCGCAGGAATGCTGCACGCGCGTACGCCGAGCGTTTCGACTGGCCCCTGCTCTTCGAGAGCTTCTTCGCCGACCTGGGCCTCGAAGTTGCAGCCGACGACAGATCTCAGCGTTGACGTACGGCCTACCGAAGCTCACGCCGAGTCGCAACCGAGTCGATCAACTTCCGCCTGCCATCCCGCGCACGAACCCCGCTACGTAGACGCCCTGAGTCAGGACCAGACCTGGCGCAGCCAGTGCTCCGACGCGGGCGGAGCGAAAGCGCAGTGCGGCCAGCAGCGCCGAACCACCGACCATCGCTCCATACACGCCGATGAAAATCGCGCCCGCTTGCTTCGCAGTCGACGGGCCGACGGAGATGAGCGCGACGCCGAGCAACGCACCTCCAGCGGGGACGAGCGAGAGCGTCGTAGCTGAGCTGATGCTTGTCCCGCGAGTGCGGCGAGCGGCTGCCCCACGTGCCGCGGCGTGCCGGAACGTACCGCGAAGATGCGGACCGAAGAGAGGCGCAGGTGCCGTCGCGACCATCGTGTCGGGCGTGTACGCGGTGAGCCTCGCGCGTTCGGCGAGCCATCCGACGAACTCGTCGTCAGGCACACCGGCCTCGGTCGCCGCGAGAAAGTCATCTCGGCGCATCACAAAGCTATTCGCAGGATGGTCATCGGTCAGACCGACGTTCCCAGGTAGGTATCGGGATCGGCGCGACCCTCCGCCGACGCGAGATTCGAGCACGGCCGCGGCGGCTCTTTCACGAAGCGATGAGGTCGCCGGAGCTACCTCGGGGACGACAACTGCCGCGATGTCGTCGCGGCTCAGGAACGGTACGGCTGCAGAGACCCAGTTCGAGGCCGGCAGTGCATCTTTCCCGGCCACCGCGAGAAGCTCACCGTGAGCAGCCCGCGCGCGCTCGACACGAGTGCCGGAGTTCAATACCTCCATGCGCGGATAGTCGAGCGACGCGGCCTGCTCGATGTCGCCTATAACGCTGACGAGCGGGAGGTCGTGGAGTCGCAGGTTCGTTGGCCCGACCAGCCCCCTCTTGCGTTGGTAGGTCTTCAGGACCCGAAGCCGGTAGAAAACGGCCGCTGTATCCCACAACGCGCGTGCAACAGCCCTTGACCGCACTCCGGAGCCCGAGAATCTGTAGTCGAGGCGCACAGGCATCTCGCGCACGCGCCCATATCCGAGCTCTCGGGCGACCGCGAGCAGCTCGAGGTCGAACGCGAACTCCTTCACGAGCAGGAGCGGCACGACGTCCTCCGCAACCTCGCGTCGGAATACCTTGAGGCCCACCTGTGTGTCGCGCACGTCCAGCCGGAAGAGCAGTCGGTTCAGCTGTTGGTAACACCAGCTCGCGGCGCGGCGAGAACGCGGATAGTGCACGATCGACTCCGGGTGACGCTTTGAGCCGATGGCGAAGTCCAGTCCCTCTTGTCTGGCGACTTCGAGAAACGACGGGATCGCGCCAGGATCGAGATCGAGGTCCGCGTCGACAATCGCGATCCACTCGCCGTCCGCGGCGAGAGCGCCCAGCTTGACTGCGTACCCCTTCCCAAGATTGCGGTCGTATCGGATGACTCGCATGTCGACAGCGGCTCGCGCCGCCAGAAGCCGCTCGTCGGTCCCGTCGATCGAGCCGTCCGAGACGACCACGAGCTCGACGTCCTCCTCACGGAGATCGGCTGTGACCGCGCGGCGAATGACGCCGATATTGTCCGCGATCTCGTCCCCGCCGTTATAGACGGGCACGACGACGGTGATCAGCGGCGTCCGCCGAGTTGGAAGCATCGAGCCGAGTGAACTCGACCCACTCGACTCGTCCTCGACGTGCACGGACCACGATTCTAGAACCGATGGGAGACCGCTTCGTTCAAGCGGCTGCTACGTGGTCCCTCCGAACCTCGGCCGCCTAACCTCGGGCAGCCTCGCGGCGCCCGTCGCAACGAGGTGCTCGGCGCGCTCCCAGTCCTCCTCGTCGTCAACGTTGAAGCCTTCGTACCCCTGCGTGAAGAACGGCGCAACAACGCGACCTTCCCGGGTCCCGGTCTCCGTCACGACGCGCGTCCAGGCGACCTCGAGGGCGCTGTTCTGGATGTACACACGTGGAAGCGCCTGATACTGACCGGCATGCCACGTGACCTCGAGGTGTGACTGATCCAGGAGCGGGCGCATGAGCCGCCCGCCTTCCTCGACGACCCAGGTCTTCCCGGGATGCTGCTTTACGAGCTCGATAGCCCGGAGCGAATCGGCCCCGGGTGTCGCGAGTAGCTGATCGAGGCCGCGACGAACGGCTTCCGGGCCCCTGAACGGGTTCGTTGCGCGAATCAGTGCAAAGAGGTCGTAGCGTTCGGGCATGGTCTCGAGCGTGAAGCGGAGCCACTCGATGTCCGGCGAGGTGGACGTCGCATACTCGGGCGGGCGGAGGAATGGAACGTCGCCGCCGTACCAGCGGGCGACGTCTGCGATCTCGTCGGAGTCCGTCGACACCACGACCCGCTCGAAGACGTCGCTCTGCAGCGCAGTCTCGATCGCGTACGCGATCAGGGGGTGGCCTGCGAGCCGCCGCACGTTCTTCTGCGGCACGCGCTCGGACCCAGAGCGCGCGGGAACGAACGCCACCGCCGAGGCGGAGCTCATTCGAGCCCGGCTTTGTCGGCGAGCTCCGTCAGCATCGGGCACGGTACGCCAAGCCTGTCGCCCGCACGAAGCACGGCGCCGAGGATCGCGTCGAGCTCGGAACGACGGCCGGCTGCGACGTCGCGCGCAGCCGACGTGGTGGTCTCGTCGGCCATCTCGTCGATGATCGCCCACTGCGCGGATGCGCTGAGGCCGACCCCATCGGCCTCGGCAACGGCGCAGGCTTCCACGATTCCGCCCTCCAGGCGCGGTCGCCAGTCGGGATCGTGCCGCAGCTCTCCGACCGTGCGGCCCGACGCCGCCGTGGCGGCCGCCAGCGGCGCGATCCTCGCCAGCTTGTGCCAGAGAATGCGCTTCTCGTTCTGGCCGACTCGAACGTCGAGACCGGCCTGGCGCAACAGGTCGGCCGCCTCGTCGACCGCGCCGCGGGACAGGCTCTCCGAGGCGACGGTGATGAGCGGGGACGGCGTCGCTTCGATGATCTGAACGCGCCCGGCGCGGTATGCCTGAAAGTGCGAGATCGTTCCCGCGGCGACGCGGTCGCCGAAGCGCGCGCGAAGCAACTCCATGTGCTCGAGACCGTTGAGGAGAGGCACCACGACGCCCTCCGAGACCGCCGCCGGATCGATTCGCTCGATCGCCTCTTCCAACACCGGCGCCTTCACCGTCACGAGGAGCAAGCCCACGGGCTTCACGAGCTGCTCGGAGACCTCCACGCGGGCGCTGAACGTCCCGTCGCGCGACTCGACGACCAGGCCCGCGAGCGCGATGAGACCCACCGCCTCCGCGTGACCGACGCAGATCGTGTGGATTCCCGCAAGCGAGAGCCGCACGGCGAGCGAGCCTCCGACGGCCCCCGGCCCGAGGACAGCGACCGAGCGGTTCATGCCTTGACGGGGTCGGCGACCAGATTCACGACCTTCAGATCGGAGTACACGTCGAGCGCCTCGACGCCGGCCTCGCGCCAGCCCGTTCCCGAGTCCTTGACTCCCCCGAAACCCATGTGCGGCTCCGATCCGTGCGTTCCTGCATTCACCACGACGACCCCCGCCTGGACCCGCTCGGCGAAGCGCATGGCTCTGTGGACGCTGGCCGTGTGGATGGCCGCCGTGAGCCCGTACGACGAGTCGTTGACGAGTGCGACCGCTACCTCGAGGTCTCGAGCACGGTAGAGGGTCGTCACCGGCCCGAACAGCTCGCTACGCGAGATCTCGGCGCCGGCTGCCGCATTCTCGACCACGGTAGGAGCGAAATACCATCCGGGCCGGTCGAGGCGCTCCCCGCCGCAGAGCACCGTCGCCCCGGCCTCGGTCGCCCTGCCAACAGCGCCGGCGATCCTGTCCAGACTCTCTCGGCTGATGACCGGTTGCGGCTCGAGGTCTCGCACGCCGGCCAGCAGGCGCTCGCGAAAGGCGTCGTAGAGACCGTCGAAGACGACGAGCCGGCTTGCCGATGCACAACGCTGGCCGGCGTTCGAAAACGCGGACGCAAGTGACCACCAAACCGCCGCGTCGAGATCGGCGTCGTCGCACACGACGAGGGCGTTCTTGCCGCCGAGCTCGAGGCAGACCTTCGCCAGCCGCCGCCCGGCGGCCTCGTTGATCCAGCGTCCCGTCTCGGCCGACCCGGTGAAGCTCACGAGTTCGACGTCGGGGTGCTCGACGAGCCGGGCTCCTGCTTCCTGCCCCAGACCGTGGACGATGTTGAGAACGCCGTCGGGAATGCCGGCCTCCCGCGCGAGCTCGCCGAACAGCGCCGCCGATGCGGGAGTGTGCTCGGACGGCTTCACGACAGCCGCGTTGCCGCAGAACACCGCCGGGAACACCTTCCACGCGACGTTCGGGAGAGGCGTGTTGAAGCTCGTGATCAGCGCCGCGACGCCGAGCGGCTGACGCAGGGTCAGCACGGTTCGGTGAGGCGTGCTCGCCGTCGTCGTGCGCCCGTAGGAACGGCGGCCTTCTCCTGCTACGAAAAGGCCCATCTCGACCGCGGCGTCGGTCTCGCCCAGCGCGAGCTCGAGCGACTTCCCCGTCTCCTCCGCGACGATCTCGGAGGCCTCCTCGCGTCTCTCGCGAAGCCGGAGCGCAAGCTCGCGAACGATGTCGCCGCGCTCGACCGCCGTCCGCTCCGCCCAGGCGGGCTGTGCAGCGCGTGCGGCGGCTGCTGCTGCGGCGACGTCCTCTGCCCCCGAGCGTGCGACTCGGCACAGCGGAGTCTCGTCGGCCGGGCGGAGCTTTTCGAGCCATTCCCCGGACGCGGCCGGAACGGCACGACCGTCGACGAGGTTCAGGATCGCGTCCGGGACTACCAAGCAGACCAGCCGCCGTCGACGACGACGTTCGAGCCGGTGACGTAGGACGAGGCGTCCGACGCGAGGAACACGAGCGCGCCGAGCGCCTCGCCAGCATCGAGCATGCGCCCCATCGGAACGCGCGCGGCGTATGCCTCGAGGAACTCGGCGGGCTGGTCGTTCGAGACTCCGGCGAGGGTGAGCGTATTCACGCGCACGCCAGCCTTCGCCCAGTATGTCGCGAGGTAGCGCGTGAGGTTCAGGACCGCCGACTTCGAGACCGAGTAGGCGACCGGCTTCACGAACGTCTCGCCCGCTTCGCGCCTGAACGCATAGAGGTCCTGTACCGGCGACAGGAGCCCATACACCGAGCCGATGTTGACGATCGAGCCGCGGCCCGCACGCGCCATGGCACCACCGATGACCTGGCAGCAGAGCAGCGTGCCCTTGACGTTCACGTCCATCACCGCGTCGAAGGCCGCCTCGGGAAAGTCCTCGAATGCGCCGACCTCCTCGGCGGGGGCGTCCGGCGGTGAGTCGAGACCCGCGTTGTTGACGAGGACGTGAGGTGTCCCCCATTCGGCCTCGATCTCACCCAGCGCCCGCTCTATCGCGGCTCGGTCGGTGATGTCGACCTCGTAGGCGCGCACTCCGTCGGGCGCTTCCCCGGACGCGACATCGAAGATCGCGACCCCCATACCGCGCTCGGCGAGCCCCGCGGCGTACATGCGCCCAAGCTGACCCAAGCCCCCGGTCACGACGGCGACGCGACCCGAGAGATCGAACAGGGCGTCCGTCATGCGGCCTCTCTCTTCGCCCGCCAGACCGCGTCGCAGAGCTCACGAACGCACCCGCGGCCGCCGTCGCGTGAAAGGACGAGCCGCGCGAGCGGTACGACCTCGGCCCAAGCATCCGCCGGCACGACCGGCAGCCCCACGGCGGCGAGGCACTCGGCGTCGTTGACGTCGTTTCCGACGTAGGACGTCTCGGCAAGCGAAAGGCCGCGACGCTCGACCTCTGTGTGCAGCACCGGGAGCTTGTCCTCGACGCCCTTGATGATGTCCGCGCGCATCTTCCGCGCGCGCGCTGCGACGGCGTCGTTCGTCTCGGACGTGAGGATCAGGTACTCGACCCCGACCTCGTCCAGGCGGCGCAACCCCAACGTGTCTCCGCGAAAGCACGCGACGCTCTCCTCACCCCGGTCGTTCGTCCAGACACGGTTGTCGGAGAACACTCCGTCGAAGTCGAAGACGACGAATCGGACGGCAGCGAGGTCGATCACGCCTGCTCGGCGCCGCGAGCGGCCAGCTCCTCGGCCAGCTCGACGTCCTCGAACGTGAGATTCTGGTCGGAGACGAGCGCGTGTGCGAGCCGCCGACCCAGCAAGCCGTCGAGCTCGTACGGGGGAATGCCGTCGTCAGCGGGCGACTTGGCGACGACGTCGCCGTTCTCGAGGATATGGCCGGCCGGAAGATCTCGTGCGGCCACTAGCTTCTTGCCCATCTTCTCGAGCGGGCGCTCCTCGCTCGGCAGGCGCCGCTTGACTCCGTCACCGAGGGCGGCAGGGATGCGATGAAGATCTCGGACGAAGCGGCGCATGCCGTCGGGCATCAGTGAGTACGCGTGGTCGGTGCCCTTCCAGGCGTGGTTTAGCGTGAAGTGCTTCTCGAATGCTCGCGCGCCGAGCATGTACGCCACTGGAGCCATGGCGATCCCGTTGTGATGGTCGGAAAGGCCGATCACGTACTCCGGGTAGCGCTCCCTGAGCGTCGTGATCACCGAGAGATTGAGATCCTCGACCTCCGCGGGATACGAGGCAGTGCAGTGGAGCACGCAGAGCTGGCGGTTGAGAGGAACGATCGCCTCCACCGCGCGATCGATGTCCTCGATCGTGCCACCGCCTGTCGAGAGGAAGATCGGCTTGCCGAACGCAGCGACGTAGCGCAGGAACGGAACGTTCAGTAGGTCCCCCGAAGCGAACTTGAACGCATCGATGTCCAGCTCGGCCATCAGGTCGGCGCTCGGCTCGTCGAACGCGGCTGCGACGAACGCGACGCCTTCCTCCTGCGAGTAGCGCCTGAGCTCGAACCAGTCGCTCTTCCCGAGTTCGAGCGCCTCGCGGTGCTCGCCGTACGTCGCTCCGAAGCTGTTCTCGTTGTCGTAAGGAGACTCGTAGAACGCCCGCGTAAAGAGGCGGCGGTTGTCGCGCTTTTGCAGCTTGACCGCGTCGACGCCGCACTCCTTGGCCGCGTGGATCAGCGCCTTTGCTTTCTCGACGTCACCCTGGTGGTTGTGACCGACCTCCGCGATGACGTAGGCGGGGCCGCTCTGCGTGATCTTCCTGCCGTCGACGACGAGCTCGGGCACGGGGCGATGGTACTAACGAAGGCAGCGTGCAGCGCCCGAACTGCGTGATCGCGCCGGACACGTGGAGCGCGCCGAGCCGCGGCCGCCAGCCGCTACGTACGCTCGTCCACGGTCTCACCGGCCTCGTGACGAATCCGACGGTCTCTCCGAGAGCGGCGGAGCTGGCGAACACCTCGCACCGCCAGTGCGGTTCCGCCCGCGAGCGTCGTCGGCACATACCAAGCTGCGTGCAACAGGATCGTGAACGCCAACGCTTCCTCGTGCGGGACGTCGAGCAGGCCGAGTGATGCCACGCCGAGCCATTCGTACGTCCCCACATAGCCCGGCGAGGATGGGACAGCCGAACCGAGGTTCAGCACGGCCGTCACGAAGAGAGCGTCCGTGATCGAGAGGTCGAGCCCGAGAGAGCGCGCGACGAGACTGGCCGCGGTCGCCCACGTCGCCCAAGCGGCGAGACTGAGTCCCAGCCACACGACTGGACGCCGCCGGCCGAGCGGCTCCGCGAGCACCTCCAGCGTGTCGCGTACGAGCCGGCGGAGGAGCCCGCGACTGCGCCGTTCCCGCTCTCGTTTGCCGATGTACGCCCGCGCGAGCAGGAGCACAACGCCGAACGCGACGAGGACGAGGAGCGAGCCAGCGGCGAGACGGACGAGCCACTCGGAGCTCGCAACGGCCCCTATTCCGACGACGAGCAAGCACACGAGGACGGCGAAGTCGCAGGCCCGGTCGAGGATGACGGTCCCGAATGCCCTTCCCGCGGGCATGTGTGCGGCGAGCCCGAGCCAGCGCGCGCGCAAGAGGTCGCCGATACGGCCGGGAAGCACGTTGTTCACCGCGACACCGCTCACGGTCATCTCGTAGAAGCGCGCGAGGCGGACGGCCGGCGCGGACGCGATCTTCCTCCAGCGGACTGACTGAAACGCGTAGACGGCGCCGAAGGCGGCGATAGCCGACGCGACGTAGCCGGCGTCGGCCTCTTGCAGCGAGCGCCAGACGGCATCGAGGTCGGCGTCGCGCAGAGCGAGCCAGAGGAACAGGAGGCCGATCGGCACGCCGACGAGAGCGGTGAGGAGCCCACGAGCGCGCGCAGACGACATCCGGATTTCGAATCTACCGACGGGCTCGGTTTGCGCCCTGCGTGCTTGCCCGCCTTCTGAGTGTTAGGCGGCCCTCGCTTCGCCGTACGCCCGGATCGTCGCCTCGGTCGCCGCCGCCCAAGCGAACCGCTCCCGCGCCGTCGCCCGCCCGTTCACGCCGAGGCGATCGCGGAGCTCGCCGTCCCCCAGCAGGCGCTCGATAGCGGAACGCAGGGCCGGCACGTCACGCGGCGGGACGAGGAGGCCGTTGACGCCATCGTCGACGGCGTCCACGAGACCTCCGACCGCCGCCGCAACGACAGGGCGCCCGTGGGCCATCGCTTCCCGAGCTACGACGCCAAATCCCTCCCGTCGAGAGGGGCAGACGACGACCGCGGCGCGCTCGTAGTACGGGCCGAGCTCACTCGGAGGGACGAAGCCGACGGCATCCGGAACCCGCTCGCGGAGCGGCCCGTCGCCGACGATGACGCGTTGGATCCCCACCGTCGCCTCGAGCAGCTCCAGAACGCCCTTCTCCTCGGAGAGCCGCCCGACGAAGAGGACGTGCGGCGGATCCGCGGGCAGCGCGACGTCTTCAGGGATGACGACTCCGCTCGGCACGACCCGCACGTCTCGCGCGCCCAGGTCGCGCGCGGCTCGTGCCAGCGCTTCGGAGGGGCAGAGAACGAGACGTGCGCGTCTCAGCAGCCTTCGGGCCGCCCACCTCACTCGAAGCGCAAGCTCGACGTCGCTGCCCCAGAGTTGGACGACGAACGGCTTCCTGGTCGCGATCGCCGGAAGCGCAGACGGGAGCCAGTGCGCGTGCACGACGTCTGCGCCTCGCGCCTTTCGCCGCGCGGCCCGAGCGAACGAGAGCAGGAAAAGCGGCACCACCAGCACCAGCCACGGTCGCCGTCTCAGGTTGCCGACGATCCCGTCTCCATACGCGAGCCCGAAGTGTCGAAAGGTCGCCGGCGAGACGACTTCGACCGCGATCCCTGCGTGACGCAGCTGCTCGACCGCGTCGCGGACGAAGACACCCGCGACGTCGTCAGGCCCGCGCGGGTAGGAGGTCGTGAGGACGACGACCTTCATGCACGTCGCGCCCGGACGAAGACGACGGGAAGCGCCGCGGCGAGCGTCGCGAAGACGTAGAAGTAGTAGAAGGTCATCGTCAGGTAGAAGAAGTTCGCGGCGAGCGTCGCGACGAGTGCCGCCGTCATACCCCACGCGAGCGGGCGGACGCGGGCCGCGAGCGGGTCGTGGGCTGCCGAAAGCGCTCGCCCCAGCCGTCGGGCGGCTCCGAGGCGTCGAAACAACCACACGACGAACGCCGCGAAGAGCGCCGCTCCCACGATCCCTGTCTCGACGATCGTCGCTACGTAGAACGAGTGCGGCCCGAAGTCCGGCCGACCGGTGACGAACTCGTAGTAGACCGCGAAGTTGTTGAGCCCGAGGCCGAGAAACGGGTTCGACGAGAGAACGTCCGGGATGAACCCGTACACCTCGAAGTGCGGAGATGCCGCTCCTCGACTGGTATTCGTCCGGGCGCGAAGCACGGTGAGGAAGAAGTCCAGCCGGTAGAGCACGACCGCCCCTACGACGACGACGACGCCCGCTAACGGCACGAGAAACGCCGGCCGGCGAAGATGACTTCGATACGGCAGCACGAGGACGAGCGCTCCACACCCTAGACCGAGGAGCGCGCTGCGCGAGAGCGTCGCGAGCAGCACGACGAGCAGGAACCCGAGCAGCACGGCGAGCGGCGTCCTGTACCGGTGCCCTCGCTCCAGTCGCAAGTAGAGCGGTGTGAGCACGAGCAGGGGAATGACCAGCTCGATCCCGAGATGGTTCGGATCGCCGGTGAGCGCGTTCGGACGGAAGACCTCCTGTGTCCCGCCGACCGCGCCGAACACGTTGATCCCCGTCTGCCGCGAGGTGATCGGCTCGATCAGCAGCTCGTCGAGATTCGTCCCCGCCACCTCGGCGAGCACGAGCTGAATGACACCGTAACCGGCGTTCAGCGCGATGCCGCCGAGAAACGCCGCCAGCGCGTACCAGTAGAACCGCACGCCGCGCCGCGCGAGCAACGCCACGCCGGCGACGAGGAATCCGAAGTGGAGGACGAACTTCACCATCCCCTTCGACCACTGCGCCA
>JBOHAY010000172.1:0-2603 GCA_050697935.1 Gaiellaceae bacterium | reverse complement strand
GAGGAGCTCGTCACCAGCCGCGTCTACCTCGTGGCCCCCATGGTTTGCCAGCGCGTCGCGCAGGATCCGCCTGACGTCGGCGATGAGGGCTCCGTAGTCGATCCGGTCGTTCTGGAGCAGTTCGGTCGACCCCTCCAAGTCCGCGAGCAGGAAAGTGACGGTGCCGGTGGGGAGCGAACTCACGCTAGGCGAGTCTATGGCTGCTCGCCTAGGAAGTGGGGAAGGCCGTGATGATGAAACTCTCACGCCGCGACATCGAGGAGCACCCTTCCGCGGAATGCCGCGTACGCGTATGGGTGGTGGGAGACCTCGATAGCCTCGTGCGCTTCGACGACGAGCTCGAACGAGTCGCCTGCGTCGTCGAGAACGGTCACGATGAGCAGGTCCTCGTCAGGGCACCACGAGAGCGTGACGTCGATGCCGTTCGAGTTCCTGTGATCCAGCTCGCGTCGAGTGGTGAGAGTCATGAGCGTTGCGGTCATCGTGCACCTCCACGTCGCAGGGTTCATGTGACCCCTACGTTCCCACCGCAGCACGGTTGTGGCGCTACGGCTCGCAGGCGTTCGAGGGTACGGCGAGCACTACTCCTCTGGCGAAGCTTCGGCGAGGGGGATCGTAGCTCGCACCGATGTGCCCTGGCCGATCGGACTCTCCACTATCAGCGAGCCGTCAAGCGCCGCAACTCGGTCTGCGAGCCCACGCAGCCCCGTTCCACCACTCGGGTCGGCCCCACCGACACCGTCGTCCGTGACGACGACCGCAAGCACACCGTTGTTCTGCGCTACGCGGACAGCTGCTGATGACGCCTCTGCGTACTTGGCGACGTTTGTAAGCGCCTCCGCAACGACGTAGTACGCCGCCGCCTCAACCGCAGGCGTGAGCCGCTCCCGCGGCGCCTCCAGCTTGACGGGAAGGCCAGCTCGACCAACGAGAGCCTCGAGAGCGGGGCGGAGTCCGCGGTCGGTGAGGACGGCGGGGTGGATCCCGCGGGCAAGTTCGCGCAGCTCTTCGAGCGCCTGGGCCAGCTCCTCCCGCGCGCCTCCGAGCAAGGTGGACGCGGCTTCGGGATCGGCTCGCAGCCTCGACTCGACGAGTCGTAGTGCGACCGACAGCGCGACGAGTCGTTGCTGCGCACCGTCGTGGAGGTTTCGCTCGAGCGCTTGTCGCGCTTCGTCGGCGGCCGCGACGAGCCGCGCGCGTGATGCTCTCAGCTCCTGCTCTTGCCGCTTGCGGTCGCTGATATCGCTCAACACAGCCATTGCCCCGACGACGGAGCCGGCAGCATCGCGAATCGGGGCGGCCGAGATCTCGACCTCCAATCGCCTCCCGTCGCGGTGCACCCGAACCGTCTCGAAGCCCGTGTACCCGTCGCCCAAGGCTTCGCGTGCGCTGAGCGCTCGGAATTCCTCTCGTAGATCTTCCGGGACCCATCGCGGCGGGTGGCCGAGTACCTCGTCTGGCGACCAGCCGAAGATGCGCTCCGCCGCCGGGTTCCAGAGATTGACCGCCTCGTCGAGACCGATCTCGGCGATCGCGAGGGGTGCACTCTCGATAACCGCCCGGAACCGCTCCTCTGCCGCCCGGATTTCCTCCTCGCGCCGGGTTCGCTCGGTGACGTCGAGGCCACCCGACACGATGCTCGCGACGTTGCCTTGCTCGTCGACGACGGGAGCGTTCCGCCAGTAGATGGCGACCTGCTCCCCGCGGGCGTTCGTAAACGTGTTCTCGTACTCGGCTGCCGCGAAATCGGGGGCGGCGGCCGCGAAGCGCGCTCTCATCGCCTCGCGCTCGCTCTCGTCGATGAAGACGTCCCAGAAGTGGCGGCCGCGGATGTCTTCCTCGTCCCCGTAGCCGGCCGCGGAAACTGCCGCCTGGTTGTGGTTGAGGAGCCGTCCTTCCGTATCGACGTTGACCAAGAGGCTGGGCACGGTGTTGGTGATCGTCTCGAGGAATGTGTACTGGGCGCGCAGCTCGGCCTGGAGGCGCTCGTTGTGGAGAGACAAGCCGGCCGCGGCGGTGACTGCATCGATGAGCTCGGGCTCCTCGGAGAGCGACGCGTCGTGTACGAGGGCGGCGACGGGCTGTCCGTCTCGCGTAACGGTCGTGACGTTCCGCCCGGCGCTCTCGGCAGGATCAGGCACTGGTCGGCCGGACGGATCGACCCAGCGGCCGATGTCGAGTCGATAGACGACCTCCAGTGTCGGATCGCCGAGCGCTGTGGCGAGTGCGTCTCGGAGCGGCACGCCGGCTTGCAAGGCGACGACGACGTCACTGACGGACGAGCGCGCGAGGCGGCTCTGGAGGATGCCCAGAAGAAAGGCGATCGGCACTGCGGAGAAGGCCGCGAAGAAGAGCAGCTGAAGCGCATCGGCCACGGTCGACGAGACCTGCTCCGCGATCACCACGAGCGCGATTGCGAGCAGCGTCGCGATTCCGGCGCCGATCACGGGTCGGAAGAGGCGCCGAAGCGCGGAGCTGGCGCTTCTCCAGCGCCGGACGAGGATGGTGACGACGACTGTGATGAGGGCCAGGCCGCCGACCGTGGTGAAGGCATCGAGTGCGGTGGCCGCTCCGGGCAGGTCTGCAATCGCGATCGCGCTGTC
>JBOHAY010000171.1:0-8834 GCA_050697935.1 Gaiellaceae bacterium | reverse complement strand
TCTTCAGCGAGTGCGCGACGAGGCCCACCGGGTCGCGCTCCGGTACCACCGGAAAAAGCGCGGAGCGCGCTCGATGGAGACGATCTTCGAAGGCCTCCCTGGTGTCGGCCCGGTGCGCCGTCGCGCGCTCCTGCGTCACTTCGGCTCGGTCGAGCGCTTTCTCGAGGCCTCACAGGAGGAGCTCGAGGGCGTCCCCGGGTTGCCCCAGAAGACGGCGCGCGCGCTGTACGCACAGCTCCACAAGGCCGGCCCGTCCTAGAGGCCCGCCGCCGTCTCCTCTGGCGGCGCGAGCGCACGCTTGTAGCGCAGCGTCCTCAGCGTGATGGCGATCGCGGTGAAGCCGGCGACGACGTTCGTTCCTACCGTCATGAACTTCAGGCCGACGCTGAAAGCGAGGAGCTTCGAGCTCGGCACCGCGCCTTGGAACACGTACAGGAGAAACGCCTGCTCGGTCCCGATTCCCGCAGGAGTGAGCGGTAGCAGGGTCGCAATGCTGGCCGAAACCTGCACGAGCAGCACGTTCTCGGGCGTCTGCGGGATGTCGAACGCGTCGAGCAGGAACCAGATCGCGACGAGGCGGAACATCCAGTCGCCGGCCTGCCAGAAGGCCACCGTGCGCAGGTACAAAACCGGCCTCCGGACGACGGCGAACGCCTGCTTCACCCGACCCCAGAAGTCGACGACGTGGCCGTGGATCCAGATGCCGACGACGACCGCCACGATGACGAGCGCCGCGAGCAGGAGCTCCGCCGCGAGTGGGTGGTCGAGGAGCCATGAGAAGTCGAAGCTCGGCAGGCTCGGCAGGTCACCGAGGCCGGGCAGTGCATCCTGCGTCAGAGCAGCCCAGGCGAGCAGCGCCGAGGCGGCGGTGATGTCGAAGATCGAGAGAACGAGCGTGCTCGAAACGACGGTCGTGTAGGTGCTACCCGCGACCGCGCGATGCGCGAGCACCACGCGGACGGCGTCGCCCGCCCGCAAGGGGATGACCGCATTGACGCCGACACCCGCGAGGTACGCGCCGATGATCGACCGCCGGCGGACGGGCCGATCCGGGTAGGCGGCTGCGAGCACGTTGCGCCACGCCATGCTCGTACAGGTGAGCTTGGCGAGCTGCGCCAGCACTGCGAGGAAGACCGGGAGCGGATCGACCGCCGCGAGCTGGTCGAGGAAGGCGTCGATCCCGTCGAGGACACGGATCACGGCTCTACCTTGCGCGAGACCGCGATCCGCTCGCGCGACATCCCTGCAGACGGCCGCGTTCGCGGCGGTTCACGTCAGTCCTTAGCTGCCGGAGCCGTTGCCGTCGGAGCCGAGGAACGGGTATCGGTAGTCGGTCGGCGGGACGAAGGTCTCCTTGATCGTGCGGGGCGAGACCCAACGGATCAGGTTCCACATCGAGCCCGCCTTGTCGTTCGTTCCGCTGGCACGCGATCCGCCGAACGGCTGCTGCCCGACGACGGCGCCGGTCGGCTTGTCGTTGACGTAGAAGTTCCCGGCTGCGTAGCGGAGTCGATCCTGCGCCTCGTCGATCGCAGCACGCTCCGTTGCGAAGACTGCACCCGTGAGCCCGTACGGCGCCGTCTCGTCCACCAGTCGAAGCGTGTCGTCCCAACGCTTTTCGTCGTAGACGTACGTGGTCACGATCGGCCCGAACAGCTCGTCCCGGAGGAGTCGGAAGCCCTGGTCTTCCGTGGTGATCACGGTGGGCTCCACGAAGTAGCCCTCCGAGTCGTCCGTCGATCCGCCGGTCAGGATCTCGGCGCCCGCTGCTCGCGCCTCGGCGATCGCCTCACTGTGCGCCTTGAAGGCGCTGGAGTCGATGACTGCGCCCATGAAGTTCTCGAAGTCCGTGACGTCGCCCATCCTGATCGTCGCCACGTCCGCGACGAGACGCTCCCGCACTTCGGGCCAGATGTTCGAGGGCACGTACAGCCGCGACGCGGCCGAGCACTTCTGCCCCTGGTACTCGAACGAGCCGCGGACGACCGCCGTCGCGACGGCTTCGGCCTCGGCTGAGGGGTGTGCGAGGATGAAGTCCTTGCCGCCCGTCTCGCCGACGATACGAGGGTAGTTGCGGTACGAGCCGATGTTGGCGCCGACGGTCGACCACATGCTGTTGAACACCTCGGTCGAGCCCGTGAAGTGAATTCCCGCGAGATCGGGGCTCGCGATCGCTGCGTTCCCGATCGTCGCGCCGGAGCCGTAAACGAGGTTGATCACGCCGTCCGGCAGGCCTGCTGCTTGAAGGATTCGCATGAGGTAGTACGCGGAGAGCGCAGCCGTCGACGCGGGCTTCCAGAGGATCGTGCAGCCCATGAGAGCAGGGGTCGACGAGAGGTTGCCGCCGATGCAGCTGAAGTTGAACGGGCTCACCGCGAGTACGAAGCCTTCGAGCGCGCGGTACTCCATACGGTTCCACGTGCCGGTCGGCGAGTACGGCTGCTCGGAGTACACGCGGACGAGGAAGTCGGTGTTGAAGCGCCAGAAGTCGATCATCTCGCAGACCGCGTCGATCTCCGCCTGGTGTGACGTCTTCGACTGGTTGAGCATGGTCGCGGCGTTCATCGTCGAGCGCCAAGGTCCGGCGAGGAGTTCCGAGGCGCGAAGGAAGACGGCAGCACGCTCGTGCCACGGCATTCGCGACCACTCGGCGTGCGCGGCCCTGGCGGCGTCGATCGCCTGCTGGACGTGTTCGGGCCCGCCTTTGCTCACGTCGGCGAGCACGTGGGCCTTGCGGTGCGGCATGACCGATTCGAACGTCTCGTCCGTGTAGACGTCCTTCCCGCCGATGATGAGCGGAATGCGGATTCGCTCGCCCTCCATCGTGCGGAGGCGGGCCTGGAGCTCCGCGCGCTCGGGCGTGCCAGGGGCGTAGGAGATGATCGGTTCGTTGACCGGCCGGGGCGGCGTGAAGATTCCGGGTGCGCTCATGGACGCGATTGTAGAGTCGAAGCGTTGAGTGCGACGCGAACGCGGTACTCGGTGCCCGGCTGGGGCGTCGGCGAGTTGTGGATGTCCGGTCGAGTGGTCCTCGCCCACGACTTCGACTTCGTCGATATGGCGTCGGGAGATGACACGCTGCGCAGCCTCCGCGCAGACTCCCCCATGGGGGCGACTAGCCCCCCATCCGGCAAGCTAGCGGCGAAATCGTCACATGTGGGACACGCGTTCGCGCCAACTTCGTGCAACGGGGGCGTGTCCGGCCCGGGTGTCTCAGTCGAAGAACTCGCGACCCGCGTCGCCGATTATCTCGCCGGCGGCACCACACCCCTTGTCGACGTCGAGCTCGACCTCTCGTGGGCGACGCCGTTCCAACACACCGTCGCCGATGCGCTTCGCGCGGTGCCACGCGGCGAAGTCGTGACCTATGGTGATCTCGCCGCGCAAGCCGGGTACCCCGGCGCGGCGAGAGCGGCAGGCTCCTTCTGCGCCTCGAACCGCTTCGCGCTTTTCGTGCCCTGCCATCGCGTCGTCTCCGCGAGCGGGATCGGTGGCTACGGGAGCGCAGGTGTCAGCGTCAAGCGACGCCTGCTCGCCCTCGAGGGCGTCTTCGTATGATCGCGTCCGAGGACGTTCGTGAGGAGCTCGCCCGCATCGCGCCGAGCCGGGCCTGCGATCGGCGAGCTGAACTGTCCGCACTCTTCCACTCGGCAGGCAGCCTGCACCTCCGAGGCGGAGGAGACTGGGCGCTCCATCTCGACCTCGGCAGTGGAGCAGCCGCTCGTCGCGCGTTCTCGCTGCTGCGAGACGCGGGGATTCGCTCGGAGATCCGAACCTATCGCCGCCGGGCCTTCGATCGGGCGACGCGCTACCAGCTGCACGTAGCAGGAGACGCGCACGCCCTCGACGTCCTCACCGGCGCCGGGGTCGTCGACGGGAGACACGCTCCGCTCGAGCGACCACCGCGAAGAGTCGTCGGACGGGCGTGTTGCCGCGCGGCCTACCTCCGGGGCACGTTCCTCGGAGGCGGCTCACTGTCGATGTCGCGCGCTCCTCATCTCGAGCTGCGCACGGCGTCGCACGCGTCAGCAGCCTTTCTCTGCGAGATCGCCGCTCGAGACGGAGGCAGCCTCGCCGTAGCCGAGCGCTCGACGCACGCTGTCGCGTACGCGAAGAGCTGGGAGGCGATCGAGTCGGTGCTCGCGCTCATGGGTGCGTCCGAGACCGTGCTCGCGCTCGAGGAGCGCGCGGTCGTGGCCGAGACGAGCGCGCGGGCGAACCGGCTTGCCAACGCGGATCACGCCAACCTGGTGCGGACGGGTCGCTCGGCGCGACTCCAGCTCGACGCCGTGGAGCAGTTGCGAGACGCCGACCGGCTCCAGCAGCTTCCGCATCCGCTTCGCGAGGCAGCGGAGCTCCGCCTCAGTCACCCAGGCGACTCGTTGCGGGAGCTCGCGGCGAGAACGGATCCTCCGGCCACGAGGGCTGCCGTTCATCGACGGCTCAGAAGACTCGCGGAGTTGGCCGAACGGCTGCCGTCTGCCTCCAAAGGCCCTCGCATCTAGACTCGCCCGGAGACCCGCTTTCGACCAGACGGAGGACAGGATGGGCATTCGCGTCGGCATCAACGGGTTCGGCCGTATCGGGAGGAACTTCTTCCGTGCGCAGCATGCGCTCGGATCGGACATCGAGATCGTCGCGTTCAACGACCTCGGCGACGCCAAGACCATGGCCCACCTGCTCCGCTACGACTCGAACCTGGGGCCGTTCCCCGGAGACGTCGAGCTCGGAGACGGACGTTTGCGAGCAGCAGGTGAGGAGGTGCGGATGCTCTCTGAGCGCGATCCGGCTGCCCTTCCCTGGCGTGACCTCGGCGTCGACGTCGTCCTCGAGTCGACCGGGTTCTTCACCGATCGCGCGGGAGCGCAGAAGCACATCGACGCGGGTGCGAAGAAGGTCGTCATCTCGGCGCCGGCAACCGATCCGGATTTCACGGTGGTGCTGGGCGTCAACGACGACGCCTACGACCCTGAGGCGCACCACATCGTCTCGAACGCCTCGTGCACCACGAACTGCGTCGCGCCGATGGCGAAGATCCTGCACGAGCTGGGCACGATCGAGTCGGGTTTCATGACAACGATTCACGCGTACACGAACGACCAGGTGATCCTGGACTTCCCGCATAAAGATCTCCGTCGCGCACGTGCGGCGGCGATCAACCTGATCCCCACGTCCACGGGAGCTGCCAAGGCCATCGGGCTCGTGCTTCCCGAGCTCAAAGGAAAAGTCGACGGTATCTCGGTGCGCGCACCAGTCGCGACGGGCTCTCTCACCGATCTCGTCGTCCAACTAGGCCGCGAGACCACCGTGGACGAGGTGAACGAGGCGTTCCGGACGGCATCGACCGCCGGATTCGCCGGAATACTGCGATACTCGGAGGACCCGCTCGTCTCGACCGACATCGTCGGGAGCGCCTACTCCTGCATTTTCGACAGCGAGCTGACCATGGTGCACGGATCGAGCGTCAAGGTCTTCGGCTGGTACGACAACGAGTGGGGCTACTCGTGTCGGCTGGTCGACGTGATCGGCAAGCTGCTCGGCTGACATAGAGGCTTGAGGGTTAGGAGCACGATGCACCCCGAATCCACATCAAGCCTCTAGTGCATCGGCCGCGCTCCGTCCGCGAGGCGCACGTCGAGGCCAAGAACGTCCTCGTCCGCGCCGATCTCAACGTTCCCCTCGACAACGGGCGCGTCGCCGACGACACGCGCATCCGCGCCTCCCTTCCGACGCTTCGCCACCTCATCGAGGAGGGGGCTGCGCAGGTCGCCGTCTGCTCACACCTCGGTCGCCCGAAAGGCCCAGATCCCGCATTCGCGATCGCTCCAGTCGCGGCGCGGCTGCGGGATCTCCTCCCGGACCCTCGAGTGCAGGTCCTCGAGAACACACGCTTCGACCCGGGGGAGACAAAGAACGATCCGGAAAGCGCGCGCCGGCTCTCCCAGGGCATGGATCTCTTCGTGAACGACGCCTTCGGCTCCGCGCATCGCGCTCACGCCTCGACCGAGGGGGTCGCGCGGCTCCTGCCCGCGTACGCAGGCTTGCTGCTCGAGCAGGAGCTCGAGATGCTCGGCCGGTTGCTCGGTGACGTCGAGCGGCCCTTCGTGCTCGTTGCAGGCGGCGCCAAGGTCGAGGACAAGCTGGGTGTTCTCGTGAACCTGGGGAGCCGCGCCGACGCCGTCCTGGTCGGCGGGAGGATGGCTGCCGAGCTTGCTTCGCGACCTCGGCTAGAAGGGGTGAATCTCATGCTCCCGATGGACGTCGTGGCGGCTGCGGGCTTCGATCCAAACGCCGAGACGAAGGTCGTCTCGGCCGAGGAGGTGCCGGAGGGCTGGCTCGACCTGGATATCGGTCCTGAGACGAGCGAGCGCTTCGCAGAGGGGATCCGCGGGGCGCGAACCGTGTTCTGGAACGGCCCGATGGGCGTCTTCGAGTGGCCTCGTTTCGCGGGAGGGACGCACGTGATCGCGCATGCGGTCGCGGACGCGGACGCATTCACGGTGGTCGGCGGAGGAGACTCCGTTCGCGCCGTTCAGGAGCTCGGTCTCGCCGACCGCGTGTCCTGGATCTCGACCGGCGGCGGAGCCTCCCTCGAGCTCCTCGAAGGGAAGGAGTTGCCCGGCGTCGCAGCGATTCCCGAGGCCTGAGGCCTCAGTCGGGTCGCGCGACGCCCGGAACGTGGCGGGCGAGGAAGTCGAGGATCGTTCCGACCTGGCGGATCCGTTCGTCGACGTCGAAGGAGCTGTGGCCCGTCTCGTATACGTACACCTCGTGCGGATGCTCGCGCGCGGCAAGCCTCTCGACGTACCTCATGGCTTGACGGTACGGACAGCGGCTGTCGTTCTTCCCGATCAGGAAGAGGACAGGCGCGCGCACCTGGTCGGCGAAGTTGATCGGATTACGATCGCGCATGAGCTCGGGGACGTCCTTCGGCTCGTGCCTGCCGAGGAGGGCTCGGTCGTACTCCTGGAGGAGAGGAGACAGCTCTTCGTATCCGTCCTCGTAGTCGCCGACGGGCACGCCGGCGACGCCGCAGATCCACAGGTCCGGGTGCTTGCCAAGCTCGAGCAGTGAGACGTAGCCGCCCCAGGAATAGCCGGCGATCACGGCACGCGCGGGGTCTGCGATGCCGCGCTCGACGAGGTCACGAAGACCCGCGTTGACGTCCTCGAGCTCCGGTCCGCCGATGTCGCCGATCAGCGAGTCGCGCCACTCTCGCCCATATCCGATCGAGCCGCGGTAGTTGACCAGCCCGATTGCAAACCCCGCATCGACGTACGCCTGCACCTCCGGCTGCCACCGGTCCAGGTCCAGCCACGTCGGCCCGCCGTGGACGAACATCATCACCGGGCACGGTCCGTCGTGGTCGCGCGGGGTCACGACGAAGCCGTGCACCTGCTGCCCGTGCTCGTTCTCGAACTGCCACGACTCGTAGCCGTGAGCTCGAAGGGCAGGGCGGTTCTTCGGGGCGAGCACCTCGACGCCGGCGTCGTCGAGGACGAGCCGCTGGCGGTGTCCCTGCTCGTGCAAGAACCACACGCGACCGTCCGGGCGGACACGGGCTTTCCAGATCACGCCCGGGTCGGTCGAGATCGGTTCGAGTGTGCCGGTCGCGAGCTCGTACCGGTGCAGGCGGTCTCGCCCCTGGAAGCGGTTCTGGAGCAGGAGCGCCGAGCCGTCGGGCCACCAGTCCTGAACGAGGACCGCTCCCTCGAGATCGACGGCGAGATCGTGGCGCTCGCCGATCTCGAGGTTCCAGAGCGCCGGCCGCTCTTCGCCCGCGCGTTCGTGGTCGAGCGCGAGCCGCTGGTCGCCTGCAACGGGGCTCCAGCACCTCGAGACGAGCAACATGCCCTCGTCGAGAAGCTCACCCACAGTGGCGCCCGTGCGGGCGTCCAGCACGCGAAGCGCGGTGTGGATGAGGTCGCCGTGCTCCGCGTGCTCGAGGCAGAGCAGTGACCCGTCGACCGAAAGCCCGCCACGGAGGAACCCACCCTCCTCGGCGCCCCCGATTCGCAGGGATTGCGCAGAGCGTGCGATCTCGCGCGCCTGTTCCCCCTCTCGCGCGACGTAGACGGCGAAGCCGTCACGGTCGCTGATTGCTGCGGCCACGATCCCGGGCGCCTGGGCCAG
Source organism: Gaiellaceae bacterium (assembly GCA_050697935.1). GTDB lineage: Bacteria > Actinomycetota > Thermoleophilia > Gaiellales > Gaiellaceae > GMQP-bins7. The sequence continues at coordinate 701 of JBOHAY010000171.1, read as the reverse complement.
TCCTTCGTTCCAGCCGTGCGGGACGCCTTCAAGAAATTCTCGCGCCTCGCCGCCGTCGAACGACTGAACCTGCCAGCGTCCGGACTCGTCGCCGGTGTCGTCCTGGAACCAGAGGATGCGCGCGCCGTCGAGCGTCGGCGTGCCGTCGAGGAGCCCGACCGGATGATCCGTGACCTGGCGCCGTGTGTCGGTCAGGAGATCCCAGGCGTGCAGCTGCCACGTTCCCGATTCGTTCGATGCGACGACGGCGCGGTCGGGCGCCTCGGGCGACCATTCGGGAAGATAGGAGACGGGCGCACGGAAACGCTGCTCCCAGAGCGCGGCAGTCATTCGGTGCGAGGCTAACAGGCCGTGACCCAAGTGCTTAAGATCGCCGCGGATGCTCGTCGCGGGGAACTGGAAGATGTTCAAGGGCGCTCACGAGGCGCGGGCGTTCGCCACACGCGTTCGTCACCTACCCGAGCGCACCCCGGAGGTCGAGGTCGTCTTGTGCCCGCCGTTCGTCTCGCTTCAGGCGACGTTGCAGGGCCTCGGCGAAGGGAGCCTCGTGCGGGTCTACGCACAGAACGTGCATTGGGAGCTCGACGGCGCGTACACGGGCGAGGTCTCGGCGCCGATGCTGCTCGAGCTGGGAGTCAAAGGCGCGCTCGTCGGTCATTCGGAGCGGCGGCAGCTCTTCGGGGAGACCGACGAGACGGTGC
>JBOHAY010000170.1:0-11573 GCA_050697935.1 Gaiellaceae bacterium | reverse complement strand
GCGAGGTCACCGAAGAGCGGCTCGCGATTCTCAGGCGGGCGGACGCCATATTGCTCGAGGAGATCCGCCGCGCCGACCTCTACCGCGAGCTCTGGCAGAGCTTCGCGGTGCTCCCGGCGATCCGCTCCGTGGGTGTCCAGGGCGACGAGCGCACATATGCCTACCCGGTGGTGATCCGCGCCGTCACCTCCGAGGATGCGATGACCGCCGACTGGGCACGCATTCCGTACGACGTGCTGGAGGCGATCTCGAGCCGGATCATCAACGAGATCCCCGGCGTCAATCGCGTCGTCTACGACGTCTCCTCGAAGCCTCCCGCCACAATCGAGTGGGAGTAGGTTCGCCCCTTGTGGCTCAGAGCCACAAGGGGCTTTCGACCGCGCCGAGTTGGTCGAGCAGCCGAGGGCGCGAGGAGAGGGCCCTGTGGGGGCCCTCTCCTTACGAGGAACCGACCGGAGTCCCTATTCGACGTCTGACGCGTTCGCCCACGAGGCGTTCGCCCACGAGGCGTTCGCCCACGAGGCCGAGCTCCAGGAAGCGCTCGACCACGATGCGCTCGACCACGAGGCGGAGCTCCAGGAAGCGCTCGACCACGACGCGCTCGCCCAGGACGCCGAGCTCCACGAGGCGTTCGAAGCTGCCGTCGTGTACCACTCCCCCGCGTCGAACTCGTACCTGTCCGTCGCGCCGTTCCAGGCAACGAACTGGTTCAAGCCAGCGTTCGGGTTGGCCGCCCCGGAGGCGTTCACGGCCGCGGACCCGTTGACCACGCCCACCCCCAATGCAGCGTTCGAGCCGTAGCCCTCTGGCACCTCGACCGTCTCCATGATCGCGCCCTTGACCTGATCGGGCGTCCACGTCGGGTTGTGCGCGATGATCGACGCGGCGATGCCCGAGACGACCGGCGCCGAGAACGACGTGCCCGACATCCACATGTAGTTCGGTGCGACGATCCGCTCCGGGAACTGCATGAGCAGCGCCGCCCCGCTCGACACTGACCCGACCATGTATCGGCCGGGAGCGGCTACCTCCGGCTTTCGGAATCCGTCCTGTGTGAAGCCCCATGCCGACCAGGGCGCTGCGAAGTCGTTTGCCGTGGACACCGTGTTGTTGATGTCCGACGCCCCGACCGTGATCACGAACGGGTCGTTCGCAGGGGCGTAGCCGACGTCGCTCTGCTCGCCGTTCACGGCGTAGTTGCCCGCCGCGACCACCACGACAACCCCGCTCAACCAGAGGGACTCGACCGCTTTGTCGAGAGCGTCGTAGCGGATGCTCTCGCCTCCCGCGTTGAGCGAGAAGTTCGCGACGCGGATGTTGTACGCCGCCTTGTTGCGGAGGATCCAGTCACACGCGGCCACGATGTCGCTCTTTGTCCCGATGCCGTTGCCGTCGAGGACCTTGATCGACACGATCTTCGCCTTCGGCGCGCTTCCCGCATACCCCGCGTTGTGGTTGGCCGCGATGCTGCCGACCATCGACCCGTGGCCGTAGGCCGCCCAGCTCGTCGAGTCGGACACCATCGTGACGCTCTTCAGCAGGCGCGAGTTGTAGGCGCCGTTCAGGCCGCCCAGGACGTTCGTGATGCCGGAGTCGACCACGGCGATCGTCGGGTAGCTCGATTCGGGGAGCGTCGAGGGCCAGTTGTCGGCGACGCCGGCCGCCTCCGGCCAGAGCTGGTTGTTCGAGTACGACAGGAGCTCGACTTCCACGTCGCGCGTGATCGATTCGATCACTTTGCGGTCGGCAAGCTTCAGCAGCTGCCTGCCGGTAAGCGTCGCCGAGGTTCCCGCGATCGAGAAGAACTGTCGATTCAGCTTGGAGCCCTTGCCAGGCTCGTCTTTCTGGACCTTTGCGACCTCGGACGCGACGTCGTCCGTCTTCTTGCCCGCCCGGGCCTGGACGATCACGTCGAACAGCGCGTCTGGACTCGCCTTCGCCTCGGCCAGCAGACCGGCTGACATGTACACGTCGACCTTCGGGGAGTCCGCCGCCTCGACCCGGCCTCCGCCGAGCGCGAGGAACGCAATGACCAGTGCACTGAGGGTCAGCGGCAGTGCGCGCTTGCTGCCCCAGAGGGCATTCCCCCGAATCCCGCCGACCGAGCCAGTGTCGCCTCGGCGGCGGCCTACGTCGTCGTGCCGCATTGCCTGCCTCCTCCTGCCCGTCGCCGTGACGAGCGCCGCAGTTCCGGAGATCACTGCGGACGTTAAGCACGCACGAGGGAGGGATCTCCCCCGGCAGGGGTATCCAGACGATCCATGATCACTCGATTGGGCGATTCTCGGCCCCGGTACGGAGCACGGTGTCCCGCGGCTCGCTCTCCCTCGTTAGCGGCAGGCTCTCCCTCGGTTGAGGGACGCCAGGGAAGACGCATGCACCGATGCTCAGGGGTGCCTTGACCGACGATGCGGCCATTACTGAGGCGACGCCCTCGCGCCGGCGTACGGGGCTGTCCCTGCGCGCCGAGCTCTATCTGCTCCTCGTCTACGGAACTGCTCTGCTGGCGTGCGCCTACGCCCTGTCGGCCGGAACGTCGATCGACCAGGCGGACTGGCGACTCGCGCTCCTGCTCGGCATGGGTGCGGCCGTTGCCCAGCTCTTCGTCGTTCTCACTCCGCGCAACCAGTCGTACCACATGACCCCCGTGCTCGTAGTCGCGGCAGCGATCCTTCTGCCGCCGCCGCTGATCGCCTTCGTCGCGTTGGTACAGCACGTGCCCGAATGGTTGCGGGAGCGCTATCCCTGGTACATCCAGACGTTCAACATCGCCAACTACACGCTCTCCGGGCTGGCGGCGCATCAGGCTTTCGCGTTCGTCTTGGCATCCGCAGAAGGCGTCGTCACGAACGGCGACCTGCTGTATCTCGTCGCAGGGGTCGCCGCGGCAGTCACCTTCGTGATCGTCAACCACTTCGTGCTCGCGATGGTGCTGAAGTTCGCCCGCGGCCACTCGCTGCTCCAGAGTGGCCTGTTCACCCTGCAGAGCCTCTCGACCGACCTCGTGCTCGCACTCCTCGGTGTGGTTGTCGCCACCCTCTGGCAGGAAAACCCGTGGCTCGTCGCACTTGCGCTCGCGCCACTAGTGCTCATCCACCGCACTCTGGCCCTGCCGAAGCTCGAGGCGGAAGCACGGCAGGACCCGAAAACCGAGCTCTTCAACGCGCGCTACTTCTCCGAACTGCTCGAGGACGCACTCGAGCGGGCGCGCCGCGACGGCAGCACGGTGTCGCTGCTCGTTGCCGACCTCGACCTCCTGCGTGACATCAACAACCGGTACGGGCACCTGGCCGGAGACGCCGTCCTGCTCGGCGTCGCGCAGACGTTCCTCGCGAACCTCCGCCCCGGAGACTCAGCAGCTCGGTTCGGAGGCGAGGAGTTCGCACTTCTCCTACCAGGTACCGGAGCGGAGGAAGCCGCGACCATCGCAGAGCGCATGCGTGCGGCGGTCAACGACTCCCAGTTCGAGGTCGAGACGTCGAGCCTGCCGATCACCGCGACCGTGTCGATCGGAGTGGCGAGCTATCCGGCCGATGCGGCGGCCGCGCAGGAGCTGATCTACCGCGCGGACGTCGCCGCGTACAGGGCGAAGGCGCAGGGAAGAAACCGCGTAGTCGTGGCAAGCGACGATGCGGCTCTCGACGAGCTCGTGGCGGAGAACGTTCCGTCCAGGTCTCCGCTCGCGATCACTTCAGCTCCTGCACGGGTTGTACGCGTCGCCCCCGTGACCAAGACTCCTCCGCCGGCTCCGAACTACCTGTCGCTTTCCGCGCGGTTGCGTGTGCTCGTGGGGTTCGTCGGCATCGTCGGCGTCGTGGCCGGGAGCGCAGCCCTACTCGCCGGAGGGAGCGACGACCTGCTGGGCCTCGTTGCGCTGATAGCGCTGGTCGCCGTAGGACAGGCACTCGCGGTCGAGGTTCTCGATCACGGCTCGATCTCCCTCACGGCTGTCGGCTCGCTCGCGGGCGCAGCGATGTTCGGGCCACGTGTCGCCCTTCCCATTGCCCTGGCGGTCTGCATCGTCGACTGGAGCGCGCGTCGAGGCAAGCTGCACCGCGCGGCGTTCAACGTCGGAGTGATCGTGCTCAGCACGATGCTCGGGGCGGTCGTCTATCAGTCGCTGCCCGGAGGCGCGTGGCTCTTCGTCGCCGGCGGCGCGCTCGCAGGTGCGGCGTACTACGCGGTCAACATCGGGATGCTGGCGACGGCTATAGCGCTGGAGACGTCGGAGCGCTGGCTGGACACATTTCGAGTCCGCTTCGCCTGGCTGTTTCCGCACTACCTCGTGTACGGCGTCGTCGGGGCGATGATCACGGTGGCGTACGACGTGGCCGGTGTGCTGGCGCTGTTCGTGTTTGCCGTGCCGCTGATCCTGGTGCGCAAGGCGCAACTCGACTACATCGAACACACCGAGGAGAGCGTCCGGCGACTTCGCGATGCGACGACGACGATCGAGCTCCAGAACGAGTCGCTGACTCGCGCCAACCTTCTCTTGCGCGACCGGGCGACGGAGGCGATGGAGTCGTTGGCGGCCGCAGTCGACGCTCGCGATGCGTATACAGCCGGGCACTCGCGGCGCGTGCAGGAGGTCGCGATCACGATCGGACGCGAGCTTGCGCTCGACGACAGCGAGCTCGAGTCGCTCTCGTTCGCCGCGCTCTTTCACGATGTGGGCAAGCTCGGCGTACCGGACTCCGTGCTGCTCAAGCGAGGGCCCCTCGACGACGACGAGCGCTGGATCGTTCGTCGCCACGCGGAGGAGGGCGAGCGGATCATTGCGCATCTGGGTTTCCTCTCGAACGCGACTCCCGCGATCAGGCACCACCACGAGCACTGGGACGGCAGCGGGTATCCCGATGGGCTCGAAGGGACCGAGATTCCGATCGGGGCTCGCATTCTCCACGTCGCCGACGCGTTCGACTCGATGATCTCGGACCGCGTGTACCGTTCGGCGATGTCGCTCGCGGATGCTCTCGCCGAGCTTCGACAGGCCGCCGGTGCGCAGTTCTGTCCGAGCTGCGTGGGGGCGCTGGAGCGGCTCGTCGCCGATGGTGCTCTCAGTCACGTCATCGATCCGCACGCTCCGTCTGCGGCGGCCTAACGTGCGCGGGATGGTTCGCGTGCGCCTCGCCGTGACCCTTCTCGCGGCCATGTGCGCGCTCGGAGTGACCGTTTCCGGCGCAGGAGCCAGTGAGCCGCTCCAGGACGCCAACGTCAAGCTTCTCTCGCTGAAGGTGAACGCCAAAGGCGAGGCCCTCTTGACGTACAGGAAGAGCGACGGCAGTCTCCGCCGTGTCCTCGCGTGGGGAGCGCTCAACGCTCGCGCTCCCTCCGCCGAGATCCAGCAGGTGCGCTTCAAGTGGGACTACGCCGGTGGCTGGGGGAAGTACCGGAACGGCAGGTATTGGCAGACCTTCAAGAACCGTTGCGGTCGGTACGACGGCCCGCAGCTGCCGATGCTCATCGCGGCGTGCAAGGCACCGAACGGCACGTACTGGACGGTGCAGGCCTGGCAGCGCCGATTACCGCTGCTCGGCTTCGATCCGTGGCTGCCGCACCACACGAACTGGGAGCTCCACGTCGCGCACTGGTCGGGCGAGCTCCCCTCGCTCGAGGTCTATCCCAACTGGACGTACGGTGGACGGTGGCAGGGCGTCTTCGGGCGGTACACCTATCTGGGCCAGCCGATCTTCGGGTTCGGCTCGAACGCCAAGGGAGTGCCCAAGGACAAGTTCGGTCGGAATCTCTACATCGACACGCTCAACTCCGCGTACGGAGCGGGCTGGAAGCGCGAGTCGGGCATCCTGACGCACAGGGGCACCGGCACGTTCTGCCACAGCTTCGTCCCGCAGAGACCGTTCGCCGGGTATCCGAGCCAGGAGCTGCGGCCGCCGGCTGCCGGCGAGCGACATCGGGTGACCGTTGGCGGCCCTGGCGTCACTCCCGTCATGCAAGTCGAGCTTGCGGGGCTGACCAAGGCGGAAGCGCAACGTGACGCCGAGTTCGACTCCGTGTTCGACCGGGTCATGGCAGGCGACCGGATCTGCGCCGGCGAGCGCTAGGCTCGCACACGCAGACCACAGCGATCAGGAGGAGCGATGGCCGACCTGTGGCAGGACGAGGGCTTCGGGACTGGGGGCGGTCTGGGTCAGGCGTTCGACGGCGACGACGACTGGGACGAGGGGGAGGAGAGCCTCGAGTCCGATGTCGAGGACGGGTTCGAGGATCCGGAGGAACCCGAGGACGAAGAGTCCTGGGACGACGAAGCCGAAGCCGGCGAGTAGCCCCTAGAAGATCCTGAAGGCGTCGAGCTGCTCGAGATCCTCGGTCGCTATCTCGATTCGATCGACGCGAGCACCGCGTGGGCCGTCGTTACAGAAGGCGACGAGCCGCTCGACGACTTCCCGCGGCCCCTCGAACACGGCCTCCACCGTCCCATCACGGTTGTTCCGCACCCAGCCGGTCACACCCGCCTCGACCGCGCGCCTGCGCACCGAGTCGCGGAAGAAGACGCCCTGGACGAAGCCGTGGACGATCACACGACGCCGGATCACAACCGGACGATCCCTGCGGGGTCGATGTCGAGCACGACGCGGTCGCCCGGCGCCGGGGGGTCGAGTGCGGTGACAGCCGCGTCGAGATCGGATCCGTCGTCGAGCCGAACGGTGAGGAGCACCGTCGGGCCGTGGCGGCGAGCGCTCTCGACGATGCCCTCGCCCGCCTCACCGGGTTCGACACGGCGAACGTCGATGGCCTCCGGCCGCACGACCGAGCCATCGCGAACGTTGCCGAGGCCCAGGAAGCGAGCGGTGTCCTCGTCCGCTGGGTGAGCCCAGAGCTGGTCGGCGGTTCCGGTCTGCGCTACTCGACCTTCTCGCATGACCGCGACGTGGTCGCCGAGCGCGAACGCCTCCGCCTGGTCATGCGTGACGTAGATCGCCGTGGTCTCCAGCTCGGTGAACAGCTCTCCGAGATCCACGAGCAGGCGATCGCGCAGCCGGCGGTCGAGCGAACCGAGTGGCTCGTCGAGAAGGAGGACCTTCGGCTCGGGAGCCAGGGCCCGCGCCAGCGCGACTCTCTGCTGCTCGCCGCCCGAGAGCGTCACCACCGAGCGTCGCTCGAACCCGGCCAGCCCGACGAGATCGAGAAGCTCACCGACGTGGCGCACGATGTCCGAAGGCGCATCTCCCCGCATCCGCAGGCCGAACGCGACGTTGCCGGCGACGTCCTTGTGGTCGAAGAGTGCGTGATCCTGGAAGACGAGCCCGATCTCCCGTCGATGCGTTGGCGCCGACGTGATGTCTTCGCCGGCCAGCACGACCCGTCCCGCATCAGGACGCTGGAGCCCGCAGATCACGCGTAAGAGGGTGCTCTTGCCCGATCCGCTCGGGCCGAGCACGGCCAGCACCTCATCGCGGGAGACCTCGAGAGTCACGCCGTCGAGCGCGGTCTTCTCCCCGAAGGCGACCGTAACGTCCTCGACCCGGAGCATCAGAACCAGCCGGCGCGGCGCCCATGCGGTCGCCCGACAAGGAAGATAGAGACCACCGTCACTCCCATCAGCACGACGGCGAGCGCGTAGGCCTGTGCAGCGTTGAGCTCGCCTGGACGGTTGAGGAAGCGGAAAATTGCAACCGGCAACGTCGGGCTGTCCGGGCGAGCGAGAAACACGGTCGCCCCGAACTCGCCGAGCGAGATCGCGAAGGCGAAGCCTGCGGCCACCGTCAGCACCCTGCCGACGATCGGAAGGTCGATCTCGCGCCGCACGCGGCGAGGTGACGCCCCCAGCACGGCTGCAGCTTCGCGCTGACGCTCGTCGATGGCTCGCAAAGTCGGCGCGACGATCCGAACGACGAACGGGATGGCGACGAGCGCCTGCACGACCGGGACGATCCAGCGTGCCGCCCTGAAGTCGATCGGCGCGCTGTCGAAAGCGATCACGAACCCGAACCCGAGCATCACCGCCGATGCGCCGAGCGGGAGCATGAGCAGGACGTCGAGCGCTCGCGGCCCTCTCGAGCCCGCCACGGCGAAGGCGGCGAGACCCCCGATGACGACCGCGATCACCGTCGCTGCTCCGGCGTACGCGATCGAGTTCCAGATCGCCTCCCACGGCGTTGCGAGGAGGGCCGACGTGGGTCGCGAGAGCTCACGGTATGCATCGAGGCCGTGTCCGCCGCTGACGGAAAGCGAGCGTTCGACGAGAACCGCGAGCGGGAGCGCAAGAAACACCCCGAGGAGGCCCAGGCTCCCGATTACGACGGTCCGTTCGCGAGCCGTGCGCGGCGCCTGGAGCACGTCTCGTTCGGGACGGATGCCGCGGCGTGCGTCCGTTCGCGCTTCCAGCCTCAGCGTGAGCCACACCGCGAGCGCCACGCAGAGGAGCTGGACGAGCGAGAGAACGGCCGCCGCGCGTAGGTCGAAGATGCGAACCGCCTGGTTGTAGATCTCCGCCTCGATCGTCGTGTAGGCGGGTCCACCGAGGATCAGCACGATCCCGAACGAGGTGAACGAGAAGAGGAAGACGATCGCCCCGGCCGCAGCAAGAGCCGGCGCGAGCAGCGGCAGCGTGATCTCCCGGAAGATGCGCCACGGCCCGGCCCCGAGCGTCGCCGCCGCCTCGGGCACGCGCCGGTCGAGGCCCGCCCAGAACGTGCTGACGACCAGCACGACGACAGCGACGTTGAAGAAGGTGTGCGCGATCAGGATCGCGGCCCACCCTCGCTCGAGCCGGGGCGGGAGAATCGCCAGGAACGCCAGGCCCACGACGACCGTGGGCAGGACGAACGGGACGATCACGAGTGCGCGGACGGCGCTTCTGCCCGGGAAGGAGAACCGCCCGAGGACGTATGCGGCGGGAAGCCCGACCGCAAACGTCAGAGCGGTCGATGCGACCGCCTGCCAGAACGTGAACCAGATGACGTCGCGCGTGAGCGGATCCGTGAGGACGTCGAGCGGAGACGTGAGCGAACCGTCAGAGCGCAGGCCGCGCTCGAGGATGGACAGGAGTGGATAGACGAAGAACAGCGCGAGGAACGCGAACGGGACGCCGTAGGTCGCGGCTCGCCACAGCCGCGAGGGGTCAGCCGCCTGGACATGTCCCGGGGTCTGACCCCAGGACCTGTCTCCGCCTATCGAACGACGATCTCCGTCCACTCCTTGATCCAATCGTCGCGGTTTGCCTCGATCTCCTCCGACGGCAGGTCGAGCGGGCTCGCCGGCACGATCGCGTGCTTCACGAAGTCAGGGGGAAGCTGAGCCCTGCGGTTCACCGGGAAAACGAACATCGCGAGCGGGATGTCCTCCTGGAACCGCGTCGAGAGCATGAAGTCGACAAGCTTCCGCGCTCCATCCTCGTTTCGCGCCCCGCGCAGGACTCCCGCAAATTCGATCTGACGGAAGCACGAGTCCTCGATCACCGCCGTGGGCGCCGTCGTCGGCTTCGGCTTCCTGAAGTACACCTCGGCCGGGGGGCTCGACGCGTACGAGACGACGATCGGCCGGTTCCCCGCGCTTCCGGCAGCACCGGAGAATCGCACCGTGTAGGCCTCCTCCCAGCCGTCGACGACGAGCACGTCGTTCGCGCGCAGCTTCCGCCAAAAGCCCTGCCAGAGGTGCTCGTAGCGCGCGATCGTCGCGAACATGAATGCCAGCCCCGGAGTCGAGGTGGCTGGGTTCTCCACGACGAGGAGAGTGCGGTAGCGCGGCAGCGTGACCTCCTCGAGCGTACGCGGTGGGTCTATGCCGCGCTCGGCGAACCACGCCTTGTCGACATTGAGGCACACCTCGCCATGATCGATCGGAGTCACGCGATGCTCCGGGTCGAAGATGTACTGCGGGTCGACGTTTGCAAGGGCAGGCGACTCGTACGGCTCGAAGACGTCGCCGTCGAGAGCACGCGAGAGGAGCGTGTTGTCGACGCCGAAGAGCACGTCGCCCTGCGGCTTGCCGGCGGTCAGCAGCGCCTTCGTGACGACCTCGCCGGCGTCTCCGGCCTGGAGGATCTTCAGCTCGAGGCCTGCCTCCCGCTCGAACGCGCGCTCGACGTCTTTCGAGACCGCGAACGAGTCGTGCGTGACGAGAACGACGTCCTGCGGCTTCTCGTTCCCGCCGCATCCGGTTGTTGCAGCCGCGAACACGGCACCGCCCGTGAGCGCGAACGCAACGCATGCCGAGGTGAACGTGACTTTGTGGCTCAGAGCCACTTGGCGCCTCACGCTCTCACAGCCGCGTCCTCGCCCGCAGGCGTGCTCGCACCGGGGCGGACGACGAGTAGAACGCCACGGTCGACCGTGATCCGCGCGCTGGCTGCGACGAAGACGTTCGAAACGCCGCGGCTGGAACCCGGCTCGAGCGTCTCGCCTGCCAGCGGATAAGCGAGCCCCTCTGTACGCACGCCTTCAGCGGGACCGTGCAAGGCGAGGAGCGACACCAGCGCGCCGGTCTCGGCCTCGATCACTCGCTCGCGACGGACGACCCACGCACGCGCTGCACCGACATGGGCGTCGATCTCGACGTCCCGGTAGCGGCTCGATCCGAGCAGCAGCAGTGTCGCGAGCAGATGGTCGAGCCGTCCTCCGTCACCCGCGAGCACGAGGATCCGCTTCGATCCGAGAGAGCGCGCGGCGTCGAGCGCGAGCTCGAGGTCGGTTGCGTCCTTTTCAGCCGGATACCGGTCGACCCGCGTCCCGCTGGCCTCGGCGTGGGCCACCGCCCGAGGTGAGGCCGAATCGAAGTCGCCGACGGCGAGCTCGACCTCGAGCCCGAGAGCGAACGCGTGGTCGAGCCCTCGGTCCGCCGCGATCACGCGCGCACCCACCGGCACCGCGAGCGCGGCCTCGGGCGCGGGAGGATCCCCGCCTGCCACCACCACGATCACCTCATTCGTCACGCCTTCCTCCGCTGGCATTACCCAGATCAGGTTCTGCGGGTCGGCGGCGTGCTCAGCCGCCCTCTCAGCCCGGTCGCCCGAGCTCCCCGTAACGTCTCCTGGATCGTATCGGTACCGGTGTTCGAGGGGGCGACTGATTGAATGGCTCGATCGCGGCGGTCTCGTATCCGGTACGGCGTAACACCCTCCTGCTGAGCGTCTGTCTAGTGGTGCTCTCGGGCGTGCTTCAACTTGCCGTCGCCGTCGCGACGATCACGCTTGTCCTCGTCACCGGGATCGAGTCGATCCTCGGTCTCGGCCCTGCGATCTTTCTCACCGCCGGCGCGCTCGCTGCGCTTCCGGCCGGCCGTCTCATGGATCGCGTCGGTCGAGTGCCCGTCATCGCCGGTGGGTTCGTCGTCGGGATGGTCGGGTGCGTTCTCACGGCGCTCGGCTGCATCGCCGACAACGCCCCGCTCGTGATCCTCGGTTTCGTCGGCGTGGGCGCGATGAACGGCGGCGTTCTTCTCGCGCGCACGGCCGCCGCGGACATGTACCCGCTGGAGAAAAAGGCGCGTGCGATCTCGTACGTCCTCTTCGGCGCGCTCTTCGGTGCCGCGCTCGGCCCGCTCGTGTTCCGACCGCTTTTCGCGGGAAAGGATCTCGAGCTCGAAACCCTCGTCATCCCCTGGTTCGCCGCGGC
>JBOHAY010000169.1:0-3983 GCA_050697935.1 Gaiellaceae bacterium | reverse complement strand
GACCCACTCAGCCTCGCTCAGGTCGCAAAGCGGTTCGGGATCAAGCGAGAGCGGGTACAGCAGATCGAATCCGAGGCGCTCGAGCGGCTCTCGATCGAGCGCGAGCTCCAGGAGCTCCATGAGCTTGTCGCCTGAGGCGCCGAGTCACCGGCCCGACTCGGGTGCGCTGCTGCCGCGGCCAACCCCCGCCTATCATCACCCCATGCGAGGGGTCTGCCGAGAGATCCGGCTCGTCGCCCACCCGACACGACTGCCCGATGAGGATCTCTTCGAGGTCGGCGAGACGCCGATCCCCGATCCTGCGGAAGGCCATTTCCTCATCCGCAACGCGTATTTCTCAGTCGACCCGTTCATGCGGCCGCGGATCGGTGACGCACGCGCATACGTTGCTCCGTACACCCTGGGGGAGGCGATGTCGGGAGGGGCGGTCGGTCGCGTTGCGGTTTCGCGGCATCCGGACTTCGCAGAGGGCGAATGGGTGCTTCACATGCTCGGCTGGCGTGAATGGGCGCTGTCCGACGGGAAGCACGTGTGGAAGGTCGACCCGAGCATCGCGCCTGTTTCCGCCGCCCTGGGAGTGCTCGGGATTCCGGGGTTCACCGCGTACTACGGGCTCCACGAGATCGGCAGGCCGCAAACCGGCGAGACCGTCTTCGTCTCCGGAGCGTCCGGCGCCGTCGGGAGCGCTGCGGGTCAGATGGCGAAGATCGCCGGTTGCCGTGTGGTCGGATGCGCGGGCTCCGAGGCGAAGGTGGCGTGGCTTCGGGAGCTCGGCTTCGACGCCGTTTTCGACTATCGCGAGCGGCCGGCACGGAAAGCCCTCGCCGACCTCGCTCCCGAGGGGATCGACCTCTACTTCGACAACGTCGGCGGAAAGCAGCTCGAGGCAGCCATCGGCGCGCTGCGCAATCACGGAAGGATCGTCGCATGCGGCTCGATGTCTCGGTTCGAAGACGTCGACTTCGCTCCCCGAAACCTCTTCATGATCGTGACGAAGCGGCTTCGCATGGAGGGATTCCTCATCAGCGACCACGTCGACCTCTTCCCGGGCTACGTTGCTCTCGCCGGGGACTGGGTGCGCGAGGGGCGGCTCCGCCATCGCGAGACGATCATCGACGGGATCGAGAACGCGCCGGCCGCGTTCGTCGGTGCGCTGCGGGGTGAGAGCATCGGGAAGATGCTCGTCAAGGTCGGCCCGGCCGAAGACTCCTGATTGCGGGTCGACGCCGCGCCGCACGAGCCGGACCCTGCGACGGCGAGGAACGCCAGCGCTACCCTTGCCCGGCGCCCCCGTAGCTCAGTGGATAGAGCAGCGGTTTCCTAAACCGCGTGCGCTGGTTCGATTCCGGCCGGGGGCATTGGTTACGCATCTGCGGGCGGCGTGGCTGGCCCGCAGGTGCGTGAACGCTCTCGTCAGACTGCGACCAGCTCCCGGCCTGCGCGATGTTCGAGCGGGACGTAGTCACGCTCGCCCGCACCGACATAGAGCTGCCGCGGCCGCGCGATCTTCTGCTCTGGGTCGACGATTCCCTCGAGCCATTGCGCGAGCCACCCGGCCGTCCGCGGGATCGCGAACATCACCGGGAACATCGCCACGGGGAGGCCGAGAGCCTCGTAGATGAGACCAGAGTAGAAGTCGACGTTCGGGTAGAGCTTGCGCGAGACGAAGTACTCGTCCTCGAGCGCGATCCTCTCGAGCTCGAGCGCGATGTCGACGAGGGGGCTGCGACCCGTGACCTCGAAGACCGCATCGGCGGTCTCCTTGATGATTCGGGCGCGCGGATCGTAGTTCTTGTAGATCCGATGCCCGAAGCCCATCAAGAGCACTTCGCCCGCCTTGACGCGCTCGACGTATGCGGGAACGTGGCGCACGTCGCCGATCTCGGCCAGCATGCGGAGGACGGCCTCGTTGGCGCCCCCGTGGAGCGGGCCGTTCAGCGCCGCTGCCGCGCCGGCAAGCGCGCTGTACGGATCCACCTTGCTCGAGCCGATCGAGCGCATGGCGCTCGCGGAGCAGTTCTGCTCGTGGTCGGCGTGGAGGATGAAGAGCACCTCGAGCGCGCGTTCGAGCGCCGGGTCGGCCGCGTATCGCGGCTCGGCCATGCGGAACATCATCGAGAGGAAGTTCCCGGCGAAGCCGAGGTCGTTGTCCGGATACACGTACGGCAGGCCGCGCGCGTGCCGATACGTCCACGCAGCGAGCGTCGGGACCTTCGCGACCAGGCGCTTCGTCTGCAGAAGCCGGTTCTCGGGATCGTCGACCTGCATGGCGTCCGGATAGAACGTCGACAGCGCGGCGACCGCTGAGACGAACATTCCCATCGGATGGGCGTCGTAGCGGAACGACTCCATGAGGACCTTGAGGTTCTCGTGCACGAACGTGTGGTGTGTGATCTCGTCGGCCCACGCGTCGAGCTCGGTGCTCGTGGGTAGCTCGCCGAACAGCAGCAGGTAGGCCGTCTCGAGGTACGTGCTCCTCTCGGCGAGCTGCTCGATCGGATACCCGCGATAGCGCAGGATTCCGCGATCGCCGTCGATGAAGGTCACCTCGCTCCGGCAGGAAGCGGTGTTGAGGAACGCCGGGTCGTAGCTCATCAGGCCGAAGTCGTCCTCGTCGGCCTTGATCTTCCGGAGCTCGGTTGCGCGGATGGCGCCGTCTGCGATCGGGATCTCGTACATGCGCCCGGTTCGGTTGTCGGTGACGAAAAGGCTGTCGGCTGCCATGGGCTCTCTCCTCTCGTGATCCGGTGGATACGCCGCATCCTGAGAGCCGCCGGGCACAGGCGCATCGCGGGCTGCACGGATGCGCGCTTCGCAGAACTACGTAGCCGCAGTCACATTTCAGCTGCGGCTTCGTCGACTGCGGCCTTGACCTCGTAGTAGCGACGGCGGGCTTCCTCGAGTGTGTTCCCGATCGAGGTGAGGCCGATCCGGCCGGCGACGGCGATCGCACTGATCATGTGGAGGACGACGCCCGCCTCGCGCTCCTTGTCCCAGCCCAGCTTGCGCTGGGCGACGACGTCGAGGAGATCGTCGGGCGTGAGCGACCGATACGAGGGCGAGTCGAGATGGTCGGTCGCTATGTAGCGCTTGATGTCGCCGTATCTCGTCCGGTACTCGGCGGCAAGGGGGTCGTACGCGCCGTCCGTCAACGTGGTCAGGGCGAACAGTGGATGGGTGGTGCCGCCGCACCGGAGGTTGATCTCGAGCGCGTACGGATGCCAGCCGTCTTCGTCCCTGACGGCCGCGAAGTCGACAGCCGCCCGGCCGATCACACCTTCGCGCGCCAGGCGTCGCCCGACCTTGAGCGACTCCGCTGCGATCCGCTCCGCGTACTCGGAGTCAGCGGGGAAGAGGCAGCCGAAATACGTGTGGCCGTGAATCCCTCCGAGCACCTGATCATGCGTGGACATCACGTCGATCTGTCCCGCTGGGCTGATCCGGAGCTGGACGCTCGGGCTGCGGAATACGTCACCCTCGATCCGCTCTTCGACGATCCCGCCCTCACGGTCCAGTGCGGCGAGGTAGTGCTCGACGTCGATCTCCTCATCCTCGAGCTCCAGTGCGGAGTGGAGATCGTGACTTGCTCGCTCGAGGTCGACCAGCGCGTTGCCGAGACCGCTCACGCCCTGATCGAGCTTGAGGACGGCGCCGCGTGCGTTCGGGCTTCGCGAGCGGAGCTCGTGGAGCGCAGCGGGCACCTCGTCGCTACCGCCGACATCGAGACCGATCGGATGAGGAACGTCTTCATCGGCGAACACTCGCCGGCTGCCAGTCTTCGAGCCGAGCCAGTTGAGCTCGGGGGCACTCCCATAGATCGGGATCTCGAGCAGCTCCGCGAGTACGACCTCGTCGAGCGTCATGCAGAACGGGAGGATCATGGCGAACTCCGGTTTCCCGACGAGCTCCTTGATTCGGCGGATCGCACCCGGCCGTTCGAGGAGCTTTCGCGTCAGCGGCTCGTTTCGGCCGTCGCCGAGGGA
>JBOHAY010000168.1:0-14146 GCA_050697935.1 Gaiellaceae bacterium | reverse complement strand
CGTGTGGATCTCGTTCCGTGGGGAACCATCGAGCGCAGCGAGTACAAAGCGAAGCTCATGGAGCGCTAGGTGGTCATGCGGAAACTCCAGAGCCAAGGCGTCCACCACATCACGATCGTCGGAGCCGATCGGCAGACGTCGATCGACTTCTGGGAAGGCCTGCTCGGGATGCCGTTCGTCTTCGAGCAGCCCAACCTCGACAACGATGCCGAGAGCCATCTCTACTTCGACCCCGGCGACGGACGGCTCATCACCATCTTCACGAGTGAGGATCGCTCGCCCGATCCCAGCCCGACGCCGAGAGAGCCCGGATACGTCCACCATATCGCGCTTTCGCTGTCGCAGGCCGTCTTCTGGCAGGCGGTGGAGCGCCTCGACGAGCGCGGCATCGAACACTCCGGAGTCAAGGACCGCGGCTTCATGGACTCGATCTACTTCGAAGACCCACTCGGCCTGCTGATCGAGCTCGCGTCCTATCGCTTCGAGCCGCCGTTCGGCTACACGCACGGCGACGTGCTGCTCGAGGCGCACAAGATCCGGATCGAGCACGGCGACCACCACATCGCCCAGGACCACCTCGCGGACGCGATCGAGACGCTCGTGGCACGATCACGAATGTCGCTCTCGGACGACCGTGCACCCATGAACCCATACCGCTAGAAGGAGGAACCCATGGCCACGAATACGCTGAGCATCCTCAAGCCGAGCGTCAACAACCTGACGACACGCATCTTCGTCCGCGCGGCCGGGCTCGACTACGAAGAGCTGGACGTGTGGGGGAAGAAGTCCACTCCGGAGTTCCTGGCCAAGGACCCGGCCGACCTCACTCCGCTGCTCGAAGAGTCGGGGCTGCCGAAAGGCTCACTTTGGGAGAGCTGCGCGATCATGCAGTACCTCTGCAACAAGCACGGCCTCGACGAGTTCTACCCCTCGGATCCTGGCGAGCGGGCGATGGTCGACAGCGCGATGTTCTACCTGACCGGGACGGTCTATCCGCTCCTCGCGCGTGCGACGTATCCGACGCTCGCCTTCGGGCAGTATCCGGGCGAGGTCGCGACGTCGGACGCCGACGACGACCTGAAGGCGAAAGCGCAGAAGGATGCCGAAGCCGCGCTCGCCGGGCCGCTCGAGGTCTACCGCGCGTGGTTCCTCGACGGGAAGCAGTTCATCGGTGGTGACACTCCCTCGATCGCCGACATCCGCTTCGCGGCGACGCTCGAGTTCCTGCGCGCGATCGACTACGACTTCCCGGCCTGGGCCGAGGAGTACATGACCGCGATGGAGACGTCACTCGGCGAGGCCTACTCGGAGCCGGCGGCGGACGTGCGTGGCTACATCGACTACGTGAGGTCGCAGGGATAGATGCTAGGCCGACACGCGTCGGCCTAGGTCGATGACCTCGTCGGCACGGTCGATCACTACCGGATCGTGCGTCGCGCACACGACCGCGAGACCCCGCGCGGAGGCGGTCCGCGCGAGCAAATGCCCGATGGCACGCCCGTTCTCCTCGTCGAGTCGACCAGTCGGCTCGTCGACGAGGAGGAGCCGGACGTCAGCTGCGATGGCGCGGGCGATCGCGACGCGCTGGCGCTCGCCCGCCGACATGGAGCGTGCGCGCTGATCGAGCTTCTCGCCCAGGCCGACATCCTCGAGCGCCGCACGCGCGCGCGACGACATCGCTTCTTCGTTCCTGATTGTGAGCGTGAGCTGGACGTTCTCGAGAGCGCTCAGATGCGGAACGAGGCCGGGTTCCTGCGCAACGAGCGCTATTGCCCGCCGGCGGAACGCGGCAACCTCGGGTCGGCTCTTGCGCGAAATGAGCTCGTCCAACACGCTGACCTCCCCCGCCGAGGGCCGTTCGAGCCCCGCGAGGAGGTGCAGCAACGTCGTCTTTCCACACCCGGAGCGCCCCAGCACGACAACCAGTCGACCCTCCTTGAATGCGTAGCTCAGATCGGAGAGCACGACGCGCTCGGCTCCGCCCGCTCGGTAGCTCTTGCTCAGACCGCGAAGCTCGGCAACGGTCTCTTCGGCTTCGGGCACCGTGCCGGTGTCACGGGACGAAATGTCCTCCGAGACGACCTCGGTTGAGAGCGGGCCGTTCTCGATCTGGCTGAGCACGAAGCCCGTCTCCTGCCGCTCTGCCGAGATCAAGCGTCCGACCGCCTCGTCGTTACTGCCACCGGAGGGCAGTCGGATCCAGCCCCCGCGCGAGATGACCAGTGCCGATACGCGCCCAGGGACTCCCTCCTCCACAACTCGCCCATCCCGGATCTGCACGAGGCGGTCCGCAATCGATCCTGCCCCGTCGTCGTGGCTGACGATGAGCGCGCTCGCGCCCACCTCTCGGGCCAGCTCGCCCAGCAGCTCGTAGATCGTCGCCGCGTTCGCGGCGTCGAGCTCGCCAACGGGCTCGTCCACGAGCAGGAGCCTGGGACGGTGTGCCACGGCGGCGCACACTGCGACTCGCTGCTGCTCGCCGCCCGATAGAGCCTCCGGTCGATCGTTCCGACGATCCGAGAGACCGACACGATCGAGGAGCTCGTCCGCAACCCGACCGGCATGGGAGAGCTCGTGGCCGAGAAGGCCGAGCTGGAGCGCCACGTTCTGTCGACAGCTGAGATCCGCAGACAGCGCGCGGGAGTAGTGCTGCTCGAGAAAGCCGACGCTCTCCGCACGAAAGGTGGCCAAGTCCTTCGGCTTGAGCTGTCCGAGATCGCTTCCGAAAACCGTGACGCTCCCAGCCGAAAGTCGCTCGAGTCCCGCCACGGCGCGGAGCAACGTCGTCTTGCCCGAGCCTGAGGGCCCGAGCGCGACGACGATCTCCCCCGGCTCGACGACGAGCGAAAGTCCCTGCAGCGCGACGGACGCGCGCGCTCCCGAGTCGTAGATCCTGTACGCCTCGTGCACCTCGACGGCAGCTGTCATTCGATGCTCCAGGAGGCACGCTCCGGCGTGTCGCCGCGGAACGCACGGCGGACGCTGAGCTCCGCCGCGACGACCGCCGCGATCGTGAGCCCAGCTATCGCGAGCACGGCAGGTATCCAACCCGGCTCGAAGACGAGCGGTGGGTCAGGCAGTGCCGCAGTCACCGAGATCTGCACGAGCGACACGACGAGACGCGCGAGCACGACCCCGAGCAGCGCCCCTCCCACAAGACCGAACACGACGAGTGCATACGTGCGAAGGCGAAGGTGCCAGCGCAGGGTCGCCGGTCCCAGTCCCTGGGTCTCGAGGTCGAAGAAGTCGCCGCGCTCGTCGCGAAGCTCGCCGAGGAGCGTCACCCAGACACCGATCACGGCGAGTGCGAGCGCCAGCAGCGCAGCGACCTGGAGCGTGTAGCCGATGGCCCGCGCCAGCGGGTCGCGTGTTCGCTGCTCGAGCAAATCGCGGCGGGACGCGAGGTCGAGGTCGGAGAATGGCAGCCGACGAAGGTCCTGCATCACAGCAGCGTCAGACCGGCCAGGCACGGAGAGCCAGAGCTCGAGCGGCGTTGCGGTGCCCGGAGCGTCCGCATCGACCACGGCCGAGAGGCCGGTCCCGTCGACGACGACGAACTGCTCGTCCTTCGACACCGTCGGGAAACGAGTCGCAGTCGCGACGATGCGAACGCGGACCGGCGCGTCAAACAGGCGGAGCGTGACGTAGCCGTCCGAGCCGGCCGCGTCAGCCACGAGAGGGCTCACGATGGCATTCAGCCTGCGACTGTCGACAGGCTGGCGTGGCCGTACGACGATGGTCTGAACCTCGGGGAACGAGTAGTGGATCCGTCCTGTCGACACCACGGAGCTCGCCCGCCCGTGAGTGATCCATCCCTGCCAGTCCGTCAGCAACGCGCGGGTACCCGGCGACGAGATCGTCAGCGGCCCGAGCCGCAACGACCCCGCGGGTGCCCTCACGTCGCGTCTCTCGTGCGCGACGTGCAGGAACCAGTTCTTCGCGCGCCCCGGGAGGTACAACTGGAGTCCGATGAGGCGTCGAGGCGCACTGCCCTGACGTTCGCGGGGAATTCGAGCCGTGAGATCGCTGCTGCCCTGCGTCGCCCTCCCGAGACGTATGACCTCGATCCGTCCGACGGCATCCCGCGTCACGAGATCGAGGCCGAGTGGCGCGCCCTGCAGGTGGGCACGCAGAGCGACGGTCTCGGAATTCGCGGGAATCGCCGGCCCTTCGAGGCGGAGTGACGCGTCCTTCTCCAACCAGCGGGCAAGCGACGCCTGCGGCACCGACGAGAAGTCCGAGCGCCAGTGCATCGCTGCAAGCGCGCGCGACGGCACACCGAGGACCGTGGCGCTCTGCACCGCTGACCCGAGGCCGATGAGATCCGCTCCTCGCCGAACGATCGGGTACGCCGCGACGCCGGGCGCGAGGCGTTCGACGCGATCGAGCGGCGCGGCCTCGAGCGGCATCACGAGCTGCGAGCCCTCCGAGAGCGTTGCGTCGAGCGGTACCGCGAAGCCCGACTCGTCGCGAGCGCCACGCTCGAGCGTCGCCTGGTAGCTCGCAGCGAAGAGGACCAGCCCAACCGCAACGACGAGATAAGCGCCCGCCGCTGCGGTTCGCGACGGTGCGCGCGCAAGGGCGAGAAAGGCGAGGCGCAGGGCGAGCCGCCCTCGCCGCGACGCGCGTTCCGCGAACGCCATGAGCGGACCCAGCGCGCGAGCCGCAGCCACCGCTGCGACGAAGCAGACAAGGCTTGGCAGCACTATGAGGAACGCTCGATCCCCGCGCGTCTCTGCGGCTTCCGCGCCAAGGCTGCCCCTCGCCAGCCCGACTACGACGGCCAGAGCCGCGCCGAGAGCGGCGACGTCGAGGAGGCGGATCCGCCTTCCGTGCGCCCGCTCGCCCTCCGTGGCGACCACAGCCACGACGACAGCTGCAGCCAGCACCCATGCGACCATAATCACGGCGAGCGCCTGCGGCTCGAACAGGGAATGGTCGAGGACACCCCCGACCGGAACGTCGAGCCCGGCCGCGAGCACGGCGATCGCCAAGGCGCCGACGACGATGCCGACGAGCCAGCCCGCCGCCGTTATCGCGCCTACCTCCGCGAGCAGCGCGATCCAGACCTGTGTTCTCGTCGCCCCGCGCCGTAGAAGCCGGCGGCGCTCCGCCGCGAGGCCTCGCCGGAGGCCGATCGCCGCCACCATGGCAAACCCGAGCAGGAGTGCGGCGGCGCTTCCCCCAACCAGGACCATGCGCTCTCCGTATGCCGCTCCTCGGGACCGCGCCTCCAGGAACGCCGCGTCCGGGCCGACGAGCACGTAGCCGGCACCACTCTGCTGCAGAGTGCCCTGCGCGACCGACTCCTTTTGGAGCGTGCGCCCGATGTCCCACGCGTGGACTGCGGAGGACTCGAGCGGTACGACCCACCCCCGCACCCGGAAGAAGAGCTGCAGAGCGGGGAGCCGCTCGAGCGCCGCAGTGCTCGGGGCAATCAGCGGGACGGACTCCACGATCGATGCCTGGGCGCGCTCTTGCCGGAGGCGCTGGAAGGCGGGGCCGAGGCCCGCGACGTCACGCAGCTCCCCGATCCCGACGCGAACGAGCTTGATGTCTCCCTCGTGGAGTAGCGGTCGGCCGCGGTTGCCGATCTGCAGCACTTCGCACGCGGACGGACTGCAGTCTCGCGGCAGCCGCCCAGAGACGAGGCGCACGAATCTCTCCGGCTCGTCGAGCGCGGTCAGTCTCACGAACTCGCCGTCCAGCCAGAAGTCCCGGAAGAAGGTCACGCCGAAAGGGTCCCCCGACGTCAACCCGGCCAGCGCGTCGTGCGCCACCCGATCGGACCTCGCGGGGGGCGCTTCGAAGGGAAGGCCGATCAGGTCGACACGGAAGCTCCGGTCGGCGGGAGTCAGGTCGTCGAGCGCGTGCCGGAGGCCGAGCTCTCTCGCGATC
Organism: Gaiellaceae bacterium; assembly: GCA_050697935.1. Taxonomy (GTDB): domain Bacteria; phylum Actinomycetota; class Thermoleophilia; order Gaiellales; family Gaiellaceae; genus GMQP-bins7. The sequence goes on along the minus strand of JBOHAY010000168.1, from coordinate 8,248 downwards.
AGGCTTCCTCCGAAGACGCCCACGAGCATTGCGGTCGACGCGGCGATCCCCACAAGCACGAGAAGCGCTCGTCCCGGCTGAGATCGAAGGCGAGCAACGCCGACGTTCGCCGCGGCGCGAGTCCCCCGCATCGGCCATCGGCGCCGCGTGCGGACGGCGAGCGAATCCGTCGAAGGCACCGAGGTGATCCTAGCCAGGAGCCCGACCCTGGACGTATCGCGCGCCGAGGGCGCTCGCGAGCGTCCGGTGCGCGGGCCCTGTTCCGATGACGATCGAGGTCGAGGGGTCGACACCGTGGGAGCGCGCGAACGCCAGAGGCAGTCCCGGTAGCGGCGGCCGACACCAGCAGGTCGGCGGGCCGGCGGCGTGCGGGCACAGCGCCGTCTCGATCGGCCCGGAGACCTTCCCAGCGAGGAGGGCCGCGACGTCGGCGAGGTCGTCGCGAGTGCCGTCAGGACTCCAGTCGAAGACGAGGTGGGGTGCGCGGTGATCGCCACGCTCGAGCGCCTGTTCCCAATCGGGATGCCTCAACGCCGCGGCGGCGACGAAGATCCCTGCCCGCGCCCGCTTCGGGAACGGCGTTCGCACGAACGGGATCTGTTCCACGGCAGAAAGGCCCTCGTCGGAGGACGGTGGCTCGAGCTCGCGAAGTGCGCGCATCTGAGAGGTCGGCGCAAGCAAGCCCGGCTCGCGCCGTGCAAGCTGTTTCAGCTCCTCGGGAGACGGGAGAGAGCCGAAGCGATCGAGCATGCGCACGACGAGGTTCACCTGTGCTTGAGCGAGCGGCGTGTCGAGCCAGACACACCGCACTGAAGCCTGATGCCGGTTCGCCGTCTCGATGACGTGGTTCCGCGCCACGCGCGTGAGGTACGTGTTGTCGAGCACGACCCGCCGAGCGCCTGAGGAAAGAGCCTGGTCGAGTGCGTCCGCGAGCTCCCGGAGCGTTCCTCCGCGCTCGTCGCGGTTGAGACGGAGGTAGCCCCGGGCGACATAGTCCTCGGCCACACGGCTCTTACCAGCTCCCGGGATGCCCATGACCAGGACGACGTCCGCATCGCTCGTCAAGCCTGAGCGCGGATGCTCGACATGAGTCGGCCGCGCCCGGCCGAACGCGCGAGCGAGGGCTGCTCGGTCGCCGGTGAGCAGGAGGTTCGCCGCACACGCGGCAGATCGCGCCGTCTCCGGACGCCGCGCTCCGGGGATTGCGACGACGCCTGCATCGAGCTCGAGCAGCCATGCGAGTGCGACCTCGGCCGCCGTCACTCCCTGCGCTCTCGCTACTTCAGCCAGCGCTTCGTGCCGAGCGAGGCCGCCCGCCCGCCTCGGCCCTCCTAGTGGAGAGTGCGCGATCAAGGCGATCCCGGCTTCGGCACATCTGTCGACGACACCGCCTCGGAGCGCGTGGTCGTCAAAGGGACTGAGCGCTACCTGGACAGCTGCGACGGGGGCGAGCTCGAGCGCTTCGTCCAGCTGGGGGCGATTGACGTTCGCGAGTCCCACGCGCCGCACGAGTTCGTCGTCGACGAGCCGCGCCAGCGCGCGCATCGATGTTCGCCACGGCGTACGCGGATCCGGTGCATGGATGAGGTAGAGGTCGATGCCCAGGCCATCCAGAGCGGCGAGGCTTGCTTCACAGTCCGCGCGGATCGTCCGAGCGCGACCATCCGGGATCCACGCGCCGCCGGTCCGCCCCATACCTCCTTTCGTCACGATCCGTGCGCTCTCGACCGCGCCGCAACGGCGGAGACCGCGGGCGAGCAGCCTCTCGTTGTGCCCGAGCTCGTCCGGGCCGCGACCGTACGCGCGCGCGGTGTCGAACACGGTGATGCCCCCGTCAGCGGCGGCCGCGATCGTCTCGAGAGCAAGCTCCTCGTCGCGGTTCTCGTCCGTCGACAGGCGCATGCAGCCGAGACCGATGCGCAGGTCCGAGGCGGCAAGCCATCCAGGGCGACTCAGGGGATGGAGCGTACGCGACGCCGGGGAAACGCTATCGCTACATCTACACCTCGCCGGCGAAGGAGTCGCCGAGATAGATGCGCTTGGCGGCGCCGTTACGCGGTGTCCGCAGGTAGCGACTCCACGCCTGCTGCTCGTGGCAGACGGCTCCCAGCTCCCACACGCAGAAGGTCGGCCGATGGCTTCCCACGATCTGCCACGGCGCGAACCTGACCGCGTCGTCACCGTCTTTCGCCCACACCGTTTCCCAGAGCTCGTTGTCGTTGCGCCAGGTCGACACGAGCAGGAAGAAGAAGCTCTCCCCGCAGCGGTGCAGGATGACGAACCCGAGCTCGTCGGCCAGGGCGAGCTCCCCTGATTTCGACCGGTCGCGGAGATTCCGGCGCGCAAGAGCACGAATCGCGAGCGGGACCGGAGCGTCGGCCGGCGCAATGTCGTACCACTTGAGCACGGCGTCTCCGAGCGTCAGGCTCGCCTCGGGTCGGATCAGCTTCGTGATGTGCTCGTAGCCGGGTCTGATCCCGACGTGCACGGGAGCGCTCATTCCTCACCTCCAGCAGGCGTGAAGTCCATGACCCAGTTGGTCTCCCAGGACTCGCCGTCGTCCTCGGAGAAGGCCTGCTCCCAGTGCGGCGTCTCTGTCGTCACGCCCGACCAGACGAAACGCACGAGAATCGGCCGGCCCTCGAATGTGTCCTCGCCCACGAAGAGGCCTGTGCCGCCCGTGAACGAGCCGAACACGGGTGGGTCGAGCTCGCCGCAACGGCGCGTGTCCGCCCAGTAGATGGACCAGCGCTTCTTCTCGGGGTCGAAGAAGCGAAACGACATCCCGATGAAGCCGCCGTAGAAGTCGGTTCGAAACTCGTCCTCGTTGCCCAACCCGTCGAGCAGCGGCCGAGCCACGCTCGTCGCCTCGAACTCGTCCCACACGTCCGAGCCTGCGAGCCGCTTCCGCAGCCGCCGGTTGTGGACCTTCCAGCTACCCATGAAGAAATCGAAGTCGCGGGCGGTCGCTTCCGCCTGCAGTGCGTTCCTCATCCTCGCCTCCTTGCGAAGTTCGCCGAGGGCACGTACGCTAGCGCCTAAATAGGGCGGTTTCCGCCCGCTATCTGTGCTTGACTTCACGCTCTGTGACGCCGACCGCACGGCTGCTCGAGCTCCTCGAGCTCCTCCAGACGCAGACCCTCACGACCGGTACCGAGATCGCCGACCGGTTCGGGGTCGATCGCAGGACGGTCCGGCGCTACATCTCCGCGCTGCACGAGCTCGGCATCCCGATCGAAGGCCAGCGAGGCGTGGGCGGTGGCTATCGCATACGCCCGGGGTACCGGCTTCCGCCGCTGATGCTGGACGACGACGAGGCGGTCGTCGTCGCGCTGGGCGTCGTCGCTGCAGGCCAGCTGGGACTCGTCGGCTCGTCCGAATCTGTCGATGGTGCCCGCGCGAAGATCCACCGCGTCCTTCCGGACGGCCTGCGCCGCCGCGTGGAGACGCTCGAGGCGACCCTCGACTTCACGACGTCCGCACCGACCGGCGCGCCGGTCGCAGGTGAGACGGTCCTGCTGCTCGCCGAGGCGATCCGGCGGCGCAGGCGGCTGCGAGTTGGCTACCGGTCGTTTGCCGGCGATGTCACGCGGCGGGAGCTGAGCCCGCACGGGCTCGTCGTCCACTCCGGGCGCTGGTACCTGGCGGCATACGACCACGACCGCGACGACATGCGCACCTTCAGGGTCGACCGGATGCGACGCGCCGCCGTCGCGAAGCAACCGGCGAACACGCCACCCGAGGAGTTCGACGCCGTCGCGTACATCAGCCGCTCGCTCGCCCGCACGCCCTGGCGACATGAGGTCGAGGTGTTACTCGATCTCGCGCTGGACGAAGCGACGCGACGCCTTCCCGCGACGCTCGCCGAGCTCATCGAGACAGACACCGGGACACTGCTTCGCATGCGCGTGGGCTCGCTCGACTGGATGGCCCGCATCCTCGCCGGACTCGACTGCAGCTTCACCATCCACGAGCCGGAGGAGCTGCGCGCGAGCGTTCGCGCGGTCGCGGATCGGCTGGTCTCATCGATTGCGTGATGCGGTTGGTCGCGGGTCCGGCCGACTCCGCCGAGTCTAGGGCGCACCGCCAGTCAAGAGACGGCTACGCCTCTCTGGTCAGGGCAAGGTCGACGGCGTCGTCGAACGCCATCGCTAGGCCCTCCGCCCAGACGATGTCGGCGTCTGCTCCCAGTGTTTCGCGAGCGCCGCCGATGTACTTCTCGAGGAGCGCGTCCCAGAAAGGGATGGCGATCCACGTGCCGAGGGATTCCCACAGCGCTTCGACCGATGCAGCCAGCCGAAGCGCGCGGTGTGGGTCGCCGCCGCCGGCTGCCGCCATCGCCACTCCTTGAACTTCGGCGCTCGTCTCGATCACGTCTCCGAGGGGGAGCGCGGCTCGCAAGCTCTCGCGATAGCGGGTCTCGGCCTCCTCGGCATCGCCACGGATCAATGCGCAGTCCGCGAGGAAGTGATAGGCGAAGTGCTCCGTGCGTGGATCGCCGCCGGCCGCTTCGAGCAGATCGCGTGAGAGCGATTCCGCTCGCTCGACGTTGCCCAGTGCGACGAGCACCTGGCAGACGCCGGCGAGTGCGCGCGTCTCACCGAGTCGGTCGGCCTGCTCGCGGCTGAGCGCGAGGCTCTGCTCGAACACTTCGAGCGCGCTGGGAGCGTCTCCGGCGTCGTAGACGAGGAGCCAGCCGAGTCCGCCTAGGGCCGACGCAAGCTCGCGTCGGTCGCCGAGGTCGCGCCAGAGGTCGATCGCTTCGGTGAGGAGCGCACGTCCGTCGTCGACGTCGCCACACCGCGCCGTGAGCGCCCCCAACGCCGTAAGCGCCCGAGCCCGAGACGCACCGGAAGCCATCAACCGGGCGAGCGTGTCGGCCAGTCGTTGCCGCCCCTCCGTGAGATGGCCGTGCGTAAACCAGAACCAGCCGAGCGCACCCGCGAGCTCGAGAGCTCGCTCCGGATCGCTTAGAGCCAGCCAATCGAAAGCGGCACGAAAATCGTCGTGGTCGAGCTGGATCCGCTCGGCCCATTCAGCCTCAGCGTCGAACCGGTGCTCGTATGCCTGCTCGGCGAGCCCGGAGAAGAAGTCCGCGTGTCGCCGGCGGAGCTCGCCTGCTTCGGTCGAGCCCGCCAGCCTTTCGAGTGCGTACTCGCGAATCGTCTCCAAGAGCAGGAACCTGTCGTCGCCGATCGGCTTCAGCAGACTGGAGTCGACAAGTTTCGCGAGGCCGTCGAGGTCGGCGCCGCACACGTCTTCCGCGGCCGCGAGCGGAGAGCTCCCTGAGAACACCGAGAGCCGTGCGAATAGACGCCTGCTCACGTCGTCGAGCAGGTCGTAGCTCCACTCGATCGTGGCACGCAGCGTACGCTGGCGTTCGGGCGCATCGCGCGTACCGCCCGTGAGCAGCGGGAGGGCCGAGTCGAGGCGCTCGAGCAGCAGCTCGGGAACGAGGAGCTTCGTCCGGGCCGCGGCGAGCTCGACCGCCAGCGGAAGCCCATCCAGGCGGTCGCAGATCGCCTCGACGGTTGCGTCGGCGGTGAGCTCTCGGCCGACCGCACGGGCTCGTTCGACGAAGAGAGCGGCTGCGTCACTCGCCGGAAGCGGCTCGAGCCGATACTCCCGCTCGCCCGAGACGCGCAGCGGCGACCGGCTGGTGACGACGACGCGGAGACCACGCGAGGCCGCGAGGACGCTGCTGACAGCCGGAGCCGCGTCGAGGAGATGCTCGAAGTTGTCGAGCAGGATCAGCAACTCCTTCCCGCGAAGGAACGCGGCGAGGTCGTCGGGCGCCCCGATTGCGTGCGCGACCTCCGAAGACACGAGCTCGGGGTCGGAGAGGCCGGCGAGCGGCACCCAGAAGACACCGTCGCGCAGCGCGCCGACGAGCTCGGCCGCGACCTGCAGTGCAAGGCGAGTCTTCCCGGTTCCGCCGGGCCCGGTGACGGTGAGAAGCCGCGTTCCGTTCGAGAGCGAGGTGACGAGTTCCTCGAGCTCCCGCGTTCGCCCGACCAGTGCGCTCGCTGCGATTGGCAGATTGGTTGCGTCGAGCGTCTTGAGCGGCGGATAGTCCGCCTCACCGAGCTGACAGAGGCGCTCCGCTCCGGTCAGATCCTTCAGCCGGTGCTCGCCCAGATCTCGAACGGGCATGTCGCCGTCCATGAGCCGTCGGGTGGTCTCTGAGAGGACGATCTGTCCGCCATGCCCGGCCGCGGCGATGCGAGCGGCACGGTGAACGTCGATCCCTACATAACCCTCGGCCGTTACGAGGGGCTCACCCGTGTGGACACCGATACGCACGCGGATCGGGCCGCCTTCGAGCGCGCGCTGCGCTTCCTGCGCTGCGGCGACGGCCTCTGCGGCGCTGGAGAAGGCGACGAAGAAGGCGTCGCCCTGGGTATCGACCTCGACGCCGTGGTGCGTTTCAAATGCCTGCCTCAGGACACGTCGATGCTCATCGAGCATCGCCGCGTACCTCGCCCCGTGCTCCCGAAGAAGCCTCGTAGAGCCTTCGACGTCTGTGAAGAGAAAGGTGACGGTACCACTCGGCAGGTCACGTCGGCCCATGCCGCGATTCTCTCACCTGATGCTGGTATTCCATGGGGACACAGAGACGTGGTGAGAAACGCTCGCCGCGCGTGGGCTCAGCGTCGAAGTAGAACGGCGAGCGCCCCGGGGCTCGTGATCTAACTCACCGAGCCGCACGAGGCGCTCACTGCTCACAGGGATCGGCGGGGCTACTTGTTCTTGCCGTTGCCTTTCCCGTTTCCATTCCCCGTACCGTGGCCGTTCGCGTGGCCCGGAGGGGAGGCACCGCCCAAGCCGGGCGGGGAAGCCGATCCGCCCTTCTCCGACTTGGTCGGCTTCTGCTTCTTCGGCTTCGGCTCCGGCAGCGTCGCGGGAGCGGCGTTCGTCTCCTCGGACGTTCCGGCTGCCGACGGCGGATCGTTCTTCTTGGACTTGCTCTTTGCCGGCTTGCCTTTTTCCTGCTCGCCGGCGGACGCGCCGTTTGCGCCCTTCTCGTCTTTCGGCTTCTTCGTCTTGCCAGTCGACGACAGCTCGGTGCTCTCGGTCGACTGCTGCTTCTTCTTGCCGTTGTTGCCTTTCGCAGCACCCGCACCGGCCGCTTGGACGACGACCGCACACGGGCCCTCCGTATCGCCATGGCGCAGGTGTGCGGGCCAGGCGTTCACGGAGATGCTGATCGTGTTCTTGCCCTTGTGACAGATCGTCACCTTCTTGCCGTACTGGTACTGCGCCCCGTGACCGTACTGGTACTGGGCCAGGGCGATCGCCGACTGGGCAAGGCCGACACCGCCGAGCGCGGCGAACAGGACGACCGCCACCGAGACGGACACGGTCGCCGCGATCTGTCTGTACTTCCGTCGGTCTTCCCTCACATCCCCTCCTTACCTCGGGAGCATTACAGAGAGCCAGGGCGCCTGCGGCTGCGCCCCGGGGTCGGACCTCCTATCGGCCCTCGAAGTCGAGTACCTCATCCCCGAGAGGGTTCAATTCCCTCGCGCGGGTGATAGCAGCCCTCGCTTTCGGCCCTTCCGCGACGATCGCGAGATCAAACCAGAGCCTCCATTCCTCGGGGCCGCGGCGAATCGCCTCTGCAAGAGACCGGCGCGCGGCCTTGTCGTCACGCTCTGCAAGCTGCGCCTCGCCGAGGAGCTGCCACGGCTCGTGCGACCACGGCGCCCACGCCTTTGCGCGGCGCGCCGCCGAGGCAGCGCCGGACGTGTCCCCACGCTCGAGCGCCATGACGCTCTCGGCGATCGAGCGGTTGCCGACATGCGCGACGAGCGCGACGGCAATCGCAACGGCCGCAGCTGTGACACCGACGACGCGGCGTGACGTCGTCAACGAAACGGGCGCCGCCGTACGGGCTTCGGCGATGAGAATCGCTGCGCACGCGAGTGCCGGGAGAACGAGCAGCGGCAGTTCCCAGTCCCAGTCCACCGCCGCGTGGACGAGGAACGCCACGTAGGCCGCGGCCGCCGCGGGGACGAGCGCTCCGTGGCGAGCACGACCGAGACCCGAGAGCGGCGCGCCGAGCGCGACGAGCAGGAGCGCGAGGCCGCCGGGCCCGAGCTCGGCGAGCATCTCCAGGTAGAGGTTGTGCGCGTCGCGCGCATTGTTCGCCGCCCGCCGCTCCTCGGTCCAGCGGCGCTCGAAGCCTCCGGCACCCTCTCCGAGCAGAGGCGCGCGCTCGACCATCCGCGCAGCGACCCGCCAGTAG
>JBOHAY010000167.1:0-3503 GCA_050697935.1 Gaiellaceae bacterium | reverse complement strand
GTCACAGCCCGCTGTTCGCCGAGCGTCGCCACGCGCGCTAGCCGATCTCGACCGGCTCGGAGACGGGCTCGCCGCGCACGAAATCTGCACCGCGCACGTACGTCCGGCCGGTGACCAGCAGCTCGTCGGCCGGGAAGCGCGTGATCACATCGCAGCCGGTTGCCGTCACCACTACCTCTTCCTCGATCCGCGCCGCGGACCGCCCGTCCGTCGCAGCGCAGTACGTCTCGAGAGCGAAGACCATGCCTTCCTCGAGCTCGACCGGGTGCTCGAGCGAATGGACACGCGAGATCATGGGAGACTCGTAGAGCCCGACACCGAGGCCGTGCCCGAACTGAAGTCCGAAGCAGGTCTCTTCATCCGGGAAGCCGAGCTCCTCGGCTGTCGGCCAGACCTCCGCAATCTTGTCCGTCATCATGCCCGGCCGCACGAGCGCGATCGCGGCATCGAGCCACTCGCGGCACTGCTTGTAGGCATCGAGCTGTGCGTGGCTGACGCCGCCGATGTTGAACGTGCGGTAGTAGCACGTGCGGTAGCCCATGAACGAATGGATGATGTCGAAGAACGCCTGATCTCCCGGACGCAGGAGCCGGTCGGAGAAGATGTGCGGATGCGGGTTGCAACGATCTCCCGAGACGGCGTTGACCGCCTCCACCTGCTCGGAGCCCATCTCGAAGAGCAGCTGGTGCGCGCGCGCGACGATCTCGTGCTCGTAGACGCCCGGGCGCAGCATCCGGTAGATCTCGTCGTAGACCGCGTCGACGAGCCCGGCCGACTGGTCGAGGAGCGCGATCTCCTCGGCGGTCTTGATCTTGCGCGCCTCGAGAAGTGCCTGTGACCCGTCGGTGACGTGTATCCCGGCGCGCTGCAGCGCCTCGATCGTGACGATGTCCGCCATGTCGACTCCGAGCGGCTCGTCCTGAAGGCCGAGCTCGCGCAACTCGTGAGCGATCTTCCCGCCGAGCCGGTCCGGGATTCCGGTCTCGACGGGCATCGCACCGCGCATCGGTGAGACCCCGGCGCGGAAGTTCTCCGCTGGGAGCCATGGCGCGAACAGCTGATGGTGGCGGGCGGCTGATCCGAAGTCCCACAGGATCGGGTCCGCGCCACGCATGAGCAGCGTGAAGCGGGCGTTCTTGTCCCGTGCCCACTCGCCGATGTGCGTACTCGTGACGTATCGGATGTTGTTCGGGTCGAAGAGCAGCACCGCTCCGAGCTCCGAGGCCCCGAGCGCCGCCTTGGCACGGTCGAGACGATCCTGGCGCAGTCGTGGGAAGTCGATGCGTTGCTCCCAGTCCACGGCGCGCGTTGCGTCGGGGGAGCCGACGGTCCTCGTTCGTGTGGTCATTGCACGACCTCCTGTTGGGGAAGCTCATTCGATCTCGAGGGCGACGCAACCGCCGAAGCGAGGCCAGATGTACTCCGCAGGTGCAAGAAGAGCGCGATGAAATCGTCGTCTGCGTAGCCAGCATCGATGGCCGCACGGAGGTGCGCTTTCATCTCTCTCGCCAGTGGAAGCTCCAAGCCGGCATCGCTGGCCGCGTCGAGTACGAGATCGATGTCCTTCTCCATGAGCGACGTCGTGAACGTCGCCGAGAAATCGTCGCGCAGGAGAGGCTCCGTCTTGTATTTCACGAACGGTGCGCCGGCGGCGGAGCTCGCCATCACTTCGAGGAGCGCCGCACGGGAGACGCCGGCGGCTTCGCCGAGAACGAGAGCCTCGGACATCACCTGCGCGAGCACCGCGATCATCAGGTTGATCGCGAGCTTCACAGTCCGAGCCTGCTCTCCGTCCCCGACATGATGGATGGTGGGACCGATCGCCCGGATCACGGGCTCGACGTCTCGGAGCGTTTCGAGTGCACCGGAGACGATGAAGGTCAGCTGTCCGGCGCGCACGACGCTCGGGTTGCCGCTGACAGGTGCGCGCAGGTATCGAATGGAAGCCACCTCCGCGAGCGAGGCGATACGTGCCGAAGCGTCCGGCGACACAGTGCTCATGTCGACGAGCGCGGTGCCCGGCCGCGCAGCGGCGATAACCCTTGCCGCCACCTCCTCGAATGCCTTGTCATCCGCGAGCGACGTGAGAACCACGTCGACCTGTGCGACGAGATCCTCAGGCGTAGTTGCGACTGCAGCGCCCAGCGCGCCAAGGGCGTCGGCCTTCTCACGCTTTCGGTTGTTCACCACGAGCGGATAGCCAGCGTCGAGGAGGCGCTCCCCGATCGCCGTACCCATGTTGCCGAGGCCGATCAATCCCACGGGACGCGGGTCCTGAGAGGCTCGCACTGTCCAGTATGAATAAACGAAGGGGAGCGGCGGGTCAAGCGTCTTCGCGCCGCGCCGGCGTCGCGTATCGCGTGCCCGGCCACGATTTGTACAGCCATACCACACGCGGCGCCTGCGCGTGCAGGCACGGCGGAGAACGTTCGCTACGAGCGCGTGGTTAGGCTGCCGCGCAGTCGCGTCCATCGGGAGCGACGTACAAGGAGCGGATCATGGACATCATCGAGCAACACTTCGCTGCCGAAAACGCGCACGACATTCCCGCCACACTTGCGACATACACCGACGACGTCATCTGGGACGACGTCGGCCATCCCGCGTGCCCTGTCTATGGCAAGAGCGCCGCGGCCGAGATCTACGAAGGGATCATGGACGGCATTCCCGACCTCCACCTCGAGTCGGTCGGCCGCTTCGTCTGCGGTGACCATGTTGTCGACGAATCGGTCGCCACTGGCCACGTCCGCGGCTCGTTCATCGGCATCGACGGCGGCGGGGCGCCAGTTCGCTTCCGGATACTGCACGTGTTCGACATCCGCGACGGCCTGATTAGCCGTGAGCAGGCGTGGTTCGACACCGCAGAAGTCGTTCGCCAGCTGGAGTCTCACCGGCGCGGCGCTGCGGAGCCAATCAACCGATAGCAGCCTGACGCGGCGTGGCAAGACCGGTCGACGCCCGCACTCCGTCCCTATCCGAGAGACGTGACTGACGCTAGACGCCCCAGCCCTCGTGCGGAGCGTGGTCACCTGCTTCGAAGAACCACGTCTCCCGCAGCTCCTCGCAGCGCCCATCGTCGGCGAAGCGGAGGAAGAGGATCCCGATCAGCGTCACCTCGGTATCGCTGTTCAGCATTCTGACCCAGAACTCGACTGCGGCCCGCCGCCCGTCCGTCGACTCGACCGGCCGGCCCATCCGCACGTCAACGCGGTCCTGCGTCGCTGTGACCTTCGCCCAGTAGGATCGGACGCCCTCGGTACCGCGGTACGACTCCTGGAGCGGGTGCTCGCGGTAGAGGCAGTCGTCCGTGAAGAGGTTCGCCGCCGCGTCGGCATCACGGTCGCGCCAGACCTTCGCGTAGGCGTCCACCCACTGTTGGACCGTCATGAGGAGACCTTACTGCGAACGATCCGAACTCCGATTCGCGGCAATGCGGAGCACGCGCAAGATTGTGGTAAACGGCCGGAATCAGGAGACGGCAAATGGCCGGATTTGGTTAACAA
>JBOHAY010000166.1:0-2428 GCA_050697935.1 Gaiellaceae bacterium | reverse complement strand
ATCTCTGGTGACTAGCCGCGTGCCATGCACGACCGTGGTCGCATAGATGATGCGATCGACGGGGTCGCCGGGGAACTCCGGTCCCAGCACGCCAGCGTCTGCGGCAACCCGATCCGTGAGGTCGAGGGCCTCGACGCGGTCTGCGGTGAGCGCCCGGCTGATCCATGCGCTCACGTTGCGGTCGAGAGCGATCCGGCCGCGCGCCGCCGCTCGAGCGACCTCGTAACAGCTGATCGTGCAGACGCCGATGCGATCGGCAGCTTCGATCTCCGAAAGCGCGAGGCCCGAGAGTTTCTCTTCAGCGGTCTGCCACCAGAGCCATACGTGCGTGTCGAGGACGATCACTCGACTTCGGCGTTCCACACTTCGTCGATGGGGGCGATCAGCTCCTCGTCAGAGACGAGGTAGATCACGCTACCCCTGAGAGACGGTGGCTCTTCGACCGGCTCGAGCTTGGCGACCGGCTTTCCCCGTTTCGTGACGACGATGGTCTCGCCCGACTCCGCGACTTCGTCGAGCAGCTTGAGGCACTGGGCCTTGAACCGGCCGGCAGGGATCGTGCGCATGGCTCTCAGGTTATCGCGATCATGGTCATATGTCCATGGTCAGAATCAGCGGCGCCCTTTCGGCGCGTGTCTCGTTAGGCTCATCCGGCTGTGAGCGAGATCCACGACACGACCGAGGCCAAGCTTCGCTGGCTCGAGGAGCTGTCCGAGGAGTCGCTGCATGCGGCCAGTGATCGTCACGTCGACCGCCAACGGGAGAAAGGGAAGCTCCTCGCGCGCGAGCGGCTCGAGAAGCTGCTCGATCCAGGCTCGTTCGTCGAGCTCGATCGCTTCGTCCGTCACCGTGAGGTCGAGTTCGGGATGCGCGAAAACAGGCCCTGGGGCGATGCCGTCGTCACCGGCTACGGGACGATCCTGGGCCGGAAGGTCTTCGTCTTCTCGCAGGACTTCACGGTGTTCGGCGGATCGCTCTCCGAAGTCTTCGCGGAGAAGGTCTGCAAGGTGATGGACATGGCTGTCAAGTACGGGTGCCCTGTGATCGGAATCAACGACTCGGGTGGTGCGCGGATCCAGGAGGGCGTGGTCTCGCTGGCCGGCTACGCGGAGATCTTCTGGCGCAACGTGCAGACATCGGGCGTCGTCCCTCAGATCTCGCTGGTGATGGGCCCCTGCGCAGGTGGCGCCGTGTACTCACCTGCGATCACCGACTTCGTCCTCATGGTCGAGGAGACCTCGTACATGTTCATCACCGGCCCCGACGTCGTGAAGACCGTGACTGGCGAGGACGTCTCGTTCGACGAGCTCGGCGGCGCCGCGACGCATGCGACGAAGTCAGGGGTCGCACATTTCACTGCGCCCGACGAGGAGGCGTGCCTCGAGGAGGCGCGGTACCTGCTCTCTTTCCTTCCCCAGAACAACCTCGACCCGCCGCCCTACGCACCGCCGGCAGATTCGATCGACCGGGAAGACGCGTCGCTCGACACGATCGTTCCCGACAGTCCGAGCAAGCCATACGACATGAAGGGCGTCGTCGAGCGCGTCGTCGACGACGGGGAGTTCCTCGAGGTGCACGCGCATTGGGCCGAGAACATCGTCTGCGGCTTCGCCCGGCTGGGCGGGCACTCGGTCGGTGTCGTGGGAAACCAGCCGAGCGCCCTCGCCGGTGTGCTCGACATCGACGCCTCCGTAAAGGCCGCGCGATTCGTCCGCACGTGCGACGCCTTCAACATTCCGCTCGTGACCTTCGTCGACGTGCCCGGGTTCCTGCCCGGGACCGCTCAGGAGTGGGGCGGCATCATCCGTCACGGCGCGAAGTTGCTCTACGCGTATGCGGAGGCGACTGTGCCGAAGCTGACGCTGATCACACGTAAGGCGTACGGCGGCGCGTACGACGTCATGTCGTCAAAGCACATTCGCGCAGACTTCAACGTCGCCTGGCCGACCGCCGAGGTCGCGGTCATGGGGCCGGAGGGCGCGGTGAACATCGTCTTCCGGCAAGAGCTGGCCGACGCCGACGACGCCGACGCGCGGCGGGAGGAGCTCATCGCGGACTACAAGGAGCGCTTCGCGAACCCGTACACCGCGGCGGAGCGCGGCTACGTCGACGACGTGATCCAGCCGCGCCGCACTCGCCCTGTGTTGATCTCCGCGCTCGAGATCGCGCTCACGAAGCGCGAGCCGAAGCCGAAGCGCAAGCACGGCAACATCCCGCTCTAGATGTCGTGCCCACACAGGTTGTGAACGGCTGAGATCTCTCCGTCCCTCGTTAGAGGCTGTGGGTCTGCCACGACTCTCTCTCGAAGGAGGGCGCGGATGTCGTTTCACCGTAACGCCAAGCTCGGATTGGGCGGACGCTGCGCGCTTGTCGGCGCAATCGAGAGCGGGCTCTCGATCAGAGCTGCCGCCAGTCGCTTCAACGTTTC
>JBOHAY010000165.1:0-4884 GCA_050697935.1 Gaiellaceae bacterium | reverse complement strand
GCGCCGATGAGCGGGTCGTCATGGAGCGCGGCGCCGTCGAGGGCGAGGTGTTTCATCGGAGCGCGGTCGCAGAGCTGGCGCCGGTTCCTATGCGTCCCGCGCTCGGGTCACATCTCGCGACCCTGGTTCGGAAGGAGCTGATCCGGCCGGACAAGCCGCAGCTCGCGGGGGAGGACGGATTCCGCTTCCGCCACCTGCTGATCCGCGACGCCGCCTACGACGCGCTTCCCAAGGCGGTGCGGGCGGAGCTCCATCAGCGATTCGCCGCGTGGCTCGAGGAGCGCGACGCAGGCCTCGTCGAGCGGGACGAGATCCTCGGCTACCACCTCGAGCAAGCGCGCCGCTACCGGGCGGAGCTCGGCGCAGACGACTCCGCCCTCTCGGCTCTCTCCGGCCGAGCGGCGGACCACCTCGCTGGCGCCGGCAGAGGCGCTCTCGATCGCGGCGACTTCAATGCGGGCCGCGGGCTGTTGCGCAGGGCGACGGCCGTCCTTCCACCTGGAGACGAGCGCCGGCTCGCCCTGGCGCCCGATCTGTGCGACGCCCTCTGGGAGGCGGGAGACACCACCGCGATAATGTCGGTTCTCGCGGAAGCGCGACAGACAACGGACGCTGTGCTACGAGCAATCGTCGCGATTCTGGAGACGGAGCCTCAGCTCGGCGCCACTGGCAGGTCGACCCCGGACGAGCGCCGGGAGAAGCATGATCGCGCCCGGAGCGTGCTCGAGGCAGCAGGGCATGACGAGGGGCTCTCGCTCTACTGGTGGAGCGTCGGGCACGACGCCTGGTACCGGTGTCGGGCCGAGGAGACAGCAGCCGCGTGCGAGCTGGCCCTCGTCCACGCCGAGCGCGCAGGATCGAAGAGACTCGCCCGTGATGCCGCCCACTGGATGGCCGGCAGCTGCGTGTTCGGCCCAACGCCCGTGGTCGAGGCGATCGAGCGAGTCGAGGGCATTCGGGCCCGCTCGGAACGCTCGATCTTGAGCGAGGCTCACTCGTCGATATTCCTCGGGATGCTGGCCGCCATGCAGGGGGATGCAGTCAGGGGGCTGGCGCTGGTCCGTGACGCCGGCGAGACGTTCCGCGGCGCTGGGCTCGTGGTGACCGCTGCGGGACACTCGATGGGCGAGGCGTGGGCGGCGTTCTGGGCCGGCGATCTCGCAGCGGCCGAGCGCGCTCTCCGCTCAGGCCTCGAGGTGCTCGAGCGACTGGATGATCGGGGGTACCACCCGACGATCGCGCTCCAGCTGGCCTGGCTCATGTACCACGAGAGCCGCTACGACGAGGTCGAGACGCTGTGCGCTACCGGCCGTGCCTATACGACGACGGAGGACCTCGTCAACTTCGTATACCTCGACATGATCGAGGGGTGCCTCTGCGCTCGGCGTGGACAGCACGCGGAGGCGGAGGAGCGCGTTCGTCGAGCTCTGGCGCTTGCGGAGACGACTGACTTCTACTGGTGCCGCGGAACCGCCCGCCTGTTCCTCTCCGAAGCGCTCGCGCTCGCAGGACGCATGGGCGAGGCGTCCGAGGAGGCCGCGGTTGGGCTGGCCCACTACGACGCGAAGGGCGACGTCTCGAGTGCTGCCCTCGCTCGAGAACGACTCGACGAGCTCGGCGTCGCGTACGCCTGATCGCCGTCGCCGGGCGCTGCTAACGTCGCGTGATGGAGACCGAGTTCCGGCAGGAGGAGATCGAGCGCCTCGTCGCGTTCGAGCGCAAGTTCGGCAAGGAGGGCCTCACGTTCGACGACGTCCTCCTCCTCCCGGCCGAGTCGCACGTCCTTCCGAACGACGTCTCGACGGTGACGCGGCTCACGCCGTCGATCTCGCTGAACATCCCGCTGATCTCGGCGGCGATGGACACGGTCACCGAGGCGCGGCTCGCCATCGCGCTCGCGCGAGCAGGCGGGATGGGCATCGTCCATCGCAACCTCTCGATCGGCGACCAGGTCGCGGAGGTGGACAAGGTCAAGCGCTCGGAGTCGGGGATGATCGTCGAGCCCGTCACCTTGCGGGCGAGCGACCTCGTCGCCGACGCCCTCGAGTTGATGGAGCGCTACCGCATCTCCGGAGTCCCGATCATCGACGACGACGGCGTGCTCGTCGGCATCCTCACGAACCGCGACCTCCGCTTCGAGACCGACACGTCGCAGCCGGTCTCCGCGCTGATGACGAGCCGCAACCTGGTTACGGCTCCCGTCGGCACGACGCTCGAGGAAGCCGAGGCGATCCTCCACCGCAACAAGATCGAGAAGCTCCCGGTCGTCGATCACGATGGGCGGCTCAAGGGTCTCATCACCGTCAAGGACATCTCGAAGAAGATCAAGTACCCGGACGCGACGAAGGACGAGCAGGGGCGCTTGCGGGTCGGTGCCGCGGTTGGTGTGGGCACCGACGCGCTCGGTCGAGCCGCCGCGCTCGTCGAGGCTGAGGTCGACGTGCTCGTAGTCGACACGGCACACGGCCACTCGCACGGCGTCCTCGCTGTCGTCCGTCGCATCCGAGCCGAGCACGAGATCGAGCTCATCGCGGGGAACATCTCGACCGGGGAGGGCGCGCTTGCGCTGGTTGATGCCGGCGCCGACGCCGTGAAGGTCGGGCAGGGACCCGGATCGATTTGCACGACTCGCGTGGTTGCCGGAGTGGGCGTCCCGCAGGTCACTGCGGTCTACGACGCCGCCCGCGCACTTGCCGATCAGGGGATCCCGGTCATCGCCGACGGTGGTGTGCGTTCATCCGGCGACATCGCGAAGGCCATCGCCGCCGGAGCCGACGTCGTCATGCTCGGATCCATGCTCGCCGGGACCGACGAGGCGCCAGGTGAGGTGATGGTTGCGCAGGGCGAGCGCTTCAAGGAGTACCGCGGGATGGGCTCGCTTGGCGCGATGAAGGCGCGCTCGTTCTCGAAGGATCGCTACTTCCAGGGCGACGTCGAGGACGTCGACAAGATCGTCCCCGAGGGGATCGAAGGGCGAGTCCCGTACAAGGGCCCGCTCTCGCCGATCGTCCACCAGGTCGTCGGCGGCCTGAGGCAGTCGATGGGCTACTGCGGCGCTCCCACGGTCGAGGACATGAAGACCAAGACGAGGTTCACCCGCATTACACCGGCAGGCCTCCAGGAGAGTCACCCGCACGGCGTCACGATCACAAAGGACGCACCGAACTACAGGCGCTGAGATGGCGAAGCACGGGACGCTATGAATGGCGCAGACATGGCGGCCGCGAAGCGGACGCCTTCGGGGATCGTTGCGCGATCGGAATCCGCACTCGCGGATTCCGATCTTGCGCAGGATGAGCAGCGCCCCGTCCTCGTCGTCGACCTCGGCGGCCAGTACAGCCAGCTGATCGCGCGACGCGTGCGCGAGGCGCGAGTGTACTCGGAGCTCGTCGGGCATCGGCTCTCCGCCGCGGAGATCGCGAGGCGCAACCCGGCAGCGCTCATCCTCTCCGGTGGGCCGGCGTCCGTCTACGCGGATGGCGCGCCTGACATCGACGCCGGGATCTTCGAGCTCGGCATCCCGACGCTCGGCATCTGTTACGGGATGCAGCTCATGGCGCGCGATCTCGGAGGAGCCGTCGAGCGGACGGGTGCGTCCGAGTTCGGGAAAGCGGAGCTCGAGGCCGGTGAGTCAGAGCTCTTCCATCACCTGCCGCCCGAGCAGACGGTGTGGATGAGCCATCGCGACTCGGTCACGGCGCCGCCCGAGGGCGCCGAGGTGACAGCCTCCTCGCCCTCGACCCCGGTGGCCGCTTTCGAGGACGCATCGCGGGGGGTGTACGGCGTGCAGTTCCACCCGGAGGTGGTCCATACGCCGCATGGGCAGGAGATTCTGAAGAACTTCCTCTACGAGATCGCGGGAGCGCCGCCGACGTGGACGCCGGCGGCGGTCATCGAGGAGCAGGTCGAGCGCATTCGCGCAGTGGTCGGCGACGAGCGGGTTCTTTGCGCGCTCTCGGGGGGTGTCGACTCGGCCGTAGCCGCTCTGCTCGTCCACAAGGCTGTCGGCGACCAGCTCACGTGCGTCTTCGTCGATCACGGCCTTCTCCGGGAGAACGAGGCCGAGCAGGTCGTCGAGACGTTCAGTGGGCATTTCCATGTTCCGCTCGTCCACGTTCAGGCTCAGAAGCGGTTCCTTGCGCGGCTTGCGGGTGTCTCGGATCCCGAGGAGAAGCGAAAGATCGTCGGGGAGGAGTTCATCCGCGTCTTCGAGGAGGAGGCCAGCGAGCTAGGTGACGTTCGCTTCCTCGTCCAGGGGACGCTCTACTCGGACGTCATCGAGTCGGGCGGCACCGATGACGGTGTGGCTGCCCTGATCAAGTCGCACCACAACGTCGGCGGTCTTCCGGCCGACATGCGGATGGAGCTCGTCGAGCCGTTGCGGATGCTCTTCAAGGACGAGGTGCGCCGCGTGGGGGACGAGCTCGGGATGCCCGAGCGGATGGTCTGGCGCCAACCCTTCCCCGGACCCGGCCTCTCGATCCGGATCATCGGCGAGGTCACCGAAGAGCGGCTCGCGATTCTCAGGCGGGCGGACGCCATATTGCTCGAGGAGATCCGGCGCGTCGATCTCTACCGCGAGCTCTGGCAGAGCTTCGCGGTGCTTCCCGCGATCCGCTCCGTCGGCGTCCAGGGCGACGAGCGCACCTATGCGTATCCGGTGGTGATCCGCGCCGTCACCTCCGAGGATGCGATGACCGCGGACTGGGCTCGCCTGCCCTACGAAGTGCTGGAGGCGATCTCCAGCCGGATCATCAACGAGATCCCCGGCGTCAACCGCGTCGCGCTCGACATCTCGTCGAAGCCTCCGTCGACGATCGAGTGGGAGTAGCCGCGCGCGCCGCGGGCTCGGCGCGCCCGCCCGACGGCACAACGCTTCATTTC
>JBOHAY010000164.1:0-8684 GCA_050697935.1 Gaiellaceae bacterium | reverse complement strand
CCTCCAGGGTGCAGCCGCCCGCGAAGACGGAGAGGCGGGCGAAGAGGTTCTGCTCTTCTGGCGTGAGGAGCTCGTAGCTCCACTCGATGGTCGCCCTGAGCGTCTGCTGGCGGGGATCGGCGTCGCGGCCGCCTTTCAGAAGGTCGAGGCGAGAGGAGAGTCGTTCGAGGATCTGTGAAGGGGAGAGCGCCTTCGTACGTGCGGCGGCGAGCTCGACGGCGAGGGGGAGCGAGTCGAGTCTTGCACACAGCTCTGAGATCTCCTCGGTCGGCGAAAGCCCGGAGCGCGCGCAGAAGAGGGAGACCGCCTCGGGCTCGGCAAGGGGAGGCACCGCGTACTCGACCTCGCCGGAGACGCGCAGGAGCTCGCGCGAGGTGACGAGGAGCGCGAGATTGGGGCAGGCGGCGAGCAGCGCGGAGAGCTCAGGAGCCGCTTCGATCACCTGCTCCAGGTTGTCGATGAGGAGCAAGAGCTCGCGCTCTGCGATGTGTTCAGCGAGTCCGTCCTTGGCGCCGAGCGTCTGGGCGATCGTCTCCGAGACGAGCGCGGGATCGCGTAGGGACGCAAGTCCGACCCAGAAGACGCCTGCTGTGTAGGCAGGGACGAGGGTCGCAGCGGCCTCCAGGGCCAGCCGCGTCTTGCCCGTCCCTCCCGGCCCCGTGAGCGTGAGCAGGCGCGTGCCGGCCTCAATCCTCTCTAGCACCTCTGCAAGCTCGTCCTCGCGGCCGACGAAAGAGCTCGCCGGTCGGGGGAGGTTTGTGTTCGAGATCGTCTTCAGCGGCGGGAAGGAGCCATTCCCGAGCTGGAAGATCGAGACCGCCTGCTCGATGTCCTTGAGCCGATGCTCGCCCAGATCGAGAAGAGACAACGCTTGTGGCTCTGAGCCACTTGGGCGGAGGAACGTCGCGGTGGAGGAGGATACGAGCACTTGCCCGCCGTGGCCCGAGGCGGCGACTCGGGCCGCGAAGTGAACGTCGTCGCCGACGTATCCCTCCTCGGTCAGAAGCGGCGTCCCCGTATGCAGGCCGACGCGCACCTGAATCACACCTGCAGCGAGCGCCTCGGTCATATCCCCCGCCGCTGACAACGCTCCTGGCGCGGTCGGGAAGGCGAAGAAGAAGGCATCGCCTTGAGTGTCGACTTCAGTGCCGTCGTGACGAGCGCACGCCTCGCGGATCGCTCGTCGGTGCTCGGCGAGCGCGTTGGCGTAGGCCTCGGCGCCAAGCTCATGCAACAACCGCGTCGAGCCTTCGACGTCGGTGAAGAGGAAGGTGACGGTGCCTGAGGGGAGGTCGCTACGCATCGGCAAGAGCCAGCTGGACCGCTTCGTCGACGCTCATGCTCGCTCCCCGAGCCAGGGCTGCTCGGTACCGCTCGTCGCCGAGCTCGCGCCGCGCGGCTTCCGCCACGCCCGCACGAATGCGTCGTATGAGGAAGTCCGGCTGTGATCCGATCGCGTCGCGAAGAGCCTCCGAGTGCCCCGCGAGAACGGCGGCTCTTTCGGCGTTGCCGCTGGCCGCGAGCGCGGCGGCGAGGACGTCGAGGTCGAACGCGAGCGAGCTCTGAGCTCCGACTTCGTACGTCTCGGCGACGCACTCCCTGAACAGGCGAGCGGCACCTCCAACGTCTCCGCGCTCGAGCGCCACGAGTCCCACGATGACCAGCGAGACGCGCCACTCACCCGACTCGACATCTTCGAGCTCGGTCGCGAGGCTCAGTGCCCTCTCGAAGTCACGCCCTTCGATCGCGGCGTACGCGAGTGCCGTGGATGCGCCAACGATCACGGGCGGAGACGGCGCTCGTCTAGCGGTCTCGAGCGCCTCCTCGTACAGCTTGCGCGCTTCTGCATGTCGGCCTAGCTCCTCGTGCTCCCGTCCGAGCCCGACGAGCGACCGAGCGACTCCCTCCTCGTCGCCGAGGGAGCGATAGAGATCGACAGCCTGTTCGTGGTGGGCGAGCGCACTCTCGATGTCACCCACGAACAGAGCCGCCTCTGCGACGCCGGCCAGCGCACGGGCACGCACGACCGCCGGCTGGTCGTCCGCCTCGGACAGGGCTGCCTCGAGCCGGCGTCGGCGCTCGGCCGGGCTGAGCGTCCAGTGCGACCGGATGGCGTGGAGCAACGCGAGCTGCAGATCGATGCGGTCGGCCGCGCTCTCCACTGCAGCGCGCAGGTTGTCGCGTTCGGTGCGAAACCAGAGGTTCGACGATCGCAGGTCCGTGCCGTACATCCACTCGCGGTGCATCGCTTCCGCAGTCGCCACGAAGAACTCCATGTGCCTGATCCGGACGACGTCCGCCTCGCCGGACTGGTGGAGCCGCTCGCGCGCGTACTCCTGAATCGTCTCGAACATCCAGTAACGCTCGTTCGAGAAGCGCACGAGGCTCTTCTCGACGAGCGACTGCAGGATGTCGAGGTCGGCGTCGCAGACCTCTTCGGCCGCTTCGAGCGTCCAGGTGCCTGCGAAGATGGCGAGGCGTGCGAAGAGCTCCTGCTCTTCGAGGGAGAGGAGGTCGTGCGACCACTCAATCGTCGCACGCAGCGTCTGCTGACGAGGATCGGCATCTCGACCGCCCTTCAGCAGGTCGAGGCGGCCCGAGAGTCGCTCGAGGATCTGCGCCGGAGACATCGCCTTCGTCCGCGCGGCGGCGAGCTCGACCGCGAGCGGCATCGAGTCGAGGCGCGTGCACAGCGTCGAGATCTCGCCGGTCGGCTCGAGTGTCGAGCGCTGACAGAAGAGCGTGACCGCCTCGGGCTCTGCGAGCGGCAGTACGGGGTACTCGACCTCGCCGGAAACACGAAGAAGCTCGCGGCTCGTGACAAGCAGCGTGATGTTCGGGCACCGCGCCAGGAGCGACGCGAGCTCCGGGGCGGAGTCGATCACCTGCTCGAGGTTGTCGAGCAGGACGAGCATCTCGCGCTCACCGATGTGATCCTCGAGCCCGTCCTTCGCACCCAGCGTCTGGGCGATCGTCTCGGTCACGAGCGCTGGGTCGCGGAGAGCGGAGAGCCCGACCCAGTAGATGCCCGCCTGGTACTCGGGCACGAGCGCCGAAGCGGCTTCGATCGCTAACCGGGTCTTTCCGGATCCCCCGGGACCCGTCAGCGTGAGCAGGCGCGCACCGGCTGCAAGCTGCGCAAGCACGACAGCGAGCTCCGCTTGACGTCCGACGAACGAGCTTGCGGGGCGAGGCAGGTTCGTGTTCGAGATCGTCTTAAGCGGTGCAAAAATCGCGGAGCCGAGCTGGTAGACCGAGACAGGCGCTTCGACGTCCTTGAAGCGGTGGTCACCGAGGCGGGTGAGCGCAGCGCTGTGGTGGAGGAGCTCTCGTGTCGCTGACGAGAGGACGACCTGCCCTCCGTGCGCCGAGGAAGCGATCCGCGCTCCCAGGACGACATCGCTTCCCGTGTAGCCCTCGTCCGTGAGGAGCGGCGTGCCGGTGTGCAACCCGACCCGCGCCTTGATCGGGCCCGTCGACAGCGCCTGCGTCAGCGCAGAGGCGGCAGCGAGCGCCTCCGGTGCGGTCGAGAAGGCGAAGAAGAAAGCATCGCCTTGCGTGTCGACCTCGACGCCGCGCTCCCGGGTGCACGCTTCGCGGATTACGCGCCGGTGTTCAGCGAGAGCCTCGGTGTACGCCTCGACGCCGAGCTCGTGCAACAACCGCGTCGACCCCTCGACGTCGGTGAAGAGAAACGTGACGGTGCCGGAAGGGAGATCGCGCACGGCGAGATCATCCGCCTCGCACGGCTACAACTCAACAGGCGAAAACGCGTGCGGCCTAGCCGCGACTGTTGTGCCGCTTGCGTGCGCGCCAGTTGTACAGATCGCCGAGCACGATCGCCGCGACGAATACGAGCCCGACGACGAGCATGGAGAGAATCACGTCCTTGCCCTCTTCCGCGGCGTCAGCGAGAAACGGGGCGAATGCACTCATCGCCGCGACTCTATCCGACGAGCCGGGCATGCGCAGCAAGTGCTCGATCGACCTCGTGATCCCCTGCCGCCGAACGAGCGGTTGCCTCGAGCAAGCTCGAGTCCGACCTCAATCTGAGAGCGTCCCTGGCGTGCGCCAGCTCACCGACCCCGAGAGAAGCTGCGGTAGCCGCCCAGGCGGCGCCGTCACCGTTTCGCCCTTCGGCCCGTGCCTGCGCGCAGAGCGAGATCAGCTCGGCGAGATCGGCGACAGCGGCGACGTCGCCGGTCGAAGCGACGCGTACGAGCCCGTGCGCGTAGAGGTAGTCGCCGAGCAGCAGTGCGGTGTCGGGGTCGGTCGGAGCGAACAACCGCGCACGCCCGTAATGGACGAGATACCCCTCGTAGATCGTCTCGAGGCCGAGCGTGTGGGCTGCGGGCGCGAGCGGTGAGAAGACAGGTTCCCGTACCTGCTCGGCGTCCGGCAGAAGTGCTTCGGCCCAGAGCGAGCTTTCCGCCGCGGCGTCGGCTGTGATCGTCCCCCACATGGGAAGGACAGTAACTGCGGTGCAGCCGCGCAGCGGCCGCCTTCAGGGATCTTCGCGCGCCGAGAGTCCGCGCGAGCGGACTACGGTCTTGCGCAGAATTCAACCTAGCCCGAGCTACTGGCCGCGCGAGGCGGCTCGGCCCGCGGCGGCTCGAGCTCGACTTCCACCGGGACGTCCGGCCCGCCTTCGTCCCACCGCTCGAAGCGCACGCGCGCCCTGAAGAACTCCCAGATGGCGCGCAGGCCAGCCATGGTCGGAAGGGCGATGAGCACACCGGCGATCCCGTACAGCTCGCCACCGGCAAGGAGGCCGAAGATGACGAGAAGCGGATGCAGACGCAGGGCATTCGCCATCACGTTCGGAACGACGACGTGTCCTTCGACCTGGTAGATGAACAGGAAGAGCAGCCCGACCCAGATCATTCCGACGGGGTCCACGAAGAGCGCGTAGATCATGGGCGGCACGGCCGAGAGCCAGGGGCCGATGTACGGGATCACCTCGATGAAGGCAGTCCACAGCCCGAACAGCAATGCGTACTCCTCGGCGCCTTCGACGAGCCCGGTCGCACCGAGGATGTACATGCCGACGCCGGCGCTCGTGCCGATGACGGTCGAGAGGATCGCCTGGCCCTTGAGGTAACCCCACAGCGCGCCCTCGATCTGCTGGGTCAGCGGTGCGCCACCGTGCGGCGGGAAACGCGAGTCGATCGACTGCTCCAGGCGCTGCATGTCGAGCAGCAGGTAGATCGAGATGACGACGATCAGGATCAATGAGAAGAGCAGAACGACGACAGAGAACGCCGCTCCCTGGGCGAAGGAGATCGCATCCTGGGCGTACCCCGAGATCTCTCCGGCGCTCAAGGAGTCGATCCACTCGTTGAACTGGTCGCGTACGCGGATCTGCTCGAGCCCGTGGTCGTTCAGCCACGCCTGAAGGGCGTCGATGTCGATTTCGGCGGCGGTCTGCCCGGTCACGGAGTTCTCGTTGGTCACGTAGTCGTCGATCCGCTGAGCCGCGTTCCGCGCCTGATCGAAGGCCACCGCTCCGATGGCGACCAGGAGCGCAACGACAGCCGTTGCGAAGATCGCATAGACGATCAGCACGCTCAGCGCGCGCGGCACCTTCAAGCGCGTGAGATCGCGAACGAGTGGATTCAGCGTGAACGCGATCACACCGGCGGTCAGGAAGAGGAAAAGCACGTGGCCGAGCGTCTTCGCGAAGAAGAACGCAAGCACGAGCAGAACGGGAAGACCCACGAGTTGGATCCATCTCGGGATCTGGATCGTCGGGCCGAGGCCGGCCATGCGCCGGATCGTACAGCGGCGCCCTGCCGGTCTCGCCGGCGACGGACCTTGCTACGGTCCGTGCAATGGCGACTCCGCGCTCACGTCACGCTGCGCGGCTTCGCGCCGATCGACGTCGGGCGCAGGCGCGAGCGAGGTGGTTCGCAATGGCGGTCGTTGTGGGTCTCCTCGGCGTCGCAACTCTCGCGTTGACGGCGTTCGACCGAGAGGGCGGGTCGTCCTCGGCGCCGTCCGTACCTCCGCTACCGGTGACGTCGGCTCCGCCCGAGCTCCAGGTACTCGCAACGGTCGGGAATCTCCGTGTGCAGTCACCCGTAGCGCAAGGCGGGGTGACTGCGATCGGCTTCCACGGCGCAGCCGACGGCGCACTCGTGCTCCAGCCCGTAGGGCCCCAGGCAAACGAGGGGCTCCTCGCGCGGCTCTGGGGACGCATCACGGGCTCGTCACGTCGCGGGCTGGCGTGGTACCAGCTCGAGAGCGGCACTCTCCGGACACTCGACGTCGGTGCCGTCGCGGGAACAGACGTCTACTCGCCGATCGACGGCACCGTCATAGCGATCCGCGACCATGTCGTCTCGGGGCGAGTCGTCGGAGCAGAGATCGAGTTGCGACCAACGTCGGCGCCGTCGCTCATCGTGGCAATCGAGAACGTCCGCATAGACCCAGCGCTCAACATCGGAGCGAACGTCGCTGCCGGATCTTCCAAACTCGGAACAGTGGCGAACATCGGTCGCTTCGAACGACAAGCTCTCGCGCAGTACGCAGCGGACCGTGGCAACAACGTCTCCGTTCGGGTGTACCCCTCGGCCAGCCTCGGCGTACCGTAGATGACCGATCGGCAATTGCCGATCAATCATCTAACCTCAGCGCCCTGCGCATCCTGTTCATCGCCGACATCGTGGGTGCCCCTGGTCGCGGGGCTCTCGCTGCGCGCCTCAAGTCGCTGCGGGCGGAGCTCGAGGCCGACGCCTGCGTGCTGAACGGCGAGAACGCTGCCGACGGAATCGGGATCACACCACGCCTCGCCGATCAACTCCTCGCAATGGGCGCCGACGCAATCACGCTCGGGAACCATGCGTTCCGGCGCACCGAGATCGGTCCCTACCTCGACGCCTCCGAGCGCGTGGTTCGCCCCGCGAACACCTCGAAGAACACACCGGGAAGGGGTCTCACGATCGTGCCCGTGGAAAATGGTGCGCGGCTGGCCGTAATCAACGTTCTCGGCTCGCTGTTCCTCCATCCCGCGACCTCGATGTTCGAGCTCATCGACGACCTCGTCGAGGAGGCCCGCCGCTCGACGCCGCTCATCCTCGTCGACGTGCACGCCGAGGCGACCAGCGAGAAGGCTGCGCTAGCCCGGTGGCTCGACGGCAAGGTCACGGCCGTCGTCGGCACGCACACGCACGTTCAGACGTCGGACGCGTGCGTGCTCCCGCGCGGTACGGCCTTCATCACGGATACCGGCATGACGGGTCCTCACGACTCCGTGATCGGAGTGGTGGCCGAGCTCGCGATCCGGCGGATGCGCACCGGGCTTCCGGTGCGCTTCGAGACCGCTCAGGGGGGCGTGCGCATCGAAGGCGCACTCATCGAATGCGACGCCGAGTCCGGGAAGGCCTCCTCCATCGAGGCAGTACGCGTCCCGTTTCCTTGATCCTCCGGCTGCTTCGGCAGCAGTAGCCAGAGCAACACGAACGGGACCAGCCACGGTAGGTAGAGGTAAAACCAATGCGTCAGCGTGATCTGGAACGCGATGAGCACGGCGGCGGTTAGCGCCGCGAGCTCGACCGGGCCTTTGCGACGAGGGAGAACCGCCACGCCGAGGGCGAGTACGACAGCCAGCCCGACCAGCACCGGCTGCACGAAGCCGAGATCGGGAATTCCCTCCGCGTGGTACTGGCCCCAACCCCACAGCGACCACGGGGAGTCTCGACCGACCTGGAACCCGACCGTGCGATCCCAGAACGTCCGCGCCGCCTGCCAGAGACCGGGCTCGAACAACAGAACGGTGAAGGCGAACAGCGTTGCGCCCGCGAAGGCGACCACGAAGCGGACGAGCCGGCGCAACTCGAGCGCCGGATACGTCGCCCAGAGCGGCGCGACGAGGAGCGCACCGAACTTCGCCCAGCCGGCGAGCGCGACCGCCGCACCCCTCGCCCACGCCGATGAGGCGAGCCAGAACCCGAGGACGAGGAACGCGGGCATGATCGTGTCGTTCGTGTTCGCGTTGAGCGTGTACGCGGTGAACGGGTACGCGGTCCAGGCGAAGGCGAGAAGCGCCCCGAGGCGGAGCCCCTCGAACCGCAATCCGACGAGGACGAGCCCGACGATCGTGAGCACGTCGAACGCGATCGACGTCGCGTGCGCGGCGGGAAGCGAATCCCACTTCCCGGTCCAGCCGAAGATCGCGGTCGCCGGTACGTAGCCGAGGTAGGAGACCGGGCCGTACGTGTCACCCCGTTCGATCCCGGCCTCGCAGCGTCCGTTCGTCTGGATGCGGTCGCGAACCTCCCCATCCGTGTCCTTCGGCCCACACGGCTCGCGGTCACCGCGCTGAGGCATGTTCCCGTACGGCGCCTCTCCGTCGAGGATCCTGCTCGCGCCAGCCACCCCCGCGAGCCCGACGTCGATCACGCCGCGTGGAGTCTCGACGTTGAGGCCGATCCGGAAGCCGAGGAGGAACACGGTCGCGGCCGCGACCGCCCATGTCGGCCAGACGGAGCGGAGCGCACCCGCACGTCTCCCCGAGCCGACCCAGAGACCGCGGGCGAGGAGGTACCCGAGCACCGGATAGACGAGCGGGACGCTGCGGAATAGCTCGCCGCGATTGAAGAACGCAAGCGAGACCGAGAACGCCAGGAGCATGAGGAGATCGAGGTTTCGGGTCGACAGCGGACGGCGGAGATCGGCGAGCCCGA
>JBOHAY010000163.1:0-15928 GCA_050697935.1 Gaiellaceae bacterium | reverse complement strand
CCTCCTGCACCTTGGCGACGGGCACGCGCACGGTCAGAGCCGCACTCCCTTCCTCGCCCGTCGCGACGGAGGCGCTGACGACATGCCCGCCGAGCGAACGGGTGAGGTCGAGCGCATCCTGCGCTGCACGTGAGACGGCGTCTGCGTCCGCGACCTCGACGGTCAACGTTGCGCTCACACGCTGTGCGCGACCTGTGGTCGGCCCGATCGCCGAGTCCTGTGCTGGTGCAACGCCGCTCGAGAGGCCAGTCGAGGGTGCGGCTTCGGTCGTCGCCTTGTCGGCGAGAGCCTCCTGGCGATAGGTCTCGGACGAGACGTCCGACCGCGTGATCCCGAGAACGCCGGCGCTCGCGAAGGCAAGCGCAGCAGTCGCGGGGATCGCAATCAGCGCCGCCCTGCGTACCGGGAAGTGGAATCGATTCCACGGGGATCGGTCCCGCACGGTCCCCGGTGCGGAGATCTCCCGGATCCGAGCCCTTAGCTGGATCGGGGCGACAGGGCGCGATTCCCGCAGCTCGTGCATCAGGTCAGGCGACGTCATGGTCTCTCATCCTCTCTTCGAGCTTTGCAAGCGCCCGGCTCAGTCTTGTCGAGACGGCGGTGGGCGAAATTCCGAGTAGGCGGCCGGTCTCCTCGCCGTCCAGATCGAGGACGACGCGCAGCGCCACGACCTCGCGCTCGCCGGCCGTCAGTCCGCGGAGCCCGTCCTCGAGCGCTGGTGAAAGGCCCTCACCGAAGGCGCCTTGGCTGTCTTGCGGAGGTTCCGCGGCGTCTGCACGTTCCTCGCGTCGCCGCCTACGGGAATCGGCGCGAAACCAATCGAGCGCGGTGGTTCGTGCGATCGCGAGCAACCATGCGCGTGGCGTTCCACGGCCCGGATCGAAACGTCGCCACTTCTTGAAAGCAGCCTCGAAGGTCTCGCTGGTCAGATCCTCTGCTACAGCCCAGTTCTTGGTCAGGTAGAGGAGATAGCCGTACACGTCGTCGAGGAGCTCCTCTGCGACCGCGGCGAACGAGGGCGCAGCAGTCGTGTCCATGGGCCGGGGCGCGTCGAAGGTCACGGCATGCACGCCCTCTCTACGCCACCGGGTACGCGCGGTGTCACATTCCGTCGGTGCTTCATCGTTCCTAGTAACAGCCTGTGACTTGGTACGGCGGGCTCATCGAGAGGGCGATCGCTGGGTGTGCTCGAACAGCACCTCCCAGCGGGCGAGAAGCTCCTGGAGCTCGTCGCGGGCGGCTCGATGTGCGGTGAGGACATCCGTGTCGCTCCAGTTTCCCGCCAGCTTGCCCTCCAGCTCGGCGATCCGGCCCTCCACCACCGCGATCTCGGCCTCGATCGATTCGAGCTCCGATGGGGCTTCTCGTTCTTGAGCGGCGCGTTTGGGGCGGGTCACCCTCCGCTTGACAGGTCTCTCATTAGGCCGCTTTGGCGAAGCCGAAGCTGCCTTGTCGGCCCAGCCCCCGTCATACGATCGCAGCGTCCCGTCCTCGATCGCGACGATGCGATCCGGCACAGCGTCGAGCAGAGCGCGATCGTGCGAGACGATCAGGACCGTGCCGGGAAACGCCTCGAGCGCGGCTTCGAGCGCCTCACGGCTCTCGAGGTCGAGGTGGTTGGTGGGCTCGTCGAGGACGAGGAAGTTCGAGCCCGACGCCACGAGCAGAGCCAGCGACAGTCGCCTCCGTTCTCCTCCCGAGAGCGCGGTCACCGCGCGCTCGTGTGTTTCCCAGCCGGAGAAGAGGAACCGACCGAGCAGCGTCTGCGCCTGCGGTCGTGGAAGACCCGTGGCGGCCGCCGTCGCATCGAGCACGGAGCCCTGCGTCGGCAGCTCCTGCGTGTGCTGCGAGAAGTATCCCGGGACGACGCCGTGGCCGAGCCGCGCGACCCCCTCGTCGAACGAGACTCGTCCGAGCATGGCTTCGAGGAGCGTCGTCTTGCCGCTTCCGTTCGGTCCGACGAGCGCGACCTTCTCGCCTCGTTCGACCACGATCGTCGCGTCGGCGAGCAACGGCTTGTCACCGGCCGAAACCGAGACGTCGTCGGCCTCGAGCACGATCCGACCAGTTCGGGGAGGTTTGAGGAAGTCGAAGCCGAGCGTTCGCCGGCGGCGAGTCAACGCTTCCAGCTCCCCCCGCGCAGCCGACCGCTCCTTCTCGAGCCGGTCGATCTGGGTCAGCTTCGCCTGCGCCTGCTTTGCTTTCGACTTCTTGTAGCGGAAGCGAGCGACGAAGCGCTCAAGGCGGGCGATGTCCTCCGACACCCGGTCGGCCGTCCTCTCCGCCGCGGCCGCGCGCGCCGCCTTCTCCCGCCGCCACTCGTGCCACGGGCCCGCGAAGTAGTGAACTCCCCCGGGCGAGATCTCGAGCACCGCCGTCGCCACTGCCTCGAGGAACCAGCGATCGTGTGCGACGAGGATGACCGCAGCGTCGAGGGTCTCGAGTTCGCGCTCGAGCCATTCGAGACTCTCGACATCGAGGTGGTTCGTCGGCTCGTCCAGGAGGAGCAGGTCCGGGTCGACCGAGAGTGAGCGTGCGAGCGAGGCGCGCGTCAGCTCTCCGCCCGAGAACGTCTCGAGCTTCCGCTCGAAGTCCTCGTCGCGAAAACCGAGACCTCGGGCGGCTTGCGCGATGCGATCTCGCCAGTTCCAGCCACCGGCGTGCTCGAGGCGAGCCTGCGCCTCCGCGTAGCGGCGAAGCGTCGCTTCGTCGTGCGCGCCGGCGGCCATCTCTTGCTCGAGCCGGCGCAGATCGTCCTCGACGGCGAGGAGGTCTCGTGCGCCCGAGAGCACGTACTCCCTGAGTGTGAGACCCAGCTCGCGAGGCGGTCGTTGGTCGTGGAGCGCGACGCGCGTTCCCTTGCCGAACGCGAGCTCGCCGCCCTGCAACGAGGTCTCGCCTGCAATCGCACGAAGGAGCGTGGTCTTGCCGGCGCCGTTCGGGCCTGCGAGCGAGAGCCGGTCTCGTCGGCCGACTGTGAAGGAGACGCGGTCGAAGAGCGGGTCGCCACTGAACTCCTTCCGGAGGTTGGAGGCGATGAGGACGGCCACTGCGGGCGTAGGCTAGCCCGGGATCGTCTTGCGGTACACGCACGCGAGCCGCCGCTTGGCGCACGACACTGGGTGTCCGCTGCACGGAGCCGCAGCCTTACGCCTCGCACCCAGCGGCTGCGAAGGGCGTGTGGCTACGCCGGAACGCGGGCGTTGCGCTCGAACTTGTGCCACGCCCTGTCGCCACGCAGAAACCGCCACGATCCCTTGAGACGAGCCCAGACGATGATCGGCCGGTAGAGAAAGAGATCGAGCGGTGCCAGCAGGAGTAGCCGCCCGAGGTCGCGCGTCCGATACGTCCGCGACTGCATGTCGTCGAGCAGGATGGCGCAAGCTGTGAGCGCGGCGTTCAGGAACGCGATCGCCGCGACCATCACCAGGAAGACCGTCGGGTCGAATATTCCGAGCGCAATCGCGATTGGCAGAGTCACGATCGCGAGCACCTCGACCGCCGGTGCCACGACCTCAGTGACCAGGTAGAAGGGGACGCCGAGTAGCCCCACGTTCTTGTAGCGAGGGTTGAACCACATCCCGCGGTTGTGCCAGACCGTCTCGTCAATAACGCGCTGCCAGCGCTCGCGCTGCGCGACAAGCTTGCGGATCGTGTCGGGGCCTTCCGTCGTGCCCACGTTGTCGGGGAGGCAGTGAATCTCATAGTCGCGACGCTCTCGCAGAAACCGCTCGTGAACGCGAAACGTGAGCTCGATGTCCTCGCAGGTGAACGTGCGCGAGTATCCGCCAACCTCCTCGAGCACATCGCGTCGCCAAATCTGGAACGCCCCGACCGAGCACAGCATGAACCCGAGCTTGGACCATGCGAGCCGGTTGTTGAAGAACGCCCGAAGGTAATCCAGATGCTGATACGCCATGAACGGGCGCCGGTCGATGGGACGTTTCCCTTCCGGCGCCGCCATAGACCGTTCGGGATTCTCGGCAATCGTCAGGTGGCTCGTCACACCGATGATCCGCGCGGGGTCCTGGACGACGATTCGCATCCCCTTGAGCAGGGCCTTCCGATCGAAGATCGTGTCGGCGTCGACGCCGCAGACATAGCGGAACCGAGCGACGTTGAGGCCCGCGTTGAGGGCGTCGGCCTTGCCGCCGTTCGCCTTGTCGACCACGACCAGGTTCGGATGGTCGACGCTGCGATAGATCGCCCGTACCTCCTCTGTCGTGAACACGCGCCGGACGAAGACTTCGTACGGCTCCAGCGCGAATGCTTCACGAAGGCAGTCCATCGTTCCGTCGCTCGAGCCGTCGTTCACGACGATGACCTCGTGCTCCGGATACTCGAGGCCAAGAAGGGACACCACCGTCGACACGATGGCGGTCTCCTCGTTGTATGCGGCGACGATGACGCTGACCGGAATCGTGAAGCGTGAGGCTGCGAGCACCTCGTAGTCCTGGCTGGCCGTTTCGTGACGGCGGATTCCGTTCTCGACAGCCGCCACTGCGATCAGGGCGACGTACATGACGTTCGTCAGTAGCAGGTAGCCGAGACAGACGAGAACGATCACGCTCAGGACCTCGGCCGTCATGCCGCACGGACCCCCGGAATGTCGATGCGCTCGACGCGCGTTTCGGCAGCCTCGCGCAGCTTCTGGCCGCCTGCTGCGTAGATCCGCTCGAGGAGCGGACTGCTCGGGTTGTCGGCGGCGAGAAAGTCGACGTAGCCGACGTCCTGCAGAACCTCGGCCGCGCCGTTCCGCGCGAACGGGTCGCTGTGTGAAAGCAGCGAGAGAAGCGAGGGGACGGATTCCGTGCCTAGGCCGCGGAGGGCATCCTTCGCCGCCGTCCGCACCCACCACCGCTCGTCGGCCAGCAGACGTGTGATCGTTGGTGCGGCGGCTGCGCCGACGACGTGACCTGCCGCGCGCGCCGCGTGAACGCGAACGAACCACTCGGAGTCGTCGAGGCATGCAAGCGTCGCCGCGCCGACCGCATCGCCGCTCCGGCTTCCGAGTGTCTCGACCGCGGCGGCGCGGACATTCGGATCCGAATCCCAGGTGAGTGCTATCAGACTGGATTCGCCCAGCTCAGGGTAGGGCTCGAGGAGCGTCGCGCCCCAGAAGCGGACGGCAGGGTTCCAATCCCGGAGGAGAACTGAGAGCTTCGGGCCGGGGGCGGGTGCCAGACGCTCCAGCTCGGCCGCGATCCGCGAGCGTGGGCCGATGCCCTTGCGAAGCGCCGAGATGAGGAGATCGACGGCCCACTCGTCGCCGATGTCGCCGAGCGTTCGGATGGCGGCAGTCGCGACTCGCGGGTCCGGATCGGTGAGCACCAACCGGATGAGCCGGGGCACAGACGGATGGTGCGCCTGCTCGAGTCGAGCAAGCGCGGCAACCCGACGCCACCTTCCCCACTCAGTCCGCGCACTTCGGTTCACACGACGGACGAGTCGCTCGGCCTCGCGAGAGCCGAGGTCCTTCGACCTCGGTTCACGTCTCTGGCGCTCGTAGCGCGTGCGCCCGAGGACTACTGCCAGCGAGAGCAAGATCCACGCTGGAACCGCGAGTCCGAGCATGACGAGGGCCATGCGGAGAACGACCGCATCCATCCTCTCGTCGTCGTCGGCCAGTCAGGACAGGGCCCTCCCTCGATCGAGTGATCCCGATCGGGGTAGCACCCGCGATGGTGACCGTGATCGGCGCGTACGCGCCGCGACGCGCCGAGACTGGCGACGCTAGGCGACCTGCGCACGCTCGAGCGTGGCCTCGAGCTCATGTGCCGGGACGGGGTGCGAGAAGAGATACCCCTGGCCGTACCTGCACCCGAGAGCGCGCAGGCGCTCGCGTTGCGACTCACTGTCGATTCCCACGGCGACCGTCTCGAAGCCGAGAGTGGCACCGAGTCGCAGGATCGCCGCGACCAGACGACTTTTCTCGACGCTCGAGCCAATGTCATCCGCGAACACCCTGGCGATCTTGATCGTGTCGACCGGAAAACGGCGCAGAAGGTCGAGCGACGAGAAAACCGCGCCGAAGTCGTCAATCGCGATCCGCAGACCGAGCGCCTTGAGCTCCTCGAAGCGGCCAGTCGCGACCGTGTCGTCGAGGAGCGTGCTCTCGCTGATCTCGATGGTAAGCGCGGCCGGATCGAGCGAGGACTCGGCCAGCGCGGCGGCGACGTCACTCGATAGGTGCCGGCTCGAGAGTTGTCCTGCGGAGATGTCCACGCTCATGCGGAGATCTGAGTGGCCGAGACTCCGCCAGTGAGCGACCTGCGCGCACGCCTTGCGCAGGACGAGCCGTCCCATGGGATGAATGAGGCCCGTCTCCTCGGCCAGACCGATGAATTCACTCGTGGGCACGAGGCCCCGCTCGGGATGGTGCCAGTGGAGGAGCGCTTCCACCCCGACAATTGCGTCCGACGCCAATGCCACGATGGGTTGGTAGTAGACGTCGAGCTCGTCGGTGCCGACGGCGCGCTGCAGATCGGTCTTGAGCGCAAGTCGCTTCCGCACACTCTCGTGCAGCGACGCTTCGTACAGCGCATGGCGTCCCTTCCCTTCGGTTTTGGCTCGGTACATCGCCAAGTCAGCGCTTCGCATGATCTCGCTGGTCGTTTGCTCACCGGTCCCGAGTGTGATCCCGACACTCCCCTGCACAGCGAGTTCCGAGCCGAGAATCGTGAGCGGCTCAGTCATGGCGCCGAGGATCCTGCGAGCCACCGCTACCGCGCTGCCGGGCTCGGAGATGCTCTCGATCAGGACTGCGAACTCGTCTCCGCCAAGTCGAGCGCACGTGTCTTCGGGCCGCAGACACGACTCGATGCGCCTGGCCACCGCGACGAGAAGCTCGTCTCCCGCAGCATGGCCGAGGCTGTCGTTGACCGTTTTGAAGTCGTCGAGGTCGATGAAAAGGACCGCGAACAGGTTCTTGCGGCGGATCCCACGACCGAGCGCATGCTGGACCCGATCTGAAAACAACGCCCGGTTGGCGAGCCCCGTAAGCGAGTCGTGAAAGGCCTGGTGCGCAAGCTGATCTTCGAGCGCCCGCCGCTCCGTGACATCGCGCGCGGTGACCACAACGCCCGCGACATTCGGGTCATCCAGCAGGTTGTTGAAGACGCTCTCGACCTGACAGATCGTCCCGTCCTTGCGGCGGAGCGGCAAATCCCGCGGAAGCGCAGTGCCCGGACGATCGCACACATCGGCGAAAAAGCCACGTAGGCGTTCGCCGTCAGCTGAATCGAGGAGCTCCACGAGTCTCGAGCCGACGAGTTCGTCCTCGCCATACCCAAGCACGCGCTCGACCGAGGGCGTGTGATACCGAACCGTGAGATCGGACGAGAGCAGGGCAATGATGTCGCTCGAGTTCTGCACGAGGGAGCGGAAGCGTTCGGCGCTCTGGCGCTCGTGGAGCTCCTCCGCGAGTGTCACCCCCTCAAGTGCAAGCGCCACCTGAGCCGCGAGCGTTTCGACACCCTCGCGAGCCCTCTTCGACAGCGGGTCTCGCGTGTGAAACACGAGGGCGCCTGGCGAGTCGCCCTGCACGGACAGGCGAACCATCGTCCATTCGGCCTTTTTGGTCGCGAGGCGCAACGTACGTGGACCATTCGACTGACGGGCCGCAGCGAGCATCGTGACCGCCTCGTCGGAGAGCTCCCCCGCATGGAACCGCAACATGCGTTCGGCACGCGGACCGGCCGCCGACATGACGCGAAAGTCGTCCTCGGCTCCGAGGGTGAGACCGACGGTCGCGTCCACGGAGGCCGCGACCGCGAGCGCCGAGTCGACCGCGACCCGATAGATGTCATCGGGTGTCCAGGCGGCAACGAGAGCCGCCGCGGCGGTGCCGAGAGAGTGCTCGCGCTGCTCGGAGCGCTCATGGCGCGCCACGAGCCCAGCGAGTCGCACGATGACGAGCGCCGAGAGAGTCGCTCCCGCCCCAACGATGACCAGCAGCTCGCTGTTTCCCGCTCTCAGCGCCGCGACGGCAAGCATCGCGGGTGCCATGAGCGTTGCGGCTGAAAGGACCGCGAGCCTTCTTCCGCTGAGCCGCTGCTCTGGATCCAGGTTTGGCTCCGTGAGCTCGACCATCGACGGGTGAAGCGCAGCAGTCCCCCACAGCACTGCGGCAAGGACGAAGAGAAGGTCGATGGGGTCCCCGACGCGATACCAGCCGTGGAGCGACCCGAAGCCGTACAGGGCGTCGCCGACGAGCTGGAAGACGAGTGCAGTCGTAACCATTGCGAATGCCGGCGACCGAAGACCCGGACCGAGCACCATGCGCGCAGCGAGCGAGACGAGCAACACGTCCAGGATCGGGAAGGCGAGCGCGACAGCGGTCTCGAGGGCACTCGATTCCTCCATGAGGCGAGGCTGTACGAGAAACATCCACCCGACGATGGCGACACCGACGGTGACGATTCCTGCGTCGATGAGGCTCGGCCAGTCGCGCCCGGGTGCCTGCATCCGAATCATGACGAGCAACGCCGCCGCGAGTACGACGTACGATCCGAGCGCCAGGAAGTCCGCCTCCGACGGAAACGGGACTTCCCCGACGCGCTCGAGCTCGACCGCGTAAAGCGCGTCGGCCGCGACACCACAGAGCCCACTGATCGCGACGAAGTACCACGGCATCCTCGAGCGAGGCTGGTTGACCGCAACGCCGAGGAGGGTCGCTCCTACGGCCGCAATCGGGAAGAGTTGGTACCAACGGTCGTAATACGCAGTGTCACGCGGAAGCGACACGTACGCGAGCGCACACGCGGTGGCAATCAGGAAGAATGCGCGATCCGGGCGCGCGAGGCTCACGAACTGCTTAATCGGCACTCTCTCGACGATCGCTTAGCGTCTCAGTCGGGCGTCAGCGCGACCATCAGGGATCGCTCAGTGGCTCTCGCCGAACCCGCAAGGGCGCGTGCCCCTACCGCCATCGCGCCCGGACTGAGTGCCGGGCAAACGGCGAGCGTGACGGCGTACGCGCTCTACTCGCTTTCGGCGGCTAACGGGAAATAGGGAGCGAGCGCTCGGCAACCAAATGGCGAGCCGCTACGGCGATGTGCTCCGCGTCGATACCGGCCTCGGCGAGCAGTTCCTCGGGCCTGCCCGACCTCGGCATCCCGTGCACGGCAAGAGAGACGACGCGCGGAGGCTCGTCCGTGTCCGCAAGAGCTGCGCGGACGGCATCGCCCAGACCGCCCTCAGGCCAGTGGTCCTCCACCGTGACGAGTCGTCCGTGCGTCGCGGCGGACGCGGACAGCAGCGTCGCCGCGTCGAGCGGCTTGATCGAGTACACGTCGATCACACGGGCAGCGATCCCCTCCTCGGCCAGCAGTACCGCCGCCTCGAGCGCCTCGTGCACGGTGATCCCCGCGCCGATGAGTGCGACCTCGTCGTCGTCCGACGCTCGAAGCACGCGGCTGC
The DNA here is from genome assembly GCA_050697935.1 of Gaiellaceae bacterium. Classification (GTDB taxonomy): domain Bacteria; phylum Actinomycetota; class Thermoleophilia; order Gaiellales; family Gaiellaceae; genus GMQP-bins7. The sequence continues at coordinate 6,508 of JBOHAY010000163.1, read as the reverse complement.
CCCCGATCGCGAACTCTTCATCCGCCCCGTAGATGACCCGCGTCGCGGGACGTAGTGTCCGCAAGTACGAGATCCCGTCCGTCTCGGCCATCGCAGCCACGAGCTGCGCGGTCTGATTCGCGTCACACGGATGGAGAACCGTGCTCCCGTGGATGGCGCGGAAGGCGGCGATGTCTTCGAGGCCCATCTGTGACGGGCCGTCCTCGCCGATCGAGACGCCGGCGTGTGAGCCACAGAGCGAGAAGGTGGCTCGACTCACCGCGGCCATGCGAACGAAGTCGTACGCGCGGGAGAAGAACGCGGCAAACGTGGAGACGAATGGCCGCCAACCGACGGCCTGGAGCCCGACTGCGGCCGCAACCATCTGCTGCTCGGCGATGTACATCTCGAAGTACCGCTCGGGATGAGCGTGCGCAAAGAGCTCCGCGAAGGTCGAGTTGGAGACCTCCCCGTCGAGAACGACGACATCGGACCGTGCAGCGCCGAGCGCTGCGAGCGCGTCGCCGTACGCCCTGCGCGTAGCGACTTCGGAGCCAAGCTCGTAGCGAGGCAGCTCGAGCGTGCGGCGTGTCGTCGTGCGTTGCGGATGTGCGTCCGGCTTGGCGACGTCGACCCGGATGTCGCGAAGACCGCCGAGCTCTGCGATCGCCGCGTCGGGGTCGTCGAGAGGCTTACCGTGGAAGCCGTTCTTGTCCTCAACGGCTGAGACCCCGTGACCCTTCTGCGTGCGCGCGACGATCACTGTCGGCTTGCCGGTCGTGGCCAATGCCTCGGCGAAAGCGGCATCGATGACGTCGACGTCGTGGCCGTCCACGACCGTGGCGTGCCAGCCGAAGGAACGAGCGCGCTCGGCGTAGATGTCGAGATCCCGACCGACCATCGTCTCGCCGCGCTGACCCAGCCGGTTCCCGTCGATGATGGCCGTCAGGTTGTCGAGCTCGAAGTGCGCGGCGTGCTCGAATGCCTCCCACATCGATCCCTCTGCCATCTCGCTGTCCCCACAGACCACCCAGACGCGACTTCCGATCCGCTCGAGGTGCTTCGCCGCGAGCGCCATCCCGACGCCGATGGGCAAGCCCTGGCCGAGCGAGCCGGTGGCGACATCGACCCAGGGGAGTACGGGTGTCGGATGTCCCTCGAGCAGGCTACCGAGCTTGCGGTAGTCGAGGATCTCCTCGTCTGTGACGACCCCAGCGGCGCGGTAGATCGCGTACACGAGGGTCGATGCGTGCCCCTTCGAGAACACCAGGCGGTCGTTCGCATGGCTCTTCGGCTCGGTGAAGTCGTAGCGCAGATACCCGTCGACGAGCACCGCGAGGAGGTCGGCAGCGGACATCGCGGAGGTGGGGTGACCGGACTTCGCCGCTGCGCTCATCCGGACCGAGTCGACCCGGAACTGCTGCCCCAGCTCTCTCCGCCGCTCGGCCGTCGTCACGCGCGCATTCTACGGCCGTGCTCCGAACGGTAACGTAGGCATGTGACGTCTCGGCTGCACGAGCTTTCCACCCACGGCGTGAGCGTCTGGATCGACTCGCTCTCACGCGAGATGCTCGATACGGGCGAGCTGGCGCGTCTGATCGAAGCGGACGCGGTCGTCGGCGTGACGTCCAACCCGACGATCTTCGAGAAGGCTCTCTCGACCGGAGAGTGGTACGACGCCCAGCTTCGCGAGGAGCTCGAACGAAGCGATGACCCCAAAGAGATCTTCCTCCAGCTGGCGGTCGAGGACGTCCGGCGCGCATGCGATCTCCTGCGCCCGGCCTGGGAGCAGTCGCAGGGTGTCGACGGCTACGTCTCCATCGAGGTCGACCCGGATCTCGCGTACGACCGGGATGCGACCTACGACGAGGCGATCAGGCTGCACGAGCTCGTCGACCGATCGAACGCGTACGTGAAGATCCCCGGCACCGAGCCGGGTCTAGGGGCGATCGAGGACTGCATCGCCACGGGTCGCTCGATCAACGTGACTCTCATCTTCTCCCTCGAGCGCCACCGGGCCGTCGCCGAGGCGTATGTCCGGGGGCTCGAGCGGCTTGTCGCGTCCGGTGGTGACCCCACGCACGTTGTTTCGGTGGCGAGCTTCTTCGTCTCCCGCGTGGATACGGAGACCGATCGCCGCCTCACAGAGGTCGCCCGCGAGGACCTCGCGGGGAAGCTCGCCGTCGCGAATGCAAAGCTCGCGTACCGGCGCTACCTAGAGGTTTTCTCAGGCGCTCGGTGGGATGCACTCGCTGCCTCCGGGGCGAAGCCGCAGCGCTGCCTCTGGGCATCGACCTCCACGAAGAACCCGGCGTACCGTGACGTCCTGTACGTGGAGGAGCTCATCGGGCCTGCAACCGTGAACACGATGCCGTCCGAGACGATCGCAGCCTTCCAGGATCACGGCGTCGTCAAAGATACGCTCACGCAAGACGTGGACGCGGCCGAGCAACTCCTTGGACAGCTCGCCGAGGCGTCGGTTGACTACGACGACGTGGTTGCGACCCTTGAGGCCGAGGGCGTCCAGAAGTTCTCCGACTCGTTCACCACGCTGCTCGCGGGCATCGAAGCGAAGCGCGCGGCACTCGTCGCCTGAGCGTCGGCTATGAGGCCGCGAGTGCGGTCAAGAGCTCGTCGTGGAGGAGCCCGTTGGACGTGACTGCGGTGCCACTGTCGATGCGCGGCATTCCCGAAAAGTCGGAGAAGCGGCCCCCGGCCTCCTCGACGACCACCTGTATCGCCGCGAGATCCCACTCCCCCAGCCCGAATGAGCCATCGACGGTGCCGTCGACTGCCCCTTCGGCGACCAGCATGTGCCCCCAGAAGTCGCCGAGCCCGCGTGCATGCCAGGCGCGCGACGCGATCTTGTCGAGCCTGGTGTCGAGCGGAAGGCAGAGCACGGCATCCTCGACCCGAGCGACGGTGGAGACAGTCATACGCTCGCCGTCCGCGAACGAGCCAGCTCCGCGCTCGGCCCACCAGCGCCGGCCGAGAGCCGGAGCCGACACGACGCCGATGCACAGGTCGCCGCGCTCCTCGAGTGCCACGAGCGTCGCCCACGTGGGGATCCCGCGCGCGTAGCTTCGGGTACCGTCGATCGGATCCACGATCCAGCGCCGCTCGCCCCCGGCGCTCGCTCCCTGCTCCTCGCCGAGGACAGCGTCCGCCGGCCGCTCGCCTGCGAGTACGCGGCGCAATTCCGTCTCCACCGCGCGATCCGCCTCGGTGACAGGAGTGAGGTCGGGCTTCGTCTCGACGGGGAGGCCCGAGCGAAAGAGCGGTAGCGAGATCGCGTCCGCGACATCGGCGAGTCGGAGCGCGAGAGCCAGATCGGGACTCACGTCCCGACGATACCGCTACCCAGCGATCTGGAAGGTCGGGCGGACGACCCGCACGGTCACCGGCGCGGACCAGGTCATCGCCATCGTTCCAACTTGCGCGGCGTTCAACCCGCGAACGCGGTAGTACCAGACTCCGGGGCCGAGCCTGAGAACGGAAGACGTCGAGTACGTGAGAGTCGATCCGCGCGCCCGCCACGGGTACTTGCTGCGCGACCACTGGATTTCGTAGGCGGTGGCCCCGACGACGGGTCTCCACGCCACGAGCGGCGTCGAGTAGACGACCGGGTGCCTGCCTGCCTGCGCGAGAAGTCGTCCCTTCGGCGAGAGGCCCGACACGTAGGGCGAGCCGGCCGTGGTGATGGCGGGACGCGACTCCTTCCCGAAGCTTGCGACTCGCCCCGACTCGCAGGCGTCCTGTGGCGACTCCGCGTCGAAGTACTCGAATGTGCCGCCCTCGTTCACGTAGATGCCGACAGGGACGACTGTCCAGAAGTACCGCGTCGTAGCCTGATCCACGTCGGGCAGGTCGACGCGCACGGCGCCACTCTCGCCGATGGTCTCATTGGTCGCGAGTGGACTCCCGTCCACCATGAAGGTCTTGGCGTTCTCGGTCTTGGCGCTCGGGAGCACGCCTGCCAGCGCGAGATCGAGCTCCTCCTGGTTCGCGGGCAGCTTGAGCGGACCTGAGATTCGTGGGGCAAACGCCGGTCCGCCGACGACGGATCCGCGGAACACGACATTCACGCAGTCGCGGTCAGTGAAGGCGTATGCGCGAAAGAGTCGATACTCGCGACCGTCGGTCCCGGTGTCACCCGTGAACGTAAAGCCGGGCATGAGTTGGTGAGCCGACGACTTGGTCTCGGTGCTGATCTCATCCGACACCGCGAAGCGCACCTGCAGCTTCCCGGCCGACCACGCGGGGTTCGTCGTCGCGTACGTGGGGCTCCACGGCCCATACGACACCGCGGGGAGACCGTTCGGCAGCGCGCCGACGACCTGCCTGACCGGCCGCACGCGCCAGCGAACGACCTGCCACCAGCTGTCCTCCAGGTGGAAGGTGTAGAACTCGCGCTGGTCGGCAACGTTCGTATGGGTGCGAACGACCTTGCGGATGTCCGGATACCAGACGTCGTATGCGGTCGCCCCTTCGACGGCGCCCCAGCGAACGAGCCCAGGCTTGGCCGGCTGCGGCACGGGAGTGTCCTCCCAGCGCATGTTGAACCCGAACGGAGTGCTCCACGCGGTGGCCCCGCGAGTCGTGATTGCGCGAACGTGTGCGTAGAGCGCGTACGGCTTCCCCGTGAACCAGGGCAGCACGAGGTTGACCGATGTCGCAGGAATCTTGATCGGAGCGATGACCGTGCGGACGGACTTCTCTTCTCCGGTCGAGTCGTCGGCGGCGGGGGCGGTGTAGTAGACGGGACGACAGAACTTGCCGGAGGCGGCCCCGTAGGACACGTTCGACCAGAAGACCGAGCTCCCGTCGAACGTTCGGCTCGTCGCGAGCTCGAACTCGTAGCACGACGCGCCGCGGACCGGGTGCCAGGCGAATGCCGGCGTACGCGAAAACGTGTGCGTCACCAGCTCGTTCGGTCGAAGGTCGAAGCCACGAAGGCCCTTTGGCGCGCCAGGCGCCGCCGACTCCATCGCTGATGCCGAGGCAGCAAGCAATGTGCCGAGGAGAACCACGGCGACGAGGGCGAAGCGAGCCGCACGCATCGCTTGTTGTCTTCGACATCAAGGTGGGTGGTGCCTTCCCTCGATCGAGGGATGCCTCGGCTCGGCGCGACGCGTGCCTCGACGCGCGCCGCGCGCCGAAATCGCCCAAGTTACAAGTTGTTACAAGCTGGATTCGCTCCGAAACTTCGAGCTTCTGCACGAACACCGAGCGCTCAGGACGCTTGTAACAAGTTGTTACTTGGTTCTTCGGCCGTCAGCTGGCTCTCTGTTCGGCCGTGAGCGCAGCTTCGAGCAGGCGTCCCGCTGCGAGAACGAGCGCGTCGGTTCCCGGGCGACCTGCAATCTGCAGCGACGCCGGGAGACCATCGTCGGCGGCTCCGCACGGCAGCGCCAACGCGGGCCAGCCGAGCGCGTTGAACGGGAACGTGAATCGGACCATCGATCGGCGAAATCTGAGGCTGCCGCGCTCACCGCCGCCGACCGGCGGTGCCACGAACGCCAGTGTGGGCGCGATCAGGAGGTCGAGACCGTGCAGTGCGGCCTCGGCCTCTTCATGAAACGCGGCCTGAGCCTCTGCCGCCCGCCCAGCCTCCGTTTCCGTCACCTCGAGGCAGCGCTCGATCTTCCTGCGAACGTCCTCGCCGTAGAGGTCTGCGTTCTCGGCGAAGAGCTCACGGTGCACTCCGGCGACCTCGTACATGAGCAACGGGTCGACGTCGTCTGCGGTGGACAGCACGATCGGTTGGCGGTGCGGGAAGAGAGCAGCAGCTTCGCCCACGCGGGCGCGAATCAGCGGACCCGCCTCGTCCGCCCAGACCACGCCGACGCTCACCTCCTCGAGCGAACTGAGGTCGTGCCTCTCGAATCCCTGCACCAGCCCCACCATCGCCTCCCCACAGGTCGCCACGTCGCGTGCCATCGGCCCCGCATGGTCGAAGGTCGACGCAAGCGGGAAGCACCCTTCCAGCGAGACGAGGCCGTACGTTGGCTTGAAGCCGACTACGCCGCAGCAGGCGGCCGGAATACGGATCGAGCCGCCAGTGTCGGAGCCGAGCGCGAGGTCGGCCGCGCCCAGCACGAGCGCGGCGGCGTTGCCGCCGCTCGACCCGCCCGCGATTCGGCCGGGGGCGATCGGGTTCGGGACGACACCGAAGTGCGGGTTCTCCGAGGTCGTTCCGAAGGCGAACTCGTGCAGGTTCGTCTTGCCCACGACTCCCCACCCGTCCTCCTCGAGGGCGAGAACCGCCGGCGCTGACTCCGCCGGCACGTGGTCGCCGAACAAGGGCGACCCGTAGGTCGTGGCGAGCCCAGCGGTGTCGAAGAGATCCTTGACCGCGAGCGGCCGCCCCGTCGGCTCGCCTTCAGGGAGCGCGAGGAACACGCCAGGAGGACAGTCCCGTGCGTTCAAGTACACAACCCCGCGGCCGCAAACCGGACGCCTTCAGGGCTCCTCGCGCGAACGGAATCTGCGCGAGCGGTTTCCTGTGTTTCCACGCCGGACCTAATGG
>JBOHAY010000162.1:0-7223 GCA_050697935.1 Gaiellaceae bacterium | reverse complement strand
CCGCAGAGCGATCCAGCGCGCGGCGAGCATCCGGAGGCCGAGCAGCGACTCCGCTCGGCGCTGGCAATCCTTCGCTCCGAAGGACTCGACGTCCACGGGCAGGTCGCGCACCCGGACCCGTTCGTCGCGGCCATGGAGGCGATCGAGGACGAGCGTACGGACGAGATCATCGTCTCGACCTTCGCCGGCGAGCGCTCGGGGTGGCTCCGCCGCGACCTCGTTGGTCGGCTTCGCTCCGAGAGCGGCCTCCCGGTCGGCCACGTCGTCGCCGAGGTTCCCGCTGCGCAGGAACCTCTAACCGCAGGAAGAGCCGATGGCTAGAGATCTCCTGGGCTCCTCACGTCGGACCCGCGAGGTCGCGCGGTTGTCCGCTGCGCTTGTCTCGCGCCTAGTGCTTTCGACTCCGAAGGCGGCGAAAGCACTGTGAGCGTCCATGTCGAGGCGGCGCATCACCACGGTCCGCCGGAGGCGAATCAAAGCTCGCGTGTGGACGCGCGCACGCTCGGGATGCTGCTCTTCATCGGGTCGGAGATCATGCTCTTCGGCTCGTTCTTCGCGGCCTACTTCTTCGTCAGGGTCGTCAACCCGAGTGCTCCCGACCACTGGCCGCCCGAGCCGTACCACTTCCCGGTGTTCGTGGCTGGCGTCAATACGGCCATCCTCGTCACGTCGAGCTTCACCATGCACTGGGCGCTGCAGTCGATCAAGCGTGGTCAACGCGCGGGCTTCCTGGCCGGAATGGTGCTGACGTTCATCATGGGCCTCGCGTTCCTCATGACGCAGGTCGTCGAGTACCTGAACGTCGGGTTCAACACGGGCGACGGCGCGTTCGCATCCGTCTTCTTCGGGCTGACTGGGCTCCACGGCGCGCACGTCTTCGTCGGTCTCAGCCTCCTTCTAATGGTCATCATCCGCGGCTTCCGGGGCCACTTCACACCCGAGCATCACCACGGGGTCGAGCTGCCCGGGATCTACTGGCACTTCGTCGACGTCATGTGGATCGTCGTCTACGCGACTGTCTATCTGCTGTGAGCAGCATGTACGGCCGAGAACACAAAGCGATAGCGGCCCCGAAGGGGACGCCTTCAGGGGTCTTCGCGCGCTCGGGATCCGCGCTCGCGGGTCCCGAGCGCGCGCAGAGCTGATGGAGAGCCCGTTTCGCAGCGAGGCAGCCGCCTTTCGGTTCTTGTTGATCACGATCGCCGCGTTCGCGCTCATCGTCGTCGCCTCCCTGATCGATCCTGTCTTCGGGATCGTGGTCTTCCTGCTCCTCGCCGGCGCCTCGATCTGGGTCTACCTTCGACAACGGGGGCCCGGCCCGGAACGCGCCCACGTCGAGCACATCGGTGGTCCCGACGAACGACGCGTCCTGGTGGTGGCGAACGAGACCGTTGGAGGGGAGGAGCTCGTGAGTGCGATCAGCACTCTCGCCCTTTCCCACACGACACGATTCCTCGTCGTCTGTCCTGCCCTCAACTCACGCCTCAAGACCTGGACCTCGGACGAGGATCCGGCTCGGGCTGCGGCGCAGAAGCGTCTCGGCGCCACGCTCGCTCGCCTCGCCTCGGTTGGGATCGAGGCACGCGGTGAGGTGGGAGACGGCGATCCTCTCATCGCCGTGGAGGACGCCGTGAGGACGTTCCACCCGAACGAGATAGTCATCTCGACGCATCCTCCCGGGAAATCCCACTGGCTCGAGCGGGGCGTTGTCGACGGCGTCCGCGTGCGGTTCGACGTGCCGGTCACGCACGTCGTGGTCGACCTCGAAGCCCAGTAGGGGCGAGCTTGGGTCACCCTCAGGTCACGTAGGCGGTCAAGCTGCTCGACGGCGGTCAGAGAGGGCGAGGCAAGCCTCGCCCCTACTTGCCGGCTCGTGAAGAGACGTAGTCGGCGACGGCCTGGATCTGCGCCGCGTCGAGCGACTCTGAGAACGACGGCATCGCGCCTTTACCGTTCGTCACTCGGTCGATGACGAGGTCCTTCGACGGCGCCGAGCTGTCGAGGTTCGGGCCGACGCTCCCGGAGGTCCCGGCGTCCGACAGGGTGTGACACGAGCCGCACGTCGTGGTGAAGATCGACTTCCCGTCGGTCGGCTGCTCCGCCGTGACCCCGGTTCCGGCGACGGCGCCGACGTAGGTCGCGACGTCGCTGACCGCCTGATTCTGGTCTTCGACACAGGCGTCTCCCTCGACGTCGTCGCACGAGGGCAGTGTCGTATCGACTCCGGGCATGCCCGGCGAGCCCGTTGACGTGTTCTCGATGGGGAACCGAATCTGGCTCGCGACCACCTGCGTGAATGTGGCCGATGTCATACCCACTTCGCGCGCCTGTGCAAAGGCGTCGTCGAGGTTCGGACCGATCGTTCCCGCGGTCCCGGCGTCCGCGAGCGTGTGACAGCCGCCGCAGGCCCTGATGAAGAGCTGCTTCCCGGCTCCCTGGCTTCCCTCGCTCGTGTACCCGCCCGTGCCGCATCCGCTGAGCGCGAGCGACACGATGGCCGCGCACGCGGCGGTGACGAGTACGGCGGGCCTCACAGGAGGCGAGTCTAACCACCTTGCGCATGACCAGGATCCGGTTACACGCGGATCCTGGCCGCGCGAAATCCCTTAAGACGGCCGCTTTCACGGCCGTGTGCTTGTCCAAGGATCTAGTGGTCTAGCCAGTCGCGCCGAGCTGACGGAGCTGCTTCAGCAGACGCCGAACTTCAGGTGCGGTGGGGTCGTCCGGCGCGATCTTCAGGAACGCTTCGTAGGCTGTGATCGTGGTCGCCGAGTCGCCGGCATCCTGCGCGGCCTGGGCGAGCTCGAGCTGAACGGTCGGGTCGTTCGGCAACACGACTGTGATCCGGCGATACGTGTCGACAGCTTTCGTCGATGCCTGCTGCGCCTCGAAGTACGCGGTCGAGCTGTCCTGCGAGATCGAGCCGCTCACCGCTTGCGAGATCGGATCGAGGTCGAGCGGCTTGTCGCCAAGCTGGAACGCTGCCGCCACTGCAGCCGCGGGTGCAAGGTAGGCCGCCCGGAAGTCCGCGATCTGGCCGCGCTGCTGTGCCTCGCTCGCCTTCGCCAGATACAGACCGGCGAGCTCGCGCAGGACGTCGGTGTTGCGCGAACGGAGCGCGAGGAAGCTCTCGAGGGCCTCGATTGCTTCGTTGGTGTTTCCTTCCGCTTGATGAGCAGTGGCGAGGTCACGGAACGCTTGCGCGTCCTTCGGGTTGTCGATGACGCGCTGCTCCGACTTGGAAATCGAGGGGACTCCGCTTGCCCCGCCACTTCCGCGGAAGACGTCACCCACGCCGACGCCTCCGGCGCCGACTCCGAACGCGACAAAGCCCAGACCGAAGGCGAGGGCGAGGAACAGGAACATCCACTTCGCGTGCCGGCGAAGGCGCGGGAAGAACATGGTGTCCTCGATCACGACATCGGGTCTGCGTGTGACAGCAGCCGGCCGCGGGCGCTGCGCGCGGCGTCGATCAGCTCGAGCCATGTCTCCCCTCCCTTCTCGTACCGCGTTTCACCGGACACGAGAGTAGCGATGACGTGCTCGGGCGAGCCGCCGAGAACCGCAGCCGTAACAGGATCTTCCCATGGGATGAACGGGGTCCCGGCGAGCGACAAGACGGTCAGATCCGCGCTCTTGCCGGGAGTGAGCGAGCCGAGCTGAGCGTCCCAGCCGAGTGCGCGTGCTCCCCCGAGTGTCGCGAGCTCCAGCGCGTCGGCCGCAGTAAGCGCGTCGGGTCGCCGCTCGCGAGCTCGTGCGCCGGCGATCGCAGCTCGCATCTCGTCGAACATGTCGAACGACGGTGTAGACGCCGGGCTGTCGGTCGCGATGCAGACGCGGATGCCGGCTGCTCGCAGCGCGTGGAGAGGCGCGATCCCACAGCCGAGGATCGCGTTCGAGCGCGGGCAGTGCGCGACCGCCACGTCGTTCGCTGCGAGCAACTCGATCTCTTCGTCGTCGGCCTGCACGCAGTGGGCCGCAAGAACGTGCGCCCCGAGAAGGCCGGCGTCAGCAAGCGCGCGAATGCCGGTAGTGCCCAGCGGCGGCACCAGCATCTCGGAGAAGGCCTGCCAGCTACCCTTGCCTGTGCGGAGGAACTGCGTCTCGGCCTCGCTTTCCGCGAGGTGAGTGGCCACGGGGAGCTCGAGCGCGTCACAAGATCGATAGAGGTCGACCGAACAGGTGTATGGAGCGTGCGGTGAGACGCCAACGCGTACGTTCTCGGAGAGGGCAGAGGCGATGCGCGCGCGCATCGGTTCGAATCGCTCGCGGAGCGGAGTGTCGTCCTCGCCGAAGACCTCGAGGTACACGATCCCCCGCAGGCCGAGGTCGGTGCACGCCGTCGCAGCGGCCCCGCTGAAGCTGCAATCGCCGACCGCTGTGATGCCGGAGCGGAGGCACTCGAGCGCGCCGTAGCGTGCGATCGCCTCCATGTCTGCAAGGTCGATCCTCGACTTTCGCTCGACGTGGAGCGCGATCCAGGGGCCGAACGAGAGGCCGTCACCGAAACCTCCGTAGACAGCGTACTCGAGGTGGCTGTGGGCGTTCACGAAGCCCGGGAGGATCACGGCGTCGCGATAGCGCTCGCCCTCTCCGAGCTCCGCGGCAGGGCCGATGGCGGCGATGGTCCCGCCCTCGATCGCGACGGCGCCGTGACGAATCGGCGGTCCCTCGACAGGGACCACCCAGTCCGCGGAGAGCACTCTCACTGAAGGCCGGTCTCGGCGAAGTCCTCGTCCCAGCTGCGATCCCAGCGGCGCTCCATGAAGACAGACACCCAGATCGAAAGCTCGAACAGAAGGACGAGTGGGACAACCTCGAACGCCAGGGAAACCGGATCGACGGTCGGTAGGAGCGCGGCGAAGACGAGCAGAAGAACGAATGCGACCCGCCGGTTACGTCGCAGTCGGTCGGAGCTCAGAACGCGCAGCCGGACGAGCCCGAGCACGAAAATCGGTATCAGGAACATGAGTCCGCCACCGAGGAGAAGGAGTGCGACGAACGAGTAGTAGTAGCTCGCGCGGATCTGGATGTCGTAAAGCTCGTCGTCGTACGTCGTCAGGAACTCGAGTGCCCGCGGGAGAACGATGTAGTAGAAGAAGAGGACGCCGCATGCGAAAAGCGCCGTACCGATGATGACGAGTACGAGAACGATCCGCTGGTGGTGCTCCCCGACTGCGGGGGCGAAGAATCCCCAGATCTGCCACAAGATCACGGGTATTGCGAGCGCGAGCGCTGCGATTGCGCTTACCTTGACGGAGGTCGTGAACGGCTCTGTGACGCCGAGGGTCACGAGCTTCTTGCCGTCTGGGAGCGGACCCGTTAGCCACCCCATGATCTCCTCGTGGAAGATGAATGTGAGCACGAACGCCGGGACGATCGCGACGAGGCTGATGATGATCCGCGACCGAAGCTCGTCGAGGTGCTCGACGAGGGTGGCCTCCTCACCGTGGTGAAGGCGGCGCGGCAGCCACCGGCGCACGTGTACTCCTAGGAGACGGTTTCCCGCTCGGCCTTCTCGGCGGGCGTGTCGTCAGCTTGACGATCGTTGGTTCCCGGCTCGTTTGGAGCCGGGAGCTCGGCGGGTTCTGCGGGCGACTTCTCGTCACCGGTTACTGCATCCTTGAACTCCCGCATCCCTCGTCCGACCGAGCGTCCCATCTCCGGCAGTCGCTTCGCCCCGAAGAGGAGGAGCAGGACGACCATGATGATGATCAGCTCCGGCGTGCCTATTGGACCGAGGAAGGCCACGAGCGCACGATACCATCGAGCCGGCGCCGAACCGGGTCCGGCTACCATGCGACCAGGCGGGACGTCTTCTGCCCGGCTCACCCAAGCGAGGTCCTTTCCGTATGGCTCAACTCGAGATCAAGAATCTGCACGTCGCTCTGGAGGACGGCACCGAGATCGTCAAGGGTGTCGATCTCGTCGTTGCCTCCAACGAGAAGCACGCGGTCATGGGGCCGAACGGATCCGGCAAGTCCACGCTCGCCTATGCCCTCATGGGCCATCCGGCGTACGAGATCACCGAGGGCCAGATCCTCTTCGACGGCGAGGACGTGAGTGAGCTCGGCGCGGACGAGCGTGCCCAGCGCGGCCTCTTCCTCGCGTTCCAGTATCCGCACGCCATCCCCGGAGTCACCGTTACGAGCTTCCTGCGAAGCGCGATCAATGCGCTTCGCAAGGCGGCGAACGGCGGTGAGGACAACCCGGTGCCGATCCCCGAGTTCCGGACCGAGCTGCTGGCGGCGATGGAAGAGCTCAAGGTGCCGCGGGAGCTCGCGTCGCGCTACCTGAACGACGGTTTCTCGGGCGGCGAGAAAAAGCGAGTCGAGATCTTGCAGATGGCGATGCTGAAGCCGAAGATCGCGGTGCTCGACGAGACCGACTCGGGCCTCGACATCGACGCGCTCAAGATCGTCGCGAACGGCGTGAACGCTCTCGTCGGCCCCGACATGGGCGCGCTCGTGATCACGCACTACCAGCGAATCCTCAACTACGTCACGCCCGATTTCGTGCACGTCTTCGTGGATGGGCGTATCGTGGCCGAAGGAGGCCCGGAGCTCGCCCACAAACTCGAGGCGGAGGGCTACGAGGCCTTTACGCCCGCAGCGGTCGGAGGTGGGGAGCAGTGAGCACACGCGAAACCGATGTCGTCCGCGAGATTCGCTCGGACTACAAGTACGGATTCTCGAACCCCGACGCTGCGAAGGACTACTTCTTCAAGTCCGGGCGAGGCATCTCGCACGAGGTCGTCGAGGCGATCGCCGAGCACAAGAACGAGCCCGAGTGGATGCGGCAGTTCCGCCACAAGTCGCTCGACTACTTCTTCGCTCGCCCAATGCCGAACTGGGGGGCCGATCTCTCGGGGATCGACTTCGAGAACATCTACTACTACATCAAGCCCACCGAGAAGCAGGCCGACCGGTGGGAGGACCTCCCATCCGAGATCCTCGACACGTGGGACAAGCTGGGCATTCCCGAGGCGGAGAAGAAGTACCTCGCCGGGGTTGGCGCCCAGTACGAGTCCGAGGTCGTGTACCACAAGCTCCAGGCCGATCTCGAGGCGAAGGGCGTGCTCTTCCTCGACATGGACTCGGGCCTGCGCGAGCACGAGGACATCGTCCGGCAGCACATCGGGACGATCATCCCGCAGAACGACAACACGTTCGCGGCGCTGAACTCCGCGGTCTGGTCGGGCGGCTCGTTCATCTACGTTCCGC
>JBOHAY010000161.1:0-8393 GCA_050697935.1 Gaiellaceae bacterium | reverse complement strand
GTGCAGGCATTCCTCGAGAAGCGCGCTCCCGAGTTCCGCGGGCGGTAGCGCGCGTGGAGATCCGCGCAGTCGACTATCACGCGGGCGGCGAGCCGTTCCGCATCGTCACGGGTGGAGTCGAGCCGCCACGCGGAGCCACGATCCTGGACAAGCGCCGCGACGCTCTCGAGCGCCTCGATCATGTGCGGAGGCTTCTGGTGCACGAGCCCCGCGGCCACGCCGACATGTACGGCTGCCTCGTCGTCGAGCCGAACGACTCCAGCGCCGACCTCGGCGTCGTCTTCTTCCACAACGCGGGCTACTCGACCGCGTGCGGGCACGGGACGATCGCGCTCGTCACCTGGGCGCTCGACGAAGGTGTCGTCGAGCGAACCGAAGGCGAGAACCACGTCGTCGTCGACGTCCCGTCGGGCCGGCTCGACACATGGGCACATGTCGAGAACGGACGTGTGCGCTCGGTGCGCTTCCGCAACGTGCCGGCATTCGTCTGGGCGGAGGGCGTCGAGCTCGGCGAGAGGACCTTGGACGTCGCGTTCGGCGGCGCCTTCTACGCATCCCTCGAGGAGCGTGTCGAGCCTGGCGAGCTCCCGCGCTTGATCGAGCTCGGCCGGGAGCTCAAGCGGGAGGTCGAGGCCTGGCAGGACGTGGTGCATCCACTCGAGCCGGAGCTTCGGGACGTCTACGGCGTGATCTTCTGGCAGGAGGAAGCCGAGCGGCCACTCACACAACGCAACGTGACGGTCTTCGCCGACGGCGAGGTCGATCGCTCACCCTGCGGCAGTGGAACCTCGGCGCGCCTCGCGTTGCTCGACCGCGCTGGACGCCTCCCTCGCGGTGAGGAATTGCGTCACCTGAGCATCATCGGCTCGGAGTTTCGGGCGCGCGTCGTCGGCGACGCTGACGTCGCAGGGATTCCTGGCGTGGTCACCGAGGTCGAAGGAAGCGCCTGCCGCACGGGCGAGCACGTGTTCACGCTCGATCCGGACGATCCTCTCGGCGACGGTTTCTTGTTGCGCTAGTCCCCTCGAGGCGTAGAGTCGAGCAGCGCGAGGACCTCGCCGTCTGCGGGAAACCGCCCCTTGTCCTGCTTCGAGAACACGAGCGACCCGTCGGCGACCACGTCGAACTGGCCGCGTCCCCCGGGTGTGATCTTGGCCGTGGCGCCGATGCTCGACGTGATCTCGGCCGCGAGACTCGCGGCCCGCGTGTCATATCCGCTTCAGGTCGGGCAGAAGAGGATCTCGACGCTCATGTGTCGCAGAGTATCGGCCAGGAGCGGGTCAACCGAGCGTGACGACGACGGTCTTCGGCTCCGTGAACGCCTCCAGCACCGAGCTCCCACCCACACGACCGACGCCCGAGCTCGAACCGGCTCGCCCTCCGAAGGGGAGGTGGCTCTCCCAGTAGTTCGTCGACTCGTTGATGTTCACCCAGCCGGCGTCGACCGCTTCGGCGAAGCGCAGGCCGCGAGCGAGGTCGCGCGTCCACACGGCAGCGAGCAGACCGTACTGCGATGCATTGGCGATCCGCAGGGCCTCCTCGTCGCTCGAGATGCGGACGATCGGCACGACGGGCCCGAACGTCTCCTCGCGTGCGACCTCCATCTCACCGGTGACTCCTGCGAGCACGGTGGGCTCCCAGTAGAGATCGGTCGGGTAGCCGGAGGCGCGGGTACCGCCGGCGACGAGCTCGGCGCCGCTCTCGAGGGCATCGCCGACGTGACGATCCATCTTCGCGGCAGTGGGCTCGTTGTTCAGAGGGCCCATCGTGGTCTCCTCTGCGAACGGGTCGCCGAGCCGCACGGAGCCCTCGACCACCGTGCGAAGCCGCTCGACGAACTCGTCGTGCACGGCGTCGTGGACCAGGAACAACTCGCCTGCCGTGCAGCTCTGCCCGGCGCAGAGGAACGAAGCCGCGATGCTCGCCTCTGCGGCAGCGCCGACGTCGGCGTCGTCGAGGACGACCATCGGGCCGTTGCCGCCCAGCTCGAGCAGTGTCGTCTTGCCCGCAGCCCGCGCTGCGACCTGCAGTCCGGTGGCGACCGAACCGATGAAGCCGACTCCGTGGATCCCCGGGTTGGAGGCGATCTCGTCTCCGACCACAGGTCCCGGACCGGTGACCATGGAGAAGACTCCCGGTGGAAGCTCCGCGTCGATGATGCACTCCGCGAGCTTCACGGCGCAGATCGTGGTCGAAGGCGCGGGAACCCAGACGACCGCGTTGCCGGCAGCGAGCGCGGGCGCGATCAGCTCGGCCGGCATCGTGTACGGCCAGTTCCAGGGTGTGATCACACCGACGACGCCGCGCGGAACCCTGTACGCCAGGATCCGTTTGGACGCGTCGACCGAGGGTGGCATCGAACCGGCGAGGCGGGTTGCATCTGCGGCCGCCATGCGCCAGTAGACGACGAGCTCCTCGACCTCGCCGTAGGACTCTGCGTGGAGGGGCTTGCCCTGGTCGAGTGTGAGCGTGCGCGCGAGATCGTCGCGCCGCTCCTCGATCAGGTCGGCGACGCGGTTCATCGCTGCTGCGCGCTCGAATGCCGATCGCGACGCCCACTCTCGACGGGCGGCATTTGCGGCGAGGATCGCCCGCTGAGCGTCCTCGCGCGTTCCTTCGGGGACGGTTCCGAGCGATTCGCCGGTCGCCGGGCTCGTCGCTTCCATGCGCTCGCCCGACTCGGACTCTGCCCAGACGCCTCCCACGACCATCGAGTAGTCCTGCGTGATGACACTCATCGCTTCCCCCTCGAGAACGCGTTGCGGTAGATGTCCTCGTAGTCCGGGATCTCCACCTCGCGTGGGTTCCCGATCGTCTGGGGGTCCTCGAATGCGATTCGCGCGAGCATCGGGATCTCGTCCTCCGAGAATCCGAGCTCTTCCATCGTCGGGATACCGACGTCGTCGGTGAGGCGGTAGAGGTCCTCGACCCCGGCGAGCGCCGCGTCGAGCGGAGCCATCCCGCTCGTGTCGACCCCCAGCCCCTGCGCGATTCGCGCGTAGCGCCCGGGGTCGGCCGGCGCGTTGTACTCGCACACGGGACCGAGCACGCGAGCAGTCAACGCTCCATGCGGGCAATCGTGGACACCTCCAGCGGACTGGCTCATCGCGTGCGCGGCGCCGGCACTCTCGGTTCCGTAGGCCATCCCGCCGAGCGTTGCCGCATGCGCCATGTGCGTGCGCGCTTCGAGGTCGGAGCCGTCCTCGACTGCGCGCCGCAGCCAGTCCCTCACCAGCTCGATCGCCTGCAGCGCGACTGCGTCCGAGAAAGGCTGATGGTAGTCGCACGTGTAGCACTCGATCGCGTGGGAGAGCGCGTCCATCCCTGTCGCCGCCGTGACTGCAGGCGGAAGGCCGAGCATGAGCTCGGGGTCGATCAGCGCGACGTGCGGTCCGATGAACGGCGTGCCGCCGACGTTGAACTTGATCTTCCGGTCGTGGTCGGTGATGACCGCCCACAACGTCACCTCGCTGCCGGTCCCCGCTGTCGTCGGTATGGCGACGAGGGGAGGTACGCGCCGCGACAGTGGCGTGTTGCCGTACTCGTAGTCGAGGATCGATCCCCCGTGCTCCGCGACGACACCGATCGACTTCGCAGTGTCCATCGACGAGCCGCCACCGAGGCCGACGAGCCCGTCGCAGCCTTCCTCGCGATAGAGCACGGCCCCGCGATCGACGAGCTCGATGTCGGGGTTCGGGCGGACTTCGTCGAAGACGACGGCGTTCTCGAGGTGCTCGAGCGTCCGGTCTGCAATTCCCGCCGCGACGACTCCTGGATCCGTGACGAGCAGCGGCCGGGTGACACCGAGCTCGCTCAGTGCCTGCGGAAGGTGAGCGAGCGCACCGGGGCCGTGGATCAGCCGGGTCGGCACCTCCACCGCGCGGACGACGTCGACGTCTATGGGCATCTGCGTTCCTTTCTCAACTGTGCGTGAAGGCGTGGCCTGCGAGCTTCATCTGTCGCCAGCTCTCGGTGTCGGCGAGATCGTTGAACGTGAAGATATGGAAACCGGCGATCTTGTGCTCCGGGTCCGCGAGGCTCGGCTCGAGCCCCGCAATGAGCGGATCGGGGCTGAAGCCGCCGGGGCGCAAAGCGTGCGCGAACCAGCTGCGATGCCGGCGCAGGAAGCGAGCCGAGGCTCCCAGCCCGATCGACGCCGAGACTCGCATGAGCTTCGTCCGCGGCACCGCGCCAGGGATCCCGACGTAGACGGGGAGCCGGGTGCCGCGATTCCACACGCGCTCGACCCAGCTCGCGGTGACGCTCGGGTCGAAGCAGATCTGGCTGACGATGTACGTGGCGAAGCGGGCCTTGTCGAACATCGCCTGGATCGTCGTCTCGTCGGGGATGAGCGGGTGGCTCTCTGGATAGCCGGTGATTCCGACGTTCTCGAAGCGGTGCCCGAGCTCGGCGATCGCCTCGAGGAGCGAAGCCGCGCCGACGAACTCGCCCGCCGGCTCGTCTGCGTCTCCTGCGACCACGAACACGTCGTGCGCGCCGATCTCGTCGACGCGCGCCAGAATCTCGGCGAGGTGGGCCCGGTCCCGGACGAGCCGCGCTGACAGATGGGGAACGACGGAGAACCCGTGCCTCGTCAGGCGTTCGGTGACGCCCAGCGTGTGCTCGATGCCCTTCCTCGGCGAGACCGTGACGGTGAGTGTCACATCGAGTGGAACGTGCTCGAGGACGTCTTCCTCCACGCTGCCGAACGGGAGCACCTCGTAGCGCGGGTGGGCGAGAAGCTCTGCGATACGGCTAGTCGTCACGGCGCCGCTCATTGCGCCACCGTGACGCGACCGTCGTCACGGGGAAGCCCGTCGGCAGGGAGCTCGTAGTAGTCGCCCGCCTGGCGCGTGTACCAGTGGCCGACGGTCCGAAGTCCGGTGGGACGATCGAGCGTCCCGGCGGCGATGCAGATCGAGTCGTCGTCCTGCGGGTGCCAGAAGAGGCTCGAGCCGCACGTGCCGCAGAAGCCACGACGCGCGTTGCGGTCGCTTCGAGGGCTCTCGACCCAGCGCAACGCGTCGCCCGAGACCTCGAGGTCGGCCATGCGTGCCGCCGCATAGGCTCCGACACCACCGTTCCAGCGAGCGCATTCCTCGCAGTGGCAGTTCACGACGTCGCGGAGCGCCCCGCGCACCTCGTACCGGATCGCGCCGCAGAGGCAGCGTCCTGTGGCCCGAGGCTCGCTCATCGGCTGCCGTCTCGCCTATGAGCGTGGAGGGGTGTTGGGAACCGGGAGGTTCCCCACGCTCTCAAGAAGAAGGGGGCTTCGTGGGAGGAAACATTGTTTCCGTTCATCCTTTCGCCGGCGAACGCGAGTCGAAGGCGAGCGTTGTTCATACGTCCGAGTCCGGGAACGAGGCCTTCTTGCGCTCGATCCATTCGCGGAGCTCGGCGTCGATCGCATCGTCGAGCGGTGGCTGCTCGTACTCCGCGAGAGCCCGCTTCCACATCGCGTTCGCGCGCTGGGCGGTGTCGCTCGCTCCTTCGGACTCCCACTGCTCGAAGCTCGAGCTGTCGGCGAGCGGCGAGCGGTAGAACGCCGTCTCGAAGTTGGCGAGCGTATGGGGATGCCCGAGAAAGTGCGTCCCAGGCTCATTCGTGAGGAAGGCGTCGAGCGCCTGGCCGTTCTCCGAGAGGTCAACGCCCTTGCAGAACGCGTGCCACATCCCGAGCTGGTCGGCGTCGAGGACGAACTTCTCGTAGCCCATCGCCAAACCACCCTCGAGCCAACCGGCCGCGTGCAGGACGAAGTTGGCGCCGCCGAGCATGGTCGGCTGCATCGTGTTCGCCGATTCGTACGCGGCCTGCGCGTCCGGGATCTTGGAGGCGGTGAGCGCACCCCCGGACCGGAACGGGACTCGGAGCCGGCGCGCGAGCGAGGCCATGACGTAGAGCACGAGCGCGGGCTCCGGAGTGCCGAATGTCGGTGCGCCCGACTGCATCGACATCGAGCTGGCAAACGACCCGAGCACCACAGGCGCTCCGGGGCGGACGAGTTGGACATAGGCCATCCCCGCGAGCGACTCGGCGAGAGTCTGGGCGCACGTTGCCGCAACGGTCGCAGGGCTCATGGCGCCGGCGAGGATGAACGGGGTCATCATCACGGCCTGGTTCGCCTCCGCATACGCGCGCGCGGCGCCAAGCATCGTCGCGTCCCAGACGAGCGGCGAGTTCGCGTTGATCAGGCTGAAGACCACCGTGTTTCGGTCGACGAACTCCTCGCCGAAGACGATTCGCGCCATGTCGACCGTGTCGCGTGCGCGCTGCGGGTGCGTCACCGAGCCCATGAACGGCTTGTCGCTGAGCCGGAGGTGCGCCTCGACCATGTCGTAGTGGCGCTTGTTCACCGGGAGGTCGACCGGCTCGCAGACGGTGCCGCCCGAGTGGTGGAGCCAGGGCGAGGCGTACGCGAGCTTCACGAAGTTGCGGAAGTCCTCGATCGTCCCGTAGCGCCGCCCGTCGTCGAGGTCACGGACGAAAGGCGACCCGTAGGCCGGCGCGAAGATCGTGTTCGCCCCGCCGAAGACGACGCTCCGCTCGCGGTTCCGGGCCACCTGTGTGAACTCGCGCGGCGCGGTTGCCTGAACCAGCCGCCGGCACATTCCGCGCGGAAAGCGAACGCGCTCGCCGTCAATGTCTGCACCTGCGCCGCGGAAGAGCTCGATCGCGTCGGGCGCATCTCGGAAGTCGATCCCGACCTGCTCGAGGATCGTGTCTGCGTTCTCCTCGAGCAGCGCGAGCCCCTCCTCGGAGACGACCTCGAGTGGTGCGAGTGTGCGGGTGAGGAACGGCACGCTCTCGATCACCGCGCTGAGTCGTGCAGCCTGGCGGGCGGCACGTCCGCCGGCCCGCCTTCCTCGCGTTTCGGTCATGCTGGCCTCCTCTCGCGCCGGCGCGCCCGCGCCGGTCGCTCGGCTGACGCCGACCGGCGAGCCGGCAGGCGCACCTTCCGTGCGAGGCGGGGGTACGGGTCGACGTCGTGCGGGATCGCCAGCGCATTGACGAAGAACTCCTGGAAGCGCGGCTCGACGGCTGTCTCCACCTTCTCGACGCGCCGCACGACGTCCTCGATCTCGGTTCGCGCTCCACGGTTGAGGAGAGCAATTCGCGCTCCGGTGCCTGCGGCATTCCCTGCCGCCGTGACGCGCTCCGGATCGCAATCGGGCACGAGCCCGAGCACGAGCGCGTGCACCGGATCGAGGTGCGTGCCGAACGCGCCGGCGAGGCGGATGCGATCGACGCGTTCGATCCCGTAGCGCTCCATCAGCAGAGCGCAGCCCGCATAGAGAGCAGCTTTCGCGAGCTGGATCTGCCGCACGTCGTTCTGGGTGATGACCAGCTCCGGCTCGCCTGTCCAGAGGACGTAGGAAAACGTGCGCCCGTCGGGCACGACGCGTGCTGTCCGGTCAGCGAGCGCACCGTCGATCGTCCCGTCCGTCGTGAGCACTCCGGCGAGATGGAGCTCGGCGATCGCTTCGATGATCCCCGAGCCGCAGACGCCGCTGACTTGTGTGCCGGCGAACTTCGACTCGTCCGACCAGGCCTCACAGCCGATCACCCGCACGCGCGGCTCGAGCGTCTCCGGGTCGATGCGGACCCGCTCGATTGCTCCCGGCGCGGCGCGCTGCCCGCAGGAGATCTGGGCTCCCTCGAACGCCGGGCCGGTCGGGCTCGATGCGGCGAGCAGTCGCTTGCGGTTCCCGAGCACGATCTCCGCGTTCGTTCCGACGTCGACGATGAGGTTCACCTCGTCACCGAGATGCGGGCCTTCGGAAAGGATGACGCCCGCGGAGTCGGCGCCGACGTGCCCCGCGATGCACGGCAGCACATAGGCCCTGGCGCCTCGGTGGACGGGCAGGCCGAGATCGCGAGCGGGGAGGCGCACGGCCTCGTCGACCGTAAGAGCGAACGGAGCTCCGCCGAGAGGAGTGGGGTCGATGCCGAGCAGGAGGTGGTGCATGATCGGGTTGCCGACGAGCGTCACCTCGAGGATGTCCGCTCGGTCGACCTCGGCGCTACTCGCGAGCTCCGCGGTGAGCTTGGCGAGACAACCGCGAACGACCTTCGTCAGCTCCTTCTCCGAACCGGGGTTGAGCATCACGTAGGAGACGCGGCTCATGAGATCCTCGCCGAAGCGGATCTGCGGGTTCATCTCCCCGGCCGACGCGAGCACTTCACCCGTGAGCAGATCGCAGAGATGACCCGCCACGGTGGTCGAGCCGATGTCGAAGGCGATGCCGTACGCGCGATCGTGGAGCCCGGGCCAGGCTGCCGTGATCATCGACCCGTCGTGCACGGCGAGCGTGACAGCGCCCTTCGCGTCGAGCAGCGCCCGTTGAAGATCGGGGAGAACGCCCGGGTCAGCCGTGAGCTCGTCCATACCCCAC
>JBOHAY010000160.1:0-21176 GCA_050697935.1 Gaiellaceae bacterium | reverse complement strand
CGGTGGGCCCGCGCCCGCGAGCCTCTTCCACGCCGCTTGCAGACCGAGCGCTGCCAGAGGCACGAGAGCCGTCATTGCGAGTGCCATCCATCGCGAAGGACCCCGCACGGCGGGGACTATCTCCCAGAGGAAGCGTGACGGCATCCAGAGCTCCTGTCCGAAGACGGAGACGGGGCTCGGGGCGGCGAGCAAGAGCGCAGCGACGAAAACACCGATCAGCCCAGCGGTGGTTGATCGCAAGCGCGACGAGAGACCGCTCCAGGTCCGCCAGGCAATGGCGAGCCACGCGAGCGCGAGCGTGAGGGTGACGAGTCCGAGGTAGTTGCGGGTCTCTGTGGGGTTCGATCCGTGCTGCCGGTCGACGAAGATCCCGTCCACCCAGTCCCCGAGAAAGAGATTCCCTGGCGAGGGAACGAGGAGCTCGAGGGATCGTATGCCGTACACCCGGAGGTCCTCGGGCGCGCGATTCAGCCCTGCGCCACGGCCGAAGCCCGAGATGATGGAGAGAAATCCCACGACCAGGCTTGCGCCGATTGCAGCTCCGATCGAGCCAGTGACGAGACGAGTCGCTCGTCCAAGCGGCCAGGTGAGCGCGGCAGCGAGCGCGAATGCTGCTGCGGCGACGACCGCCATCACTCCGAAGTACCCCGATGTGAGCCAGCACGCGAGTGTTGCGAGTCCTACGAGCGAGAATCTCGACCACGTGGGTCGTTGGGCCGCGGCGACGAGGGCCAGGATCAGGAGAGGCAGGAACTCGAGATGGACGAGGGATCCGTGTGGCGTCCGGGCCAGGTGCCAGGGAAAAACGATGTAGACCGCTCCGGCCCACGCAGCAACAACCCGTGTGCAGCCGAGGTAGCGGGACAGGAGGTACATGGACGCGCCCGAGAGCACGTAGCCAGCGAGGAGCATGACGTTGTACGCCGCTACCGGACCGATGAGCTTGGTCGCGAGGTACGCGGGGTAGTACGGAAGCAGCAGTTGCAGATTGAGTCCGTTCCCGTCGTCCCACCCGAACGGCGCGCCGGTGAGTATGTGGTGCGTCGTTCCGAAGAGGTGGTATCCGCCCTCGTGCTGCATCCACCAGAACGCGGCCATCATCCCCGACGAGTCCGAGCCGTCGCCCACGACCGTGGAGCCGAGGCCACTGATGAGGGGCCAGAAGAGAAATGAGACGAGGACGCTGGCGGCGAGGAGGGCGATGAGCACCTCTCGTGCCAGCCCGCGAAAGCCCCAACGAGCTGCTTCTGCCGCGAAGTGGCGGCCCCCTGCGACCAGCGCGAAGACGGTCGTGTCGACAAACAGCTCGTGCGCCGCCAGCAATGCGATGCCGACGACGAGGTTCGCGACGATGACGTCCTCGGCGCTGGCCGGGATCAGTGCGAGTACGGCGAGTTGGATCGGAACGGCGCCGGCGACGATCCAGGCGTAGCGAGTCTCGCTGCGTGAGAGATGAAAGCCGACGAGGACGTTGACGAGTGAGTAGAGCGTCATCGAAGCCGTGAACAGAACGAGGAGCTCGCCGCCTTCCACGAACTCGGCGCCGAAGCTCGTTCCCATCAGGCCTCGACCGGTCATTCCGTAGAAGAGGGTCAAGAGAGCGCCGAACGCTGCCGCGACGAGCAGCGACCGACCGAGAATGTCCTTGGTGTCCTCGCCGCGCGCCTGGCGGGCCGCGGTCACCGGGAAGAGCACCGTCAGGATCGTTGCAGGCACGAAGAACGCGATGCGAGCGAAGGCTGAAGCGGCTGCGTATTCGCCGGCAACGTCCGGTGCGAAGCGCGACTTGACGACGAGAACGTCGACCGTCGTAAGTACCGAGATGCCGATGAGACCTATGAGAACGGGCCAGAGGTAACGAAAGAAAGGCCTGAGAGCAGGGCGGCGACTCCTGACGCCACGCGACAGCGGTCCGCGTATCAGTGCGATTGCGAGCACGGTCGCGGCGATCCCTGCGAGCACAGTGGCGAACACGGCTCCACCGAGACGGAAACCGACGATCGCCGTGAGGCCCAGCAGACCGAGGCGGAGCGCCGCCGGCGCGACCTGCATCGCGGCAACTGCGACGAAACGCTGATGGCCCTGGAGCACGCCGATAGCGATTGGGAACGTCAGAGCGGCCGCCAGCCCAAGAGCGGTGAGCAGCACGGCGCCATGCGATTCGATCTTCAGGGCCTCTCCGAGCGGGATCGCGAGCACGAGTGCAAGCGCGACGATTGGCGCCGTAGCAATGAGCGCGAGGCGAAATGCCGCTGACGCGAATGCGTCCGCGTGATCGCGCTCTCCGAGCGCGATCATTCGGGATGTCTCGCGTGAAACCGCGAGTTGGACTGCCCCTGTCGGCAGAAGCACGAGCGTGAGGAGCCCCAGAAGCGCGGCGAGCGCTCCGTAATCCTCGCTGCCCAGGAGCCTGCCGGCTGCGAGGAGGAACATGTAGTTGAGGCCGATCGCTAGGAGCGACGCGGCGCCGAGGATGGCGCCGCTCTTGGCACCGCTTGGGCGCAGAGGCGGTTTCGATTCGTCGGCGAGCGGCAGATTGTCGTGAAGCCTACGCTGCGAAGGCGATGGAATCGACGACGCTCGCGCGTGGTCGGGCGGCGGCCGTATGCTCCGACTTCGTGAAAGTCGCCCGCCTCGAGACGCTCTTCTGCGACGCTGGTTGGCGACCCTGGATCTTCCTCAAGGCGACGGCGGACGACGGGTCCGTCGGGTGGGCAGAGATCACCGACTCGCACGGGTCTCCGCGCGGGCTTGCGGGAGTCGTCGAGGACCTCGCACCGCTTGTCGTCGGCCGCGATCCGAGGCCCGTCGAGGCGATCTACTGGGATCTCTACCGCGCGACGCGCCAGAGCCCGGGCTCCGTGATCGCGAAGGCGCTCGCCGGCGTCGAGAACGCGCTGCTCGATCTCAAGGCGAAGGCTCTCGGCGTGCCCGTGTACGAGCTCTTCGGCGGGCCTACGCGGGAGCGCATCCCGATGTACTGGTCTCACTGCGGAACGACACGTGCGCGAGCCTGGGAGGTGACCGGGACGCCGAAGCTCACGGGGTATGACGACGTCGCCGCACTCGGCCGCGAGGTCGTCCAGCAGGGGTACGCGGCCTTCAAGACCAACGTCGTCGTTCCCGGCGACGAACCGAAGGTGCTCATGCCCGGCTTCAACAAGGGCGGCGGAACGATGCAGGCAGCCGAAATCGCAGACGCTCTCGTCCGTCTTCTCGAGGCATTCGCCGAAGGAACCGGGGGCGCCGCTCGGCCGATCGTCGACCTCAACTTCAACCTCGAGCCCGAGGGGTGCGCCCGCGTCGCTCGAGCTCTCGAGCCGTTCGATCTCCTCTGGCTGGAGGTCGACCTCTTCGACCCGGGCGCGCTCGCGCACGTACGACATGTCGCGCCGATGCCCGTCTGCTCTGGAGAGAACCTGTACGGAAGTCGCGACTTCCGGCCGTACCTCGAGGCAGGTGGGATCGACGTCGCCTCGGTCGACGTGATCTGGAACGGCTTCCACCAGGCGAAGAAGATCGCGGATCTCGCGGAGACCTTCGACGTGAACTGCGCCCCGCACAACTACTACAGCCATCTCGCAACGTTCATCGCAGCGCAGTGGTGCGCCGCGATCCCCAACGCGCGGATCCTCGAGTACGACGTTGACGACGTCCCCTGGCGCGCCGAGCTCGTCTCGGTCGTGCCCGAGATCTCCGCAGGCGAGCTTCGCATCCCGAGCGGTCCGGGATGGGGAGTCGAGCTCGACGAAGACGTCATTCGCGCTCACCCATGGCCGACGTCATGAGCGGGCTTCACGGATTTGCCAGACGCGCTTCATGGTCGGCCGCAGTTCGGCTCGGGCTCCAGGTCTACGAACCGAGCCCGGAGAACCTGCCTCGACTCGAGGAGCTCACCGAGTACGTCGAAGATCCGCAGCCCGTGAGCGACGATCGCCCGACGACGGCCACCAACGACCTGCCCGACCTCACGCTGCTGCCCGACGCGCTCGGGGAGGTCCTCGATGTCGACCGGTTTCGCGGGTTACGGGTTCTCGAGGTTGGGCCGAAATACGGCGTCCACGCGCGCTGGATCGACGCCGAGGTGGAGCCGTCCGAGCTCGTGTTCTCCGACTTCGCCTCGGACCAGCACCTGCACGCGAAGTGGGTCGACGGCCTTCGCAGTCCACATCGATTCGTCTACGGCGATCTCCGCGAGGCGCGAGAGCTGCTCTCGCTCGAGCCGTTCGACCTCGTCCTCTTCCTCGGCGTTCTCTACCACTCGATCCACCATCTCCCGCTGCTCGGGATGCTCAACCGCGTCACGAAGCCCGGCGGCACCATGCTCCTCGAAACGACCGTCGATTCGCGCCCCGATGCCGTCGTGCGACTACGTTGGCCCGAGAACGGAAAGGCGAAGGGCGTGCCGTCGATCCAGGCGGTGCGGCTCGAACTTGCTTGGACGGGCTGGCGCAAGGTGCGCCGCTTCACGGGCTACCGGCCGGGAACGAGTGAGGCCCTCTTCCTCTGCGAGAAGACGGACGAGCTCCGCGACGGCGCCGACCTGGCCGACGTCGTCACCCCGCATCGCCCTCAATAGTTGCGCAAGACCTGAATCGGCTGACACGCGGATCCCGGCCGCGCAAAGATCCCTGAAGGCGGCCGCTTCGCGGCCGCGGCGCGCCCGTTCATGTCAAGCCTTGAGCTAGCGTCCTACGCGTCGTGACGCAGCTCTCGCTGATCCCGAAGTCCGAGTTCGACCGCGTCAGCGCTCGCGGCACAGATGAAGACCGGCGCCTCGCTCTCCTCGCGGACATGTGTCGACTGAACGCGCTCGTTGCGGTGAAACGCGCCGGGTCGGGGCATCTCGGCTCGAGCTTCAGCGCGATGGATGTGGTCGCGTTCCTGCTCTTCGAGGAGCTCAACACCTCCCGGCTCGGTTGGGATCATCCCGACCGTGACGTCTACTTCTCGTCGAAGGGACATGACGTTCCCGGTCTCTACGCCGCGCTCTTCGCGTTCGGCGTGATCCCGCGCGAGGGCCTTCTTCGCTTGCGCCGGCTGGGCGGGCTCGACGGCCACCCGGACATCGGCGTGCCGGGGATCGAGGCGAACTCGGGGTCGCTCGGCATGGGGATATCCAAAGGTCGCGGGATCGCGTGGGTCAAGCGCCATCTGGGCCGCGGCGGTCGAGTCGTCGTGATGACCGGGGATGGGGAGCTTCAGGAGGGCCAGAACTACGAGGGGCTGCAGGCGGCTGCGCAGGAACGGCTCGCCGATCTCGTGGTAGTCGTCGACCGGAACGAGCTCCAGTCCGACAAGCCGACGGACGAGATCGTGTCGCTCGGCGAGCTCGAGGAGAGGTTCCGCGCGTTCGGCTGGCACGTCGAGACATGCGACGGGCACGACCCTCGTGCGCTGCGTGTCGCATTCACCTCCTTTCGCACGGTCGACGACCGCCCTCAGGCGCTCGTGGCGCGAACGATCAAGGGGAAGGGCGTGTCGTTCATGGAGCACCCGGCGGCGCTCGTCGAGGGTGACGGCACTTACCGCTGGCACGCGGGTGCGCCGGACGACGAGTCGTTCAGGCGGGCGTTCGCAGAGCTCGCCGGGCGAATCGGGGAACGTATGACCTCGCTAGGGCTCGACCCCTTGGTGCTCGAGCCCGCCGATACCGCGGACGAGCGGCCTGAAACGCTCGAAGGAGAGCCGGAATCCGGAGCCGGGACACGGTCGCGAGTGACGCAGGAGTATGTCGTCGACGCCTTTGGCGACGAGCTCGTTCGACTCGGAGCAGAGCACGAGCATCTCGTCGTCCTCGATGCCGACCTCGCCTCGGATTGCCGGGTGCGGGCTTTCGAGCTCGCGTATCCCGAGCGGTTCCTCGAGTGCGGCATCGCCGAGCAGGACATGGTCTCCGCCGCTGCCGGGCTCGCGAGGCACGGGCTCCTCCCGGTGGTCAACTCCTTTGCCTCGTTCCTCGCCTCGCGCGCGAACGAGCAGATCTACAACCAGGCGAGCGAGGGCTCGAGAGTCGTCTACGCCCTTCACTACGCAGGCCTCATCCCCGCAGGCCCGGGCAAGTCACACCAGTCCTTGCGGGACATCTCGCTGCTTGGGGCACTTCCCAATGTCGCGGTCGTGCAACCTTCGAGCCCAGACGAGACGCGCGCGCTCCTGCGTTGGGCGATCGAAGACGCGACCGAGAACGTCGCGGTCAGGCTCGCGATAGGCCCCTCGCCGCGCCGGATCGATCTTTCCGGCGAATTCTCGCCCGGCCGCGGGACGATTCTGCACGAAGGGGAGAACGCCGTTCTCTTCGCCTACGGGCCGGTGATGCTGCACGAGGCCCTGACCGCGTCCGAGAAGCTCGAGGGCAGCGGTATCGGTCTTGCGGTGGTCGCGATGCCGTGGCTCAATCGGATCGACCGACCGTGGCTGACCGACCTGCTCGGCCCGCATCGACAGGTTTTCGTCCTCGAGGACCACGCTCCCATCGGCGGGCTCGGCGATGCTCTTCGGCGCGAGCTCGACCGCCGATTCATCGTCTACGGCGTGGAAGGCTGGCCCGCCTGCGGGACGCCGGCCGAGGCGCTCCGTGCGCACGGGCTCGACGGCGCCTCGCTGGCCGACCGGATCCTCGGGCAGATTGGCGCGAGCACTGAGTGATGGGCGATCGGGTCTGGCTCGTCCTCCCCGACCAGCTCTCGACGCGCCTGTTCTTCGATGCGGGAATCGTCGACGGGCTCTCTGAGCGTCTCAGTGGGCGCCTGGTCGCTCTCTTCGTCGATGACGGTGCGCAGTGGGCGGGGCGGACGGGCGCTGTCGAGACTCTCGATGTCGACGAGCTCTTTCCGCAACGTGTTCGCTTCTCCAAGAAGGTTTGGCGCCGGATCGACGGCCGGCTCGACGAGTGGATCGGCTACTACCCGCTAGCGATCAGGCTGAACGAGCGGCACGGCTTCCACCGTGAGCGCATGGAGCCTCGACACGACAACTGGATGCTCGACTCGGCGCGCAGTGGGCCGCTCCCTCGCTGGAACAGGCTCGAGCGGCGCATGGAAGCCTGGCACTTCGGCTCGCTCCGATACGTCCCGCGCCCTCTCCGCGATCGGATGGAGCGCGAATGCGCGGCGCTCGTCCTCTCGAACGTCCAACCGCACGCAGTCGTCCCGTTCCTCGTCGTCGCGCGCCGCCTCCGGATCCCGATCGTCGCGCACGTGGCGAGCTGGGATCACACGGTCGGCAAGGGGGTGATCGCACCGTTCTGCGACCGCTACATCGTCCAGAACGGGATCATGCAGGACGATCTGGAGCGGTATCACGGTATCGCCCCCGAGCGGGTCGTGATCACCGGTTGGCCGCAGACGGACATCTATCACCGGCATCGTCCACGGGACGACTTCGATGCTCTCGTGCGCTCGTACGAGCTCGATCCCGAGGTTCCGCTTGTGGTTGTCATGGGGAACACGCCGACCAACGCGCCGTACGAGGATCGCTTCGTCGAACGCCTTGTCGGCTGGTGGGAGATGGAGGGACGTGGGCGTGTTTCGCTTCTCTTCCGGCCCCATCCCCGCGACCGCGCGTGGCGTGAGCGGTTCGCTGCTGCGCTGGCGACCGACGGCGTGCACGTTCAGGAGGCGAGCTTCACGGACTTCGAGGTGCTCGCAACCGTCCTCCAGCACGCGGCGTGTGTCGTTGCGAATGCCGGGACGATCCTGCTCGAGGCGATCGTCAACGATCGTCCGGCCGTGTGTGTGCTCTACGACGAAGGCGCTGAGCCCGGTGAGGGCTGGGCCATGAAGAACGTCATCGGCGAGCACTACAAGGAGCTCGCCGCGTCCGGTGCGTTCTATTCGGCCGAACGGTTCGAGGCCGTTGTATCCGGGATCGAGCGGGCGCTAGCGCATCCGGGCGAGCTTGCGGACGAGCGAGCGCGCGTCGCGCTCGAGGTCGTCGGAGAGGTTGACGGCTTGGCGGGCGCGCGGGTCGTCAACGCTATCAACGAGCTCGTCGCGTCCCGGTTACCAGCGCGCTACGGACCCGGCTCGGCGGGGGCTGAATAGTCCGCCCGCTGCGAGGAGGACGAACGCCGGCGCGACCGGAAGCATGAAGTGTAGGTCGGCGAAGAGGCCGAAAGCGTTCAGGCAGACCACCGCGAGCGCAGACAACGAGAGGGCGATCAGCATTCTCGACCCGCGTGGTCGCCGAACTGCGATTGCGATCAGGCCGACCGCGATCCACATCCACGGCCGGGGGAACCAACGAGACAGCTGATTGATCCGGAGGCCGAGCGACGCGTTCCCTTGTCGCTCGGGGAACGACGCGAGGAGATCGTCACGCCTGTGCTCGATCGCCTCGAATCGAGGCTTGTCAGTGGGGTCGAAGAACTCGAAGTGCCATTCGGTCGGCGACGTCCAGACCTGCCGAATGCGCTGGTCGGGGCGGGAGATCCACACGACCTGTCCAGCGGGTATCGGCTCACCCTCGGTCGGTGGCGGCAGCTGCGCGGTATGCGGAACGTCCGCAGCCGGCTTCTCTCGCGGTGCGGCGACGACACGGAAGAACGGCGAGCTCAGCTGATCCCAGGTCGTCTCGAGCACGCCTTTGGCGTAGATGCGCGGATGCGCGCGCACTGCCTCGACCCCGGCGCGGCGCAGGATCGAGTAGTCCGAGTCCCACCCGAAGACCTGGTCGGAGAGGATGTAGAGATCCTCGTGCACCCGGAAGCTGCCCTGGTTGAACAGCTGCTCCAGGGTGACGCCGTAGGACCGATACGGCTCGCGTGCGAGCAGGCTCTCCTGCATCGCCCGTGCGAGTCGCCGTGAGTCCTCCCCGTTGTCGGGCGAGATGATTCGGTCGGTGATGAAGGCGCGGTAGAAGGGAACGATGGCGTTACCGCCACGAGCCAGCGCCCAGGTGTCGAAGCGCAGGCCATTGTGCACCGTCCACGCGGCGAGCGGCAGGACCGCCACGAGGACGACGGCTCCCGCCCAGCGCACGCGGTCTCGCCACGGCCCAGCGAGGACGAGAGGAAACGCGGCGAACGCCAGGAGCACGGCATTCCCCGGCCGGACGAGCGCCAGCACGGCGATGCCGAGTCCGACGAGAGCAAAACGCCCGGTAGACGGGCGAGCGGCGGCTCGGGCGACCAGTAGTGCACAGCCGGCGAATGACGCGGCGAAGACCGTCTCGCTCGCGAGCTCGTGGAACATCAGCCCGTATCCGGGGTAGACGAGAAGCGCGGCGGCAGTCAACAGGGCAACTCGAGGGCCGAGGACGAGCCCGGCGGCGCTCCAGGCGACGATCGAGCCGGCGAAGAGCACGGCGGCGATCGGTTCTGCGAACGCGCCGCCTGCGATGTCGAGAGCGAGCCCGGCGACGATTGGCGTTACAGGGGTGCGAAACAGCATCGACCAGGGGAGCAGGACGTCGGAGTCGAAGAGCTGGATGTAGGCGTAGAGATATTCGTCAAGGTCGCGGCCGGCCTTCAGCGGGAATGCAACGGCTCGCAGCGCGAAGACTGCGAGCCCCAGGCCGAAGAGCACGATTGCTCCGAGCCGCCTCGACGCAAGTCGCTCGAGCCAGGCGAGCGTGCCGGTGAGTCTTCTATGTCCTGTCGCGGCCATGAGTGCGCGGAGAGGCTACCCCTCCCCCGGCGGCTGGATCGGTCGCGCTCCCGCGCAAAGCCCCGCCAGAGGCTGCGGTACCCTCCGCGCCTGTGCGGTGGCTTCGCGGGGCAGCGCGAGTGATCGGCCGCCTCGCGGTAGCAGCGGAGACGCGGTGGGGCGCCGTCGCCGTCTTCATCGCCGGCCTGACCGTCTGGTGGGTGCAGGCGTACGCGATGCCACTCGCCGGCGGCCGGGATTTCGGGACGTATGTCGGGGCGTACGTCGAGCTCTTCCAGTCGGATCCGATCGACCTCGGATACGTCCTCGGGCGTACGCCGGTCGCGCCGCTCGTCGTCGGGGTCGTGTTGGACATCGCCGGCGGCGCGCTTGCCGAACCGGCCGTGTCACTTCTCTATGCGGCCTCGGTGACGGCGTGGTTCCTCGCCGCACGCACGTTCGGCGGCGCGGCCGGCTTGCTCGTGGCTGTCGTTCTCCTCGCATATCCGAGCTACGGGATCCTCTTTCACGAGCTGTCGTCGGACACGGTGTTCGCGGCTGCGTTCGCCGGATGGTCGCTGCTGCTCGTTCGTGTTCTCCTCCGGCCGACGACGGCCGGCTTCGCGCTGGTCGGCGCCGGGGTCGCGCTGCTCGTCCTCGTACGGCCGGGGAATCAGGCGTTGCTCGTCCTCGCTGCCCTTCCCCTTCTCCTACCGTTGTCGTGGCGGTCACGCCTCTCTGCTGCGACGGCGTTCGTCGTCTGCGCCGTCGGGTTGCTCGGTGCATGGACCGTCCACAACGGGATCCGCTTCGGCGACTACACCGTCGCGCGGGGCGGGAACTCGAGGTTGCCGTTCGAGCGCGTCTATCTCACGGAGCGCATCGTGCGGCCCGAGAACGGTCCCGCTTCGCGCAGGCTTGCCGAGGCGGTGGAGCGCGAGCTCCTGTCTGAGGAGCCATACCGCTCGTATGGGATCGGGCTCGAGGACTTCTTCGCCGATCCCAGCCCTCGCATGAAGGAGGACCTCGGTGCGCTGGCAATCCGCCTCGACGGCTGGGAAAGTGACGAACGTCTGCTGCGGGACGTCGGGATCGAGGCCGTTCGCGCACATCCCGGGCCCTACGTTCGAGGTGTTTCGACAACCGCTTGGGACCTGCTTCGCCTCTCCGTCTTCCGGCCCCTGGACATGGGCGGCAACGCGAGCGGGGCGGCTCCCGCCGGCTCGGTCGGGCAGGACGAGCCTGGAGACACGATCGTCGTCGGTGGCAAGGCGTTGCCCAGACCGACCGAAGGAGAACGCATACCTGCGCCCCACGAGGGCGGGCCTACGACGCCGGATCGAAGCATCTACACGGTGTGGACGTCTCCGACCGAGCATCATCTCGTCTTCGTGCACGAGGGCGACGCGGAGCGCCACGCCGCGCTTCACCGGCGGATTTCGGAGCTGTCGAGCAATCTGCCCACCCGCGAGGGAAACGCGACGTTGGCTCTCAGGCTCAACCAGTCCTCCCGCTGGTTTCCGCCGCCAGTGCTCTGGCTCGCCCTCGGCGTCATCGGTCTCGCAATTCGTCGCCCGCTGAATGCTCTTGCCATGTCGACGCCGGCCATTGCCGCGTGCATCGTGATCGTGCTCAGTGCGCTCGCGATCGCTGCGATCCCGCATTACTCGGTACCGGTCACGCCTGCGTTCCTTCTGCTGGGCTCGGGCGGGCTGCTCGCGCCGCGTCGGACCAAACGGCATGCGCAAAGCGGCTCACCGGATCCCTCGACTCGATGAGCTAAGCGCGTCGCTTGATCGCCGAGACGACCCTGTCGGGCGTGCGCCGGCGTAGGCCCGCTTTGAGCTCGGCCCAGCGAAAGCCCGCGCGACGCTTCAGTTTTCGCGAGCGCCCGCGGAGATTCGTGCCGCGCCAGTCAGTACACGTGGCGTCCTCGTATCGGAGCCAAAGCTCGTCCTGAGCGCGCGTCCGTCCGCCGTTCGAGTCGGCCCGGAACAGCATCCGGAAGAACGTCATCGGCTCGAAGTAGTCGCGGCCACGTTGTCGAACTCGAGGCTTCGGAGATGAGACCCAGTGGAGCACGACTGGCTCACTTGCCACGATTGGACGTCCGTCGGCAATTGCGAACCGGCGAATCACGTCCTCCTGAAGAGATCGTCCTGTCTGCACTTGCAAGGGGCGCTGCGCGAGGCGGACGAGTCCTGCGTCCGCGGCGCTGAAGAGCAGGAAATTGAAGGATCCCTGATCTCCGTAGAGCGCTCCCGGGTGATGGTGTGAAAAGTGAAGAAGCTCGGCATAGAGCTCGACGTCCAACATGCCGCGCCGCCCGAAGTATGCGCCGGTGTTCACGTATTCCGTCCGGTGGCTTCGCGCGTCGAACCCGGGGAAGTGCTGCCCGACGACGTCGACGTCCATGACCGACCGACGAACCTCCTCGAGATGGCCGATCGGCTCGTCGATGACGAAGTCGTAGCGGCCGAAATCGGCGAGGCTGCGCATGTCGCCCCAGACGATCGCGTCCGCGTCGAGGAGGAAGAACGTCTCGAAAGGGGAGAGCCAAAGTGCCGCGTTCTTTGCCTTGAGCGAGCCGAAGCTCAACGTCCGCAGGGCAGGGATCTCCACGTCCGCACGCATGATCGTCTGGACGCCGTACGTCCTACGAAGATCGGCGGGGTGCCGCTCCCCGTCGACGATGACGCAGATCGGCGTATCGTCCATGAAGTAGCGGACGCTCGCACAAGTCCCTCGTACCCAATGGAAGTGCTCGGGCTTGGCGGTGATGACGACGCCGAACTCATGATCGGTCTGTCGCTGAGGGCTCATCTGGCGATGAGTGTATTGGGGCGCGTGGTGGACTCCCGAGCCGAGAGCTCGTACCCAAGGGCCGGTGTGGAGGGGTGCGCAAAAACGCGGGAAACCGCCCGTTCGAAGTGGAGGACCCGGGGCGGAACGAGGACACTTCCGGAATGGCGGCCATTGCAGAAGAAAGTGAACCGACGTGAAGATCGTGCAGACGCTTCTGGTTCGCGACGAAGCCGACATCATCGACGCGCACCTCGCGTATCACCTCAACCACGGGGTCGACTTCGTGATCGCCACCGACCACGACTCGCAGGACGGCACCACCGAGATCCTCGAGACGTATGCCCGAGACGGGTACGTGCGGCGGACACCGGAAAGCGGAGCAATGCGGGAGGTCAAATGGCGGACACGCATGGCCCGAATCGCGTTCGTGGAGCACGGCGCCGACTGGGTGATCAACGCGGACGCGGATCAGTTCTGGTGGCCGCGGCGCGGTGACCTTCGGGACATCCTCCGAGCTATCCCGACGCGATTTGGCGCGATTCGCGCGTTCGACCGTGTGTTCATCCCTCGTCCGGACGACGGTGCTCACTTTGCCGAGCGGATGACTCATCGGATGTCCGCCCCCGCTGCGATCAACGCTCCGGTGAGCACGTACCGTCCCCTCGCCCGGGTCATCCACAGAGGGGACCCAGGCGTCGTGGTGTCCCTCGGAAACCATGCGATCTCGGGAACGCACCTCACAGCGCTCCAGAACTGGCATCCGATTGAGGTCTTGCACTTCCCCTGGCGCTCGCCCGCGCAGATGGCGCAAAAAGCGAGGCATTTCGTGGAAGCGGGATCGCGACACGCGACCGTGTATCACGTCGAGGCTCATCGCGCCGTCGTCCAGCAGCGTCTGCAGGATCACTATGCGTCGCTGGCCGTGGACGATCGAGCCTTCGAGATCGGGATCGGGGAGGGTGCGATCGTGACGGACACTCGCCTCCGGGACGTCCTTCGCATCCTCGCGGGCAGCGCAGAGCTTCGCGAGCGGGGCGGGCAGTTCTCGCTGCCGCCCACGTCCGCGGCCCTTCCTGTGCAACACCCGACGCCGCAGGATGATGCGGCGTATGCGGCCGAGGCAGCGGCTCTTCGCGATGCGGATACCGTCCGTGCGTGTCGGGCCTTCGATCGTCTCGAGCGACGGGTCCGCGCACTCGAGCGGCGGACTGCGCGTGGGCTGCTGCCCATACCCTCATGGCCCGAGCCGTCGGAGCCGTAGTCTCACGGTCGTGAACACACGACCGTACGGTGTGTGGGCGCGCTCGGTCCTTTCGCCCAGAGATCGCTTGCTACCGGGTATCGGGCAACGGCTTGGTCGCCGTCCGCGCCTCGCCGCAGCGATCCTGGTCGGACTGCGACGGATCCCCGGCCGCACCCTGCGCGGAACGGTCTACCGGAACGTCTCGAGACCACTCGCCCAACGCATGGATTCCCGGCTCGTGGTCTCCGTCACCGGCGGGTCGCGGATGAACGTCGACACGTCCGACATGCTAGGTCGCGTACTTGCGACCTCCGGGGTCTGGGAGCCGCAGGTCACGGCCGTGTTCCAGAGGCTGCTCGCGCGCGGCGACGTGTGCGTCGACGTAGGCGCGCATGCCGGGTACTACACGCTCCTGGCGTCGAGGCTCGTCGGGCCCGCGGGGCGTGTCTACGCGCTGGAGCCAAGCGCGCGGGCTCACGAGGCCCTCCGTGCGAACCTGGCGCTCAATGCGGTGTCGAACGTCATTGCCCTACTTACAGCGGCGGGCGCCTCCGAGGGAAGCGTGCAACTCAGCGACCCACCCTCCGGCAACACCGGCGAAGCGTCGGTTCGTCGTGACGATGCCATGAGTCCGAAACTCGGAGCAGGAGCGTCAAGCACCGTGTCGGTCCGAACCGTCGCCTCGCTGCTCGACACAGCCGACGCGGACCGGGTTCGCCTCGTGAAGATCGACGTGGAGGGCTTCGAGGCGGAGGTGCTTCGCGGGCTCGCGCCGCTGTTCGAACGCGGCAGCCGCCCCGCCCTGATCGTCGAGCTCCATCCGGACGGTGCGAGCGACGCGGTCGAGCTCCTCGCCGCCATGTCGTCGGCCTACGGCCTGACGGCATATGAACTGGTGCGTAACCCGTATCGTGAGCGGTTTGCTCAGGTCCCTCCGCCGCGCGAGATCCTCGAGCTGCACGAGCTCGTAGAGCTCTGTGTCAGTCGAACCGTGAACATTCTCCTCGCACCCGGAGAAGCGCCATTCCCGACTCGGTAACCCGGTCTCGTCGATGAGGCTGGTCGAGACGCTGGTCGTTCGCGACGAGGCGGACATCGTCGACGCGCAGATCGCCTATCACCTCAATGCCGGCGTCGACTTCGTGGTCGCAACCGACCACGAGTCTCGGGACGGGACCACCGAGATCCTCGAGGCGTACGCCCGGCAGGGCTACCTCCGGCGGATTGCCGAGAGCGGGCCCGTGCAAGAGGACGTGTGGCGGACACGTATGGCGCGGCTCGCGGCAACCGAGCACGGCGCCGATTGGGTGATCAACACGGACGCCGACCAGTTCTACTGGCCGCGCCGAGGCACGCTCAAGGAGATCTTCTCCGCAGTTCCACAGCGATTCGGTGTGGTCGGCTGTATGAACCGCCACTTCGTGCCGGTTCCCTACGACGGATCGCCGTTCTTCGAGCGGATGACGCTCCGCGTCTCGCCGCCGGTAGCGCTCAACGATCCGACCAGCCCGTGGCGGCCCGGCGCTACTGTCGCTCACAGAGCAGATCCGGCGGTGAGGGTCTTCCACGCAGGCTATGCGGTGGCCGGCGCGGACCTGGTCCCGGTTCCCGGCTGGTATCCGTTCGACATCCTGCACTTCCCCTACCGGAGCGTGGAGCAGTGGCTGCGGAAGACGACGCGTCGCGCGCACGGCGACAAGCCGCTTGGGATCTACGTCAAAGGCGACGTGGCACGCGAGCAAGGCCGCGTCGAGGACGTCTACGCGTCCGTCGACGTGGACGACAGGACCGTGGCGAGAGGGTTCGAGGCCGGGACGCTGATCAGCGACACCCGCCTGCGAGACATGCTCCGCGGCCTGGTCGACGAGACCCCGAGCGCGGAGCTCGCTTTCCGTCTTCCCAGTGGCATCGGCGTTGCTTCCGACGCTCGGGCCGTTCCGGATCTGCATGATGCGGCCTTGACAGACCTGAGCGCCCTTCATGACGCAACCCTCGTGAGACTGCAGCGCCGCATCGACGACGTCGCCCTCAGAGCCACGGCTCTCGAACGGCGCGGGCGGAGGGTCTCGGGTCCGTGAGGATCGCCATGACCATCGCGCCCGCGCCCATCGACGCGGAGTACCTGGAGGCCCAGCTGTCGTTCCACCTCAACGCCGGCGTCGACCTCGTCATCGCGACTGCTGACGACGCCAGTGAAGACGTGTCCGAGATCCTCGAGCAACACGGCCGGCAGGGGCATCTCGTTCGAGCCCCCGACGGGCTCGATCCGTCGTCTCCCGAGCAACGAGCTCAGACGTCTCGTCTCGCTGCGACGGAGTACGCCGCCGATTGGCTGATCACGGCAACATCGACCGAGTTCTGGTGGCCGCGAGGGGCCAGCCTCAAGGATGTGCTCGTGGCGGTGCCTCCGCGCTACGGGATCGTGCAGGCGCTTGTCCGGCAGTTTCGGCCGCGTCCCGGAACCGATCTCTTCGCGGAACGAATGATCGTGCGCGACTCGCTCGCGTCGGCTTCTCCAGGCCAGGAGCCGCTACTCCACCTCCTCAGCCCGGTCCAACGCCTCTCTCCAGGGATCGGCGTGCACGGAGGA
The DNA here is from genome assembly GCA_050697935.1 of Gaiellaceae bacterium. Lineage (GTDB taxonomy): Bacteria > Actinomycetota > Thermoleophilia > Gaiellales > Gaiellaceae > GMQP-bins7. The sequence continues at coordinate 4,951 of JBOHAY010000160.1, read as the reverse complement.
CAGCCTCTCCGCGCCTGGTATCCGATCGAAGTCCTCCGGTTCCCGCTCGATCACACGACCGACCCCATCCCTGAAGAGGCGGTGGCCCAGGGAATTGCGGATGGTTCCCTCGCCGTCGACGAGCGACTGCGTGACGTCCTCCGCACGCTGCACGATGGCTCCGGCTATCGGCTGCCGAGCGACGACGCGAGCTCGCTCGCGTTCGCTGTCACGACCGTCGTCGACGATGCCAAGTACGCGGTCGAATGCGCCGCCATCGGCGAGGTCGACCTCGATCGTCTCGATCGACAGATCCGGGATCTCGAAGGTCGGATCGCTTTGCTCGAGCAACGCTTCTGGCCCCGTGCCCTCCGTGCGGCTTCGCAACTGGCTCACGGCCGGATCCGGCGGCACAGCTAGCATCGATCGAGATGACCGAAACCGAGCTGGAGGTACGCGAACGCGTGCCGGCTCCCGACGTGGAGCCCCAGCGGGCGCAGCGGGTCGAGCGACTCACCGTAATCAAGCCAGCGCCACGCTGGCCGCACCTCGACCTGCGGGAACTCTGGCATTACCGTGAGCTCCTCGCTCGGCTAGCTTGGCGCGACATCGCGGTTCGCTACAAGCAGACGTCGATCGGCGTCGCCTGGGCAATCCTGCAGCCGTTCTTGACGATGGTCGTGTTCACCTTCGTCTTCGGTCGATTTGCGAACTTCCCCTCGAAAGGAGTTCCCTATCCGATCTTCGTCTACTCCGCTCTTCTCCCGTGGACCTACTTCGCCTCCTCGGTGGCGCTCGCGAGTAGCAGCCTCGTCTCGAACCGCGGCCTCGTCACGAAGGTCTATTTCCCCCGAATCCTCCTCCCGCTCGCTGGAGTGACGGTCCCGATCGTCGACTTCATGCTCGCCCTGACTGTCCTCTTTGGGATGATGGTGTGGTTCAGCGTCTGGCCGAGCGTCGCCATAGTCCTCGCGCCCTTTTTCCTGGCGATGGCTCTGATCGCAGCTCTCGGGGTTGCTCTGTTCCTCTCCGCTGTGAACGTGCGCTATCGGGACGTTCCCTATGCGATTCCATTCCTGATGCAAATCTGGCTGTATCTGTCAGGCGTCGTCTATGCGATCAGCGCACTGCCTGAGCGGTGGCAATGGGTGCTCGCGCTCAACCCGATGACGACGGTGATCAGCGGTTTCCAGTGGGGTGTCCTCGGAACGGCGCCGCCGGACCTCGGGAAGTCGCTCGTCGGCGTCGCGGCGACCGCGGTCTTTCTCGTCGTAGGGCTTTGGTACTTCCGTCGCTCGGAGCCCCGCTTCGCGGACACGATCTGATGAGCGTCGCAATCGTGACCGAGAGGCTGTCGAAGCAATATCGGATCGGCGAGCTGCAGAGCTCCTACGGGACGCTTCGCGACTCGCTGGCTGCCGCAGCGCGGCGAGTCGCCAAGCGTGACCGCGGAGCGCACTACGAGGAGATCTGGGCGCTCAAGGATGTCTCTCTCGAGGTACGGGACGGCGAGGTGCTCGGTGTCATCGGGCCGAACGGCGCCGGGAAGTCGACGCTGCTCAGGATCCTCACGCGGATCACGACGCCGACCAGCGGGCGTGCCGAGATCCGCGGCCGTGTCGGGAGCTTGCTCGAGGTCGGAACCGGCTTCCATCCTGAGCTCACCGGCCGCGAGAACGTCTATCTCAACGGTGCCGTGCTCGGGATGAAGCGCCGCGAGATCCAGGATAAGTTCGACGAGATCGTCGATTTCTCCGGGGTTGAGCAGTTCATCGACACTCCGGTCAAGCGGTACTCGAGTGGGATGTCCGTTCGCCTGGCCTTCGCCGTAGCCGCTCACCTCGAGCCTGAGATTCTCCTGGTCGACGAGGTGCTCGCCGTGGGCGACGCCGAATTCCAGCGACGCTGCCTCGGCCGCATGGAGGATCTGAGCGAATCGGGCCGCACGGTTGTCTTCGTGTCCCACCAGATGCAAGCGGTTGCTCAACTCTGCGACCGCGTGATCCTGCTGCAGACGGGCGGCGTCGTTCTCGATGGGCCCAGCAGCGATGTTGTTGCCCACTACCTCCAGACCGTCGGAGGTTCGGGATCGATGCGAACGTGGTCCGATCTGCTCAGCGCCCCTGGGGACGACCTCGTACGTCTGAGGTCGATACGAGTCGTCGACGAGAACGGCGCGGTCTCGGACGCGGTCGACGTGCGGCAGCCCGTCGGCATAGAGATCGCGTTTACCGTTCGCCGCTCGGGCGCCACCCCCGTCTTTCCGAAGATCAAGGTATACGACGGTCGGCGCAACGTCGTCTTCAACGCGATGGACACGAATCTGCGCTGGCGCGAGCCCTCGGACGCAGGTGAGTACGTCTCGACGGCCTGGATTCCAGGCAATCTGCTGAACGAAGGCCTAGTAAGTGTCGATGCGGGCGTGTGCTCCCTCAACGCTCCCAAGCTCCACTCCCACGCCGGCGCCAACGACGCGGTCTCGTTTCATGTTCAGGATCCGGGCGAGGGTGACTCTGCCAAGGGCCTCTTCACTAGCCAGTGGAAGGGCGTAGTTCGGCCGCTGCTCGAGTGGACGACCGAGGAGCGATAGCGGCTGCGAGTCGTGGCGGTCATCAACCACGCCGCTAGTGGTCTACGCGCGAGCTCGAGGCCGAGTCCAGCCTCAGGTGAGCGCGAAACGCGTCTGAGCATCGAGCTCCTCGAGCGAGCCGGTGAAGCTGTAGCTCCTCTCCGACAACGCAGCGAGTGAGGCCGGAGACGAGTACGTCGCCGTTGCGAGGACGCGTGGCGCCGTCGTCGCGAACCCGCCGCGATGGAAGCCCGCGGTGTTGCAGAAGAGCAAGGTTCCCTTGGGGCCGGTGAACCTCCTGACGGCATCTCCGGGGATCCGGCTCTCGAGCTCCTCCTCCGGCGGGTAGTTCTCGCCGAGCGGGCGCCACGGCCAGGCGTAGCCGTGTCGGCCTCCGGGCGCGCTCCCGGGCACGTACTGGAACGGCCCCGTGCCCTCGTCCACGTCGACGAGGTAGAGGAACACCTTCAGCAGGTGCTTATCGTTGAAGTCACGATGCCAGCGCTGGGATGCGACCCTCGCCGCATCGGCCGCCTGCGGCACCGAGTACCACATGTCGACGTACTCGAGCTTCGACCAGAGCCCGAGGTACGAGTTCGCGAGATCGAGCATCCGGCGGGACGCGCACGCGCGGAACCACGGGTCGTCGAGTGAGAGCTCGACGCCGTAGCTGTGGAGCCGGACAACGAACTCCTTTCCTGCCCGCACGCGGAGCGCTTCGCGGTCGCCGGCGAGAGCCGCCTCGGTCTCCGCGACGAATCGTTCGCTCTGCGCCTCGATCTCGTGCCAGTCGTCCCCGGCAGGAAACAGCTCCGCGAACGTCAGAAGCGAATAGCCGTCGGCATCGAGCTCGGCGAGTATTCGTTGCTGGACGTCGTCGAGCTCAGGACGCGAGCCCGAGAAGCGACGGCGGCTGCTCCGGTTCGAGAGGACGCGGTCGTGCAATGCGTACGTGGCTCGGACTCCCCGGCGCTCGAGTGCCGTCGCGACGTGGTTGACCCGGGCCGCGAAATGCGTCTTCGCCCTGTGCACCGCATCCCTACGCTACCCCACGTGACCGTGACCGTCCCGATGCGTCCGCCCGCGGTGTACTTCCTCTATCGCGAGTCGCGGCTCCGGCGCGATGCTCTGGCGGCGCCTGTCGGCCACGGCTCCCGCTACAGCCTGTACGGGCTCGACGAGTTGGCGGCGGCCGGCTATGCGGTCGCGCACAACCTCGAGCCGGGTCGCGAAGCCGGGCCGGTGGCGCGTGCCACAGGCGCAGCGCTCGACCGCATCGTCAAGGCTGGAGGAGGCTACTCCGGCGACTTCGCCACGGTTCTCGCGTGCCGGGCGGGGCTGAACAAGACGGACGTCGTGTTCTCGACGGTGGACACCGTCGGCATCCCGCTCACGCTTCTCGCCCGCCGGGGCCTCGTCAGGACACCGATTGTCTACGCGGCAATCGGTCTTCCCGAGCGACTGCGGCAACTCCGAACCGCGCGAGCGCGGCGGATGTTCTTGGACTCGTATAGACGACTTCACACGATCGTCGCCTACGGAACGGGCGAGGTCGAGGCGCTTCGGGAGTGGCTCGGAGAGGGTGGTCCTTCGGTTGTGTTCGTGCCGTTCGGTGTCGATCCGACGTACTTCGCGCCACAGCCCCAGGTGTCTGTCGACACGGACGTCGTCTCGATCGGGGCCGACCCGCGGCGCGACCTGGCCCTCTTCGTCGCGCTTGCCCGCGCTCGTCCCGAATGGTCTTGCCGGCTCGTGCTTTCGAATGACGCCGCCCGGGCGCTCGGTCCGGTTCCACCCAACGTCAGGCTCGAGGTGGACGTCCCGTTCGACCGGGTGCGCGACCGGCTCGGGAGCGCGCGCGTCGTCGTCCTTCCCGTGCGGGACAACAGCTACTCGGGAGCCACTACCGTGTTACTGCAAGCCATGGCGAGCGCGAAGCCTGTCGTCGTGAGCCGGACCGCCGCGATTGCGACTGGGTACGGGCTCGAGGACGGCGTCAACTGCCGGCTCGTCCCGCCCGGCAGTCTTGAGGCGCTGGACGCTGCCGTCGGCGAGGTTCTGTCAGACGAAGCACTGGCCGCCTCGCTCGGAGCGGGGGCGCGTGAGACCGTCGAGCGCGATCTGACCTGGTCGCGCTATGCCGTCGCGATCCCAGCCTTGCTCATGGCGGCGGCCCGATCCGGAGCGCCGTCGTGACGCTCCACGGCGCGGTGCGGGGAGCCGGCTACCACGCTCGCCGAGCGGGGCGCGCGGTGCGCAGGTTCGCTTCCACGGAAGTCGATCGCGTCCGCTACCGCGCGGGCCGCGCCGACATCGCGATCTTCCACGAGTTCTCGCCGCCGCCGTACGGAGGCGGGAATCAGTTTCTGCTCGCGCTCCGTGGCGAGCTCGAGCGGCGAGGAC